>NZ_JBEPSM010000001.1:2476264-2785797 GCF_040548815.1 Kaistia defluvii | reverse complement strand
TTCCGAGCTTCCGAGCTTCCGAGCTTCCGAGCTTCCGAGCTTCCGAGCTTCCGAGCTTCCGAGCTTCCGAGCTTCCGAGCTTCCGAGCTTCCGAGCTTCCGAGCTTCCGAGCTTCCGAGCTAAAACAGCCCCGTCCAAGTGGCCACGATCCAATCGACCGGTGTTGCGGAGTTAGCACGAGTTCAGAGCGAACGGCGGTGTTCGGCGAGCGGCACGTTGACAGTTCTGTACGCCAGGTACACTAATTCCGGCCTGATGATCGAGGAAGCAACCCTGCGTGGCGCGTTTCCGCGATCTTTGTTTTTTGCCATGCGCCTGCCAGCTTTCAGACCGGCTTCGCGCTCACTGGATTGCCAATCATGAAGCGGTTTATCCTTGCTACGATCCTGCTCGTCGTCGTCGTGGCGATCTGTGGCGGCTTGATCTGGTTCAATTTCTTCCGCGACAAGATGATTGAGCAATTCTTTGCCGGAATGAAGGCGCCCGTCGTCACGATTTCAGCCATCACGGTCGAGCCTGCCCAGTGGACGCCCGGCATCGAGGCTGTCGGCACCGCGGCGGCGGCCGAGGGCGTCGATGTCGCCGTGCAGACCGGCGGCATCGTCGAGAAGATCCTGTTCAAGGCAAACGACAAGGTCCAGCAGGGCCAGTTGCTCGTGCAGATCGATGACGCGGTCGAGCGTGCCGGCTTGGTCAGCGCCAATACCGCCGTGGCCGTCAGCCAGGATGCGCTGAGCCGCGCCCAGGCGCTGCTGCAGCGCAATGTGAGCACCGTCGCCTCGCTGCAGGACGCCCAGAACAATCTGGACAAGGCCAAGGGCGCGCTGACGCAGCTTGAGGCGACCCTCGACGAGAAAGCGATCAAGGCGCCCTTCGCCGGCACGATCGGTATTCCGAAGATCGATGTCGGCCAGTATGTGCAGCCGGCGACCGTCGTCGCGACGCTGCAGAATCTCGACCGCATCAAGGTCAATTTCAGCGTGCCCGAGCAGGAGCTCGGTTCGCTCAAGATCGGCCAGCCGGTCCGCTTCGGCCTCAAGGAAGACGAACTGAACTTCAGCGGCACGATCACCGGTATCGATCCGAAGATCGACGCGGCTTCGCGGCTCGTGAGCGTGCAGGCGCTGCTTGACAATCCGGATGGCACGCTGCGTCCGGGCCAGTTCATTCGCGTGCGCGTCGACCTTCCCGTTGAATCCGACGTGATCGCCTTGCCGCAGACGGCCGTGACCATCAGCCTCTACGGCGCCTATGTCTATGCTGTGCAGGACGCGCCGGCGGAGGCCAAGCCTGCAGATGCCAAGCCTGCGGAAGCCAAGCCCGCCGAGGCGAAGCCCGCGGACGGAAAGCCGGCGGATGCGGCCGCGCCGAACCTCATCGCCAAGCAGATCTTCGTCAAGGTTGGCCGTCGTTCGGGTGACATGATCGAGATCCTGGAAGGCGTGAAGCCGGGCATGCAGATCGTCACGTCGGGCCAGAACAAGCTTTCGAGCGGCAGCCCGGTGGCGGTCGATAATTCCGTCCAGCCGGTCAAGGGCGCCACCGTGAACCCGGAGGCTTCCAAGTCATGAGCTTCTCCGAACTCTTTATCCGCCGTCCTGTCCTCGCAACGGTCGTCAGCCTGCTGATGCTGTTGCTGGGCGCGCAGGGCATCCTGTCGATGTCGATCCGCCAGTATCCCAAGGTGGACGAGACGGTCGTGACCGTCACCACGGTCTATCCGGGCGCCAGCGCCGACGTCATCCAGGGCTTCATCACCTCCACCATCGCTAAATCCGTTTCCTCGGCTGAGGGCGTGGATTACGTCACGTCCAAGAGCTCGCTCGGCGTGTCGACGGTTTCTGTCTACATGCGGCTGAACACCAATCCGGACAAGGCGCTGACGGAAGTCATCGCCAAGGTCCAGCAGGTGCGCGGCCAGCTTCCGGACGAGGCGGAGGATCCGGTGATCCAGAAGGGTACCGGCTTCCAGTTCGCGCTCATGTATCTCGCGGCTCGCAGCGACACGATGAACGCGCAGCAGCTGACGGATTACCTGATCCGCGTGATCCAGCCGCGTTTCGCCACCGTCGACGGTGTCGCCAATGCGGAGATCCTCGGCGCGCAGGAATTCGCCATGCGCGTCTGGATCGATCCGGTCGCGCTCGCCTCGCGCAACGTGACCGCGACCGATGTTCTGACGGCCATCAAGGGCTCCAACTTCCTGTCGGCTCCCGGCAAGACGAAGAACGAGTTCTACGCCTATTCGATCGAGGCGAAGACGACGCTGCAGGATCCCGAGACGTTTGGCGCGCTGCCGATTCGTTCCAATGGCGCGGATATCGTCCGGCTGCGCGACGTCGCCAATATCGAGCTCGCCGCGGCTTCGACCGATACGGAAGTCCGCTTCAACGGCAAGGAAGGCGTGTTCCTCGGCATCTTCCAGACGCCGTCGGCCAATCCGCTCGACGTGGCGTCGGGCGTTCGCCGCGAGCTGCCCCTGATTGCGGATTCGCTGCCGGAAGGCATGCATATCGAGCTGGTCTACGATTCGACCGAGGCGATCAGCGCGTCGATCGAGGAGGTTATCCGGACGATCCTGGAGGCATCGGCCATCGTCGTGGTCGTGATCTTCCTGTTCCTCGGTTCGTTCCGGTCGGTGATCATTCCGATCGTAACGATTCCTCTATCGTTGATCGGCGTCTGTTTCATCCTCTGGGCGCTCGGCTATTCGCTGAATACGCTGACCCTGCTCGCCATGGTTCTGGCTATCGGCCTCGTCGTCGATGACGCGATCGTGGTGGTGGAGAACATCCACCGCCACATCGAGGAGGGGCTGAAACCGATGAAGGCCGCGATCGTCGGCATGCAGGAGATCACCGGCGCGGTGATCACCATGACGATCACGCTGGCGGCGGTGTATGCGCCGATGGCCTTCACCCAGGGCGTGACCGGCGCATTGTTCCGCGAGTTCTCGCTGACGCTCGCCGGCGCGGTGATCCTGTCGGGTTTCGTCGCCTTGACGGTGTCGCCCATGATGTCCGCCCGCATCCTGAAGCCGGGCGGCGGACGCATCCAGCATTTCATCGACCGTGTCTTCGAGAGCTTCAGCCACTGGTATGCCCGCCGGCTGATCGGTTCGCTAAAGGTCCGGCCGATCACGCTGCTGATGGTTGCCGCCATCCTCGGCACCATGGTGTTCCTGTTCCTCAACACGGCGTCCGAACTGGCGCCGGAGGAAGACGAGGGCGCCATGTTCACGCTGATCACGGCGCCGCAATATGCGACGATCGACTACACGCAGCTCTATGTCGATGAGATCGCGCAGAAGACCGCCGATATTCCCGAGCGCCAGGCCCTGTTCTCCATCGCCGGTTCCGGTTCGGCCAATTCGGCCTTCTCCGGCCTGGTGCTGAAGCCTTGGGCCGAGCGCACGCGCGGCCAGCCCGCGGTGCAGGCGGAAGTCCAGGCGCGCCTCGACAAGGTGGCGGGCGTGCAGGCCTTCGTGTTCGCGGTGCCGTCTCTGCCGGGAACGGGCGGCGGTTTGCCGATCCAGTTCGTCATCCAGTCGACCGAGCCGGCCGATCGCGTCTACGCGGTGGCGGAGGAGATCAAGAACCGGGCCATGGCGTCGGGCAAGTTCATCGTCGTGCAGAACTCGCTCTCCTTCGATACGCCGAAGGTGAATGTGGTGATCGACCGCAACCGTGCCGCCGCGCTCGGCGTCTCGGTCGCCGAGATCGGCAATACGCTGACGCTGCTCGTGGGTGAGAACGGCATCTCGAAGTTCGATCGGGAAGCGCGCGCCTATGACATCATCACCCAGGTCCCGGAGAAGTACCGTCTGAATCCGGAAAGCCTCGGGACCTTCTTCGTCCGGTCGCAGGCCGGCGACATGGTGCCGCTCTCCTCGGTGGTCTCCATCAATACGGAAGGTTCGGCGCCGGCGATCGAGCAGTTCAACCAGCTCAATTCGGCGACGCTGGCGGCGCTGCCGCGGCCGACGGTGACGTCGGGCGATGGCCTCGCCACGCTGCAGCAGATCGCGAGCGAGGTGCTGCCGTCCGGCTACTTTATCGAATATGCCGGACAGTCGCGTACGGAATTGGAAACCGGCAATTCGCTGCTGATCGTGTTCGGCCTCGCCATCGTCGTCATCTATCTGGTGCTAGCGGCGCAGTTCGAAAGCTTCCGTGATCCGCTGATCATCATGATGTCGGTGCCGCTTTCGATCTTCGGTGCGCTGATCCCGCTCAATCTGGGCGCGGCGTCGCTGAACATCTATTCGCAGGTGGGCCTGATCACACTTGTCGGGTTGATCACGAAACACGGCATCCTGATGGTGGAGTTTGCCAACCAGCAGCGCGAGGAGCGTGGCCTCAACCGGCATGATGCGATCGTCGAGGCCGCGCGCGTGCGTCTGCGGCCGATCCTGATGACGACGGCCGCCATGGTGTTCGGCGTGCTGCCGCTGCTGTTCGCGGAAGGCGCGGGCGCCAAGGCCCGCTTCTCGATGGGCCTGGTCATCGCGACCGGCATGTCGATCGGCACGGTGTTCACGCTGTTCGTCGTGCCGATGTTCTATACCTACCTCTCCAGCGCGCATGCGAAGCGCGACGAGGACGAGGAGCAGCCGGCGGTTCCCGCTGCGGTGACGACGGCCGGCGCGGCCCCGGCGCACTGACGCCGTCGAAATGAAGTTTGGAAAGCGGCGCCTTCGGGCGCCGTTTTCTTGTGGGTGTCACGGAAGGGATGCAATCCTGCCGGGATGACCCGCCCCGCGATCGATCCCCCTGAACCCCCCGGCCTTGCAAAGGGGGCGCCGACGGTCGCGCGGGTCTTCCGCGAGTTCCTGCGCCTCGGCCTGACCTCGTTTGGCGGCCCCGTCGCGCATATCGGCTATTTCCGCGACCGCTTCGTCAAGCGGCTCGGCTGGCTGGACGAGGCGGATTTCGCCGATCTGGTGGCGCTTTGCCAGTTCCTGCCCGGGCCCGCCTCCAGCCAGGTCGGCATGGCGATCGGGCTGGAGAAGGCCGGCCTTGCCGGCGCGCTGGCGGCGTTCATCGGTTTCACCCTGCCGTCCGCCCTCCTCATGGCGCTGATCGCCTATGGCCTCGGCTCCAACGGGGGATTGATCGATGCCGGCGTGCTGTCGGGGCTGGCGATCGTGGCTGTCGCGGTGGTGGCCGAGGCGGTGCGGGGGATGGCGCTGTCGCTTGCTACCGGAAGGCTGCTCGGCGGTGTGGCGCTGGCGGCGACCGCGCTGGCGCTCCTCGTGCCCGGGAGCTTTGCCCAGATCGCCATCCTGCTCGGCGGCGGGCTGGCAGGCTATGGGTTCAGCCGCCCCGTTACCCGCGTCGTCGAGCTCGCGCCGGGCGTAACAATGTCCCGGCGCAACGGCATCGCAGCGCTCGGCCTCTTCGCCGTGCTGCTCGTCTCCCTCCCCATCCTGGCCGCGACGACCCATTCGCAGACCGCCGTTCTGGCCAGCGGGCTCTACCGGACGGGCGCGCTCGTCTTTGGCGGTGGCCATGTGGTGCTTCCACTGCTGAAGGACTCCGTCGTCACCACCGGGCTGGTGCCGGAGCCGGTCTTCGTGGCCGGTTATGGCGCGGCTCAGGCGATGCCGGGGCCACTGTTCAGCCTGTCGGCCTATCTCGGCGTCGCGGCGGGGGTGCCGACGCCGTGGCTCGGTGGAGCCCTTGCCGTCGTCGCCATCTTCGCGCCTGCCTTGTTGCTGGTCGTGGGCGTCCTGCCGTTCTGGCGGCAGCTGCGGCGGGTGGAGGCCGTTCGCCGCGCTCTCAGCGGCGTTAACGCGGCGGTTGTCGGGCTGCTGGCGGCGGCGCTGTACGATCCGGTCTTCGTCACCGCCATACACGGCCCGCGCGATCTCGCTTTTGCCGTGCTCTGCTACGCGCTGCTGGTTTTCGTGCGTCTGCCGGCTTGGCTGGTGGTGCTGCTGGCGGCCGGCGCGGGCTGGATCCTCGGCGGCTGAACGGCTTGCGGATCGATGCCGAAAGCATCGATAGTGGTGAGGCAGGCCGTTACGCGGGGGCCTCTTGGGGCCAGGGACGGCGCTGATTTGAGATCGTTGACGACGACGTCGTGCTTCCAGGGGAAATTTGATGCTGAGAAAATGGCTGCTTGCCTCCGTCATGCTGGCTGCGATCGTCGCGCCGGCGGCGGCCGATGACGTGACCGCGAAGATGCGCGATGCCTCGAAGATCGCGCTTGCCCGCCCGGCCGGCGAGACGACGGAAAGCACGGTACGGATCGCGCGCGGCGACGAGACCATCGTCGGCACGCTCGCGCTGCCCAAGGGCGTCGAGAAGCCGCCCGTCGTGCTGCTGCTGCACGGCTTCACCGGCAAGCGCGACGAGCTCGAGGTCGCCGGCACCAAGGAAGGCGTCTACTCGCGAACCGCCCGCCTGCTGGCCGAGCGAGGCCTGGCCAGCCTGCGGATCGATTTCGTCGGCTCAGGCGACAGTTCGGGCAAGTGGGAAGATACGACCACCTTCAGCCAGATCGCCGATGCGGTGGCTGCCTTCGACTGGCTGAAGAAGCAGGACACTATCGATCCCGGCAGGATCCACGTCATCGGCTGGAGCCTCGGCGGACTGGTGGCGTCGCACCTCGCTTCCGTGCGTCCGGTCGATAGCGCCACGCTCTGGGCGCCCGTCGCCAATCCGGCCTTCAGCTTCGGCGTCGTGCTGGGCCAGGATACCGTCAACAAGGCGATGGCGGCCACGGACCCGAACGAACTGATCGAGGGCACCTTGCCATGGGGCGCCAAGACGTCGCTCAAGGTCCCGTTCTTCAAGTCGCTGTTTGCGACGGATCCCGTCGCGGCGATCGCGCAATATGGCGGGCCGCTGCTGGTCATCGTCGGCACCAAGGACACCGTCGTGACGCCGCAGCCGGCGGCCGGCCAGCTCTTCCTGGACTATCACACCGGCGATGAAGGCCTGATGGTGCTCGACACCGACCATGGCTTCGACGCCTTCACCGGCCCGGCGACGCTGGACGAGATGGTCGGCGCGACGCTGAGCTTCATCGAAGCGCACTGAACGACAGGCGTGCCGGCGGACGGGTTCCGCCGGCGCGCTTCGCTCATTCGAGAGCGACGTGCTGGGCCGGGCCCTTCTGCGGCTTGTAGCGCATGAAGGCCAGCAGCGGGATCGTGGCCAGCGTCACGAACATCATCAGCTTGAAATCGTCGATATAGGCGATGAAGGCGGCGTCGCGGGTGATGACGGCGTTGATCCGCGCCAACGCCTCGAGATTGCCGGCGGCGGCGTCGGCCGGCATGGCCGGGTTGAACGGCGTCACATGACCGGCCAGCACCTCGTGGCCGATTTGCGTGTTCTGCGACAGCAACGTCGCCACCAGCGAGACACCGATCGACGAGCCGAGATTGCGCACGAGGCTGAACAGGCTGGCCGCGTCGGTGCGCCAATGCGCCGGCAGGGTCGCGAAGGCGATCGTCGAGAGCGGCACAAAGACGAAGCCGAGGCCGAAACCCTGCACGATGCCGGTGGTCATGAACGGCCAGGCATCCATTTCCGGGGCCCAGGTCGTCATTTCGTAGAGCGACCAGGTGGTGGCGCCGAGGCCGACAAGGATCAGGATGCGCGGGTCGACCTTGCCCATGAGCCGGCCGACGACGAGCATCGCCACCATGGTGCCGACGCCGCGCGGCGCCAGGATCATGCCGGTGGTGATGACGGGATAGCCATACAGGTTCTGCAGCATGGGCGGCAGCAGCGCCATCGTCGCCAGCAGGATGATGCCGATGATGAAGATGAAGACGAGCCCGGTGACGAAGTTGCGGTCCTTGAAGATGTGCGGATCGATGAAGGTGTTCTTGGCCGTCGCCATGTGAATGGTGAAGATCCAGAAGCCGATCGCCATCAGCGCCACTTCGATCAGGATCTCGGGCGAGGAGAACCAGTCGAGCTGCTCGCCGCGATCGAGCATCATCTGCAGGGCGCCGATGCCGAGGCTGAGGAAGGCGAAGCCGAAGAAGTCGAACTTGCGGGCGCGAAGCGGTCCTTCCGGCAGGAAGGCGCCGATGCCGAGAAAGGCGATGATGCCGACTGGCAGGTTGATGAAGAACACCCAGCGCCAGTTGAAGGCGTCGGTCAGCCAGCCGCCCAGCGTCGGGCCGATGATCGGGCCGACCATGATGCCGGCGCCCCACATCGCCATGGCCTGGCCGTGCTTTTCCTTCGGATTGATGTTGAGCAGCACGGATTGCGACAGCGGCACCAGCGCGGCGCCGAACAGGCCCTGCAGAATGCGGAACCCGACCATCTGCGTCAGGCTGCCGGAGAGGCCGCACAGCATCGAGGCGAGGGTGAAGCCGGCGACGCAGGTCATGAACAGGCGCTTGATGCCGATCTGGTCGGCAAGCCAGCCGGTGATCGGCGTGGCGATGGCGGCGGCGACGATATAGGAGGTCAGGACCCAGGTGATGGTGTCCTGCGCGGCGCCAAGCGAACCCTGCATCGAGGGCAGCGCGACATTGGCGATCGTCGTGTCGAGCACCTGCATGATCGTGGCAAGCATGATCGATACGGTGATGAAGCCACGATGCTGAACCGCTGGCGCGCTCATTCTGGCGACTTTCCGGTGCGCGGCGTCCTAGTTGGCAGCCGCGGCTTCCGCTGGAGGCGTGGAATTGGCGGCGATCGCATGGCTGAAGCCTGGGAGGGTCCGCTTGTATTCGGTATCGACTTCCACCGAGGCGCTGAGGCCCGTGCGGAGGGTCGAGAAGTCGACCGCGCCATCCAGGCGCAGCCGGACCGGCACGCGCTGCACGACCTTGACCCAGTTGCCGGAGGCGTTCTGCGCCGGCAGCAGCGAGAAGGCCGAGCCGGTTCCGGCGTCGATCGATTCCACATGCGCCGTGAACGGCCGGTCGGGATAGGTGTCGAAGGTAACCCGCGCCGTCTGTCCCACCTTCATGTGGGTCAGGTCGGTTTCCTTGAAATTGGCCTCGACATAGGTGGTGGCCGTCTCGACCAGACTGAGCAGCGCCGTCGGCGCCATCGCCGGATTGGTCACATACTGGCCAACCCGGAGGCGGTCGGTCTGCGAAACGACGCCGTCGCTCGGCGCAAACACGGTGGTCTGCTTCAGCGCCAGCGCGGCCGCTTCCTGCGCGGCCTGCGCCTGCATCACGGTCGGATGCTGGTCGGTCGGCACGTTAGGATCGCCACCCAGCGCCGTGAGCGCGCCCGACACTTTCTCGCGCGCCTGGGCGACGAGCTGTTCGGCGACGCGCACATTGTTCTGCGCGGTGTCGAAATCGGCGTTCGACGTCACGCCGCGCGCCAACAGGTCCTGCTGGCGTTGAAACGTCTTCTGACGGTAGGCGAGGGTGTCCTCGCCGGATTGCTGCTCCGACAGCGCCTGCTGGTAGCTGGAGCGCAACTGCTCGACCTGCAGCCGGGCGACGGCGACCGCCGCCTCTGCCTGGCGCAGCGCCAGCTGATAGGGCTCGGGATCGATGCGGAAGAGCAGGTCGCCCTTCTTGACGTGATCGTTCTCGTGCACCGCGACCTCGACGATCCGGCCGGACTGGTCGGCCGTGATCGTGACGCGGTTCTGTTCGAGATAGGCATTGTCGGTCGAGGCATAGCGCCCGCCCGTCAGCCAGAGATAGCCGCCGCCAACGGCCAGAAGCACCGGCAGCGCCAGCATGAGGAAGAGGCGTCCGCGGCGTGTCTTCCGCGGCGCAGGCTCGGATGCCGACTGCGGGACCGGAGGCTGGGCCTCGGACGTCCCGCCATCTCCCGCTTCGGCGCTCATAGCAAGGCCTTCTCGGACAGCTTGGTCGCGGCATCCTTGGCGGCTTCGCCGCAGCCGGATTCGAAGCCGCGGGTGGTCATGTTGCTGCGGATCCGGCTCAGCAGATCGATCAGCATCTCCGACTCTTTTTCGGAGATGCCTTCGAGTGCGGTGGCGATCACCTCGTTGCCGATGATCTTCATCTGATCGAGCAGCGGACGCACGCTTTCGGTCAGGTGCAGGCGGCGAGCCCGCCGGTCCGCCGGATCGGGAACGCGCGCGACAAAGCCCATCGCTTCCAGCCGGTCGATATGGCGCGACAGGGTGATCGGCTCGACATCCAACGCATCCGCGACGGAGGCCTGGTTCGAGCCCTCATTGTGAAAGAGATAGGCCATAACCTGCCATTGCGCGCGGGTCAGGCTGCAGCTCTGCCCCTTCTGATCGAAGGCACGGCGAACCAGACGCGCGACGTCGTTGATCAGAAAGCCGAGGTGCTTGTCAGAAGGCAGCGTATTCATAGGTCGATATATAATAAGCTCGCGTATGTTACGCAATGTGAGTCTGTCGCCGCAAAAGGCTCCAAAGCAGGAGATATACTGGATTTTGGCGGCGAACGAGGGTAAATCGTTCCAACCTGCCATACTCCTCGCCAAGCGACACCGCATGTTCACCGAATTCGCATTCTACGCGGCTGCGATCCCAGCCGTGGCCGTCGCAGGCTTGTCCAAGGGCGGATTTGGCGGCGCGATGGGGATGCTGGCCGTTCCCATCCTGGCTCTGGTGATCTCGCCGGTTCAGGCCGCCGGCATCATGCTGCCGATCCTGCTCGTGATGGATGCGATAAGCCTCTATTTCTACCGCCGCATCTTCGATCGGCCGACGCTTACCGTCATGCTGCCGGCGTCGATCGTGGGCATCGCGGTCGGCTGGGCGACGGCCGCCTATGTGAAGGAGGATTTCGTCCGCCTTCTGGTTGGACTGATCTCCATCGTGTTCGCCCTGAACTACTGGTTCGGCGACCGGTTGCGGGCGGTGCCGGCGCAGCCCAACGGCGCCAAGGGGTCGTTCTGGGGAATGCTGGCCGGCTTCACCTCGTTCGTCAGCCACGCCGGCGCGCCGCCGTTCCAGATGTACGCGCTGCCGCTCCGGCTCGACAAGCAGGTGTTCGTCGGTACCTCGGTGATCTTCTTCGCCGTCACCAATGCGGTGAAGCTCATTCCCTATTTCTTCCTGGGCCAGTTCGACGCCGCCAATCTGGAAACGGCCGCGGTGCTGTTTCCGCTCGCCGCGCTGACGACGGTTCTCGGCATCTGGATCGTGCGGGTGATCGACCAGACCGTCTTCTACGGTCTTTCCTATCTGTTCGTGATGCTGATCGGGCTCAAATTGACCTGGGACGGAGCCGTGTCCCTCCTGGCGCATTGAAACCGGCATCCACCGCCGCAAGCTTGCCTTGTTCGCCAGCTAGGCGAACCCGATACTTGTCCGTTCCTGTCATCTGAGGCTTCCGGGTGCATCGAGCATTGTCGACTTCCATGCCGCGTGACTATCGGATCGATTTTTTCCGGGGTTTGGCGCTCATCTCGATTTTCGTGAACCACATCCCGGGCAACCTATATTCGAACTTCACGCATCGGAACTTCGGCCTGTCGGACGCGGCCGAGATTTTCGTGTTGCTCGCCGGCATCTCGGCGGCGCTCGCCTATTACCCGCGCTTCGTCTCGGGCCAATCCGGGCAGGCGGTCGGCCGGATCAGCAAGCGCATTGGCACGCTCTATGTCGCGCATCTCGCCTCGATCGCCTGCGGTTTCGCAATCTATGCGGGGGCCTCGCTCTGGCTGGATCAGCCGGGCCTGATGATCCCCGATGAACGTCACTGGATCGTCGAGCAGCCGGTGCAGGCCTTGGCCGGCATCGGCATGCTCACCTACCAGACCGGCAATTTCAACATCCTGCCGATGTACATGGTCATGATGGCGATGCTGCCGCTGATCATGCTGCTGGCCCGTATCCGCCTGTCGCTGGCGCTGGCGGCGAGCGTGGCGCTCTGGGCAATCGCCAATGCCTGGCGCCTCACGCTGCCGAGTTTCCCCGGTGGGGGCGGCTGGTATTTCAACCCGTTCACCTGGCAGCTGCTGTTCGTGATCGGCTTCGTCGGCGGCGTCATGCTGCGGCGGGGCGACCGGCTGGCATTCTCGCGCCCGCTCTATGGCCTGGCGATCGCCTATCTCGTGGCCTCGGCCATCTTGGTGTTCGCCCATCTCTGGGACTATTTCCCGACCTTGCCCGAATGGGTCTGGCTCTCCGGCTTTAACAAGAGCTGGGTCGGATTCTTCCGCCTGCTGCATGTGCTGTCGATCGCCTATGTCGTGATCTACAGCCCGCTGCCGGCCATGCTGGCGGGCTGGCTCGACAAGGGCAACTGGATCGTTCGATTGGGTCGCCACACCCTGCCGGTGTTCTGGACCGGGACCATCCTGAGCGTCACCGGCCATATCATCCGGGAGAGCGTCTTCGGCCTACCCAATGACCCGACCTTCACGGCCACGGGCATGGTGCTCGACACGGTGCTAATTGGCGTGGGCCTGAGCGTCCTGTTTGCGCTGGCCTGGTATCTCGACTGGACCGGACCTGCGCCGAAGTCCCGCCAGCGGCTCGAAGCCGAGGATCCGATCGGGCCGCCGCCGCGCGCCGTTCCGGCCGAGTAGTCCCCAAAAAGCAAAAGCGCCGCGTTGGACGCGGCGCTTCGCATGACCCTTTCGTCATCAATCAGTGAACGGTGTTTCCTACCTTCAGTCGGGCGATCTCGTCCTTCAGCTGCAGCTTGCGCCTCTTCATGGCCGCCAACTCGAGCGTATCGGCGCTCGGATGGTTCGTGACCTGGTCGATTTCCCTGGAGAGCGCCTCATGGCGACGCTCCAGCTCGGCAAGATGCGATTCGATGGACATTAAAACTGCCTCCCTTCGTTGATCGATGACGGCACGCGGATCGTGCCATAGACGGGGGTTGCTGTGAACCGGGAACTGTCACACGCCGGTCATATCAATCCGACCAGCCTGTAAACCGGCTCAGTTTGGATCTGTGCCTTGCGGCCGTCCGGTTCAAGGGGGGAAGGTGAGATAGAGTGCTCGCGCCCGCTGGGCGGAGCATGTATCGTCGCGCGTCGGCGCCGTCAGGGGCCGGGCGGAACTCGGCGAGGTTGGGGCGTATGACCGAGGAAGAAGAGCGGGAAATCCGGTTCGAGCTGGCGCGGTTGCGACAGGAACACAGCGATCTCGACGCGGCCATTTCCGTCATGTCGGAGACCGGCAAGATCGATCCATTGCGGATCCAGCGCCTCAAGAAGCGCAAGCTGGCGTTGAAGGACCGGATCGTCGCGCTGGAAGATCAGCTCTTGCCGGATATCATCGCCTGACCGCAGGCCATTCCCTCTAGCAGAAGCCGGTCCGCCGTTGCGATCACCTGGTCGGCGGTCGCGCCGGGCTCGATCATCACCACCGCCGCGCGTGTGGCCAGGCTGGCGCCCGCTTCCAGAACGTCTTCCAGACCGGCGATGGCACGCTGCAGGCCGAGCACGCGATGGCCGCAATCGGCCGTGGTGGAGTTCCACAGCACGACCGCGAACTGTTCGTTGCCGGTCCGGGCGGTCACGTCGCAGGAGCGGATGCCGGCGCGCAGCGTCTCGCCGATGAGGCGCAGCGCGCGGTTCAGCCCGCTTTGCCCCTGGGCATCTCGGATCGCGTCCATGCCGTCGACATCGATCAGCGCGATCCCGCAGGTCATGGGATAGCGCGTCTGGAAGGCGATCGCCCGTTCGATCTCGCGGATGAAGGCGCGGCGGTTGAACAGTCCCGAAATCGGCTCTTCGGCGGCCTCCACTTCCAGCGCCGCGATGCGGTGCTGGCTGGCGTCGAGCGCGCGGCGCAGCGCGGTTACCTCCTCCGAAAGCCGCATCACCAGCGAGCGCTGCTCGACGGGCAGGTCCGCCGATCCGCCGCCATCCTCGCTTTCGCGACGACGAGCGATCGGCCTCGGATCGTATCCGGAGACGACAAGGTTTTGCGGCTTGAGGACGGGTGCGCTGGACATGGGGCGATTTTGCCCGCGCTTGGTTCAATTCTGGTTAACGGCGGGTAAGGCTGTTTCCGCGCCTTGCGGCGAGGGCATCCCTCTCTATAATCCGCGCCTTCCCGCAATGTCGGAGACGAAAGCTTGGCAGAGACTACGGCGCCAATCGCCATTATCATGGGCAGCCAATCCGATTGGCAGACGATGCGGCATGCGGCCGAGACGCTCGATGCGCTCGGCGTCGCGCATGACGACCGGATCGTCTCGGCGCACCGGACGCCCGACCGGTTGATCGAATTCTCGAAGACGGCGCGCGACAAGGGCTTCAAGGTGGTGATCGCCGGCGCGGGCGGCGCGGCGCATCTGCCCGGCATGTGCGCGGCGATGACGCCGCTGCCGGTGCTGGGCGTCCCCGTCGAATCCAAGGCGCTCTCCGGCCAGGACAGCCTGCTTTCGATCGTGCAGATGCCGGGCGGCATTCCCGTCGGCACGCTGGCAATCGGCAAGGCCGGCGCGATCAACGCGGCGCTGCTCGCCGTCGCGATCCTCGCCCTCAACGACGCGGCCCTTGCGGCGCGTCTCGATGATTGGCGCGCTGCCCAGGCGGCGCGGGTTGCGGAAAGCCCTTCGGATGACCTCTGACAAGATGCTGCCGCCCGGCTCGACCATCGGCATTCTCGGTGGTGGACAGCTGGGCAGGATGCTGGCCACGGCCGCGGCCGAACTGGGCTTTCGCTGCCACGTCTATTGCCCCGACGGCGAGAGCCCGGCTTTCGACGTCGTCGCGGCGCGGACCACGGCGGCCTACGAGAACCAGTCGGCGCTCGCGGCGTTCGCCGGCTCGGTCGACGTCGTTACCTATGAGTTCGAGAACGTGCCGGCCGACACTGCGTCCTTCCTGGCCGAGCAGGTCGACGTCCTGCCGAGCCCGCATGCGCTGGCCGTGTCGCAGGACCGCCTCTCCGAAAAGGAGCTGATGCAGAGCCTCGGCATTCCGGTGGCGCCCTTCGCGCAGGTCGATGATCTCGCGTCCCTGGAAGCGGCCCTTGAAGCGCTTGGCCGCCCGTCGATCCTGAAGACGCGTCGGTTCGGCTATGACGGCAAGGGCCAGGTGGCGATCCGCGCCGGCGACGACGTGGCGGCGGCCTGGGAGGCGATCGGTCGCCGGCCGGCGGTGCTGGAAGGCTTCGTCACCTTCGTCCGAGAGGTCTCGGCGTTGGTCGTGCGCGGCCGGGACGGCGAGACGTCGGTCTACGACACGGTCGAGAATGTCCACCGCAACCATATCCTCGCGACCTCCACGGTGCCGGCGCAGCTTTCGGCCGCCACCACCGAAGCCGCGCGGGAGATCGCGGCCAAGGTGGCGAGTGCGCTCGATTATGTCGGCTTGCTGGCGGTCGAGATGTTCGTGGTCGAGGAAGAGGGCAGCGAACGGCTGATCGTCAACGAGATCGCGCCGCGCGTGCATAATTCCGGTCACTGGACGCAGGATGGCTGCATCGTTTCGCAGTTCGAGAACCACATCCGCGCGATTGCCGGCTGGCCTCTGGGGTCGACCGAGCGCCATTCCAACGCGGTGATGACCAATCTGATCGGCGCCGACGCCGACGACTGGGCAGCCCTCGCGGCCGAGCCCGGCGCCCGGCTGCATCTCTACGGCAAGGCCGAAAGCCGGCCGGGCCGCAAGATGGGGCACGTCAACCGGATTTCTCCGAAGGTCGGCTAAGACCCTCGCCTAACCCTCTCCCGAACGCGGGAGAGGGGGCGCGTCCAGCCCGGTGCAGACGTCGAGACAGATACCGGCGAAAAGCCCTCGCCCGCTTGCGGGAGAGGGTCTTTCTTGCCTTCCATACGGTCGGTCCATGCCGACCCTTACAACTTTGCCCGTCGCCTCCCATATCTGCGCTGCCTCCTGGGGGTGGCGCCCTTGCCGCAAAGGCGCTATCGAAGGCGCCAATTTCCGTCCCGGAATTCGCTGCCGTTTTCCGCCAGAATAAAGACATTCGCCATGACAGAGCCGAAGACCGTCTATCCCGCCGCCGAGCCGTCGCCGTCCTTCCCGAAGATCGAGGAAGCGATCGGCGCGTGGTGGAAGGAGAACACGATTTTCGAACGCTCGATCGAGCAGCGCCGGGAGCAGGGCGCGTCGGAATTCGTCTTCTACGACGGACCGCCCTTCGCCAACGGCCTTCCCCATTACGGCCATCTCGTCACCGGCTTCGTGAAGGACCTGGTGCCGCGCTATCAGACGATGCGCGGCAAGGTCGTCGATCGTCGTTTCGGCTGGGATTGCCATGGCCTGCCGGCCGAGCTGCAGTCGGAAAAGGAACTCGGCGTCTCCGGACGTCTCGAGATCCTGAAATACGGCATGGCCCGCTTCAACGAGCATTGCCGCACCTCGGTGCAGCAGTTCACGTCGGACTGGGAATATTACGTCACCCGTTCCGCGCGCTGGGTCGATTTCAAGAACGATTACAAGACGATGGATCTCTCCTTCATGGAGAGCACCATGTGGGCGTTCAAGCAGCTGCACGACAAGGGCCTGATCTATGAGGGCTACCGCGTCGTGCCCTATAGCTGGGCCGCGCAGACGCCGCTGTCGAACTTCGAGACCCGCCTCGACAATTCCTACCGCATGCGCCAGGACCCGGCGCTGACGGTCGGCTTCCTGCTCGATCCGGTCGCCGGCGAGAGCGTGCCGACGCGCCTGCTCGCCTGGACGACGACGCCCTGGACCCTGCCGTCCAACATGGCGCTCGCGGTCAAGGCCGATGCCGACTACGCCGTGCTGGAAAAGGATGGCCAGCGCGTCATCCTCGGTGCGCCGCTGGTCGCGAACTACGCACATGAACTGGCTGACTACACCGAAGTCGGAACGGTTTCGGGCGCCGATCTCGTCGGCCGCACCTATCAGCCGCTTTTCCCCTTCTTCGCCGGCGAGCGCGAAGCGGGCGCCTTCCGCGTGCATGCGGCCGCCTTCATCGAGATGACAGACGGCACCGGCGTCGTCCACATCGCCCCCGCCTTCGGCGAGGACGACATGGCGCTGTCGCAGTCGAACGGCATCCCGGTCGTCGACCCCGTCGACTTCGCCGGCAATTTCACTGAGCTGACGCCGCCCTACCAGGGCGTGAACGTCTTCGAGGCGAACAAGGACATCATCCGCGACGTCAAGGCCCAGGGCGCCGTGCTGCGCCACGAGACCTATGACCACAACTATCCGCATTGCTGGCGCACCGACCAGCCGCTGATCTACAAGGCGCTGCGCTCCTGGTATGTGAAGGTCTCGGCCTTCAAGGACCGCATGGTCGAGCTCAACCAGGGCATCGACTGGGTGCCGGGCCATATCAAGGACGGCCTGTTCGGCAAGTGGCTGGAGAATGCGCGCGACTGGAACATCGGCCGAAACCGCTTCTGGGGTTCGCCGATCCCGGTCTGGAAGTCGGACGATCCGAATTATCCGCGCCTCGACGTCTATGGTTCGATCGACGAGATCGAGCGCGATTTCGGCGTGCGCCCGCATGACCTGCATCGCCCCTATATCGACGACCTTACCCGCCCGAACCCGGACGATCCGACCGGCAAGTCGGTCATGCGACGCGTCGAGGATGTGCTGGATTGCTGGTTCGAATCCGGCTCGATGCCGTTCGCCCAGGTGCATTACCCGTTTGAGAACAAGGAGTGGTTCGAGAGCCACTTCCCGGGCGATTTCATCGTGGAATATGTCGCGCAGACGCGCGGTTGGTTCTATACGCTGATGGTGATGTCGACCGCCCTGTTCGACAAGGCGCCGTTCCGCTCGGTGATCTGCCATGGCGTCGTGCTCGACGAGAACAAGCAGAAGCTCTCCAAGCGGCTGAAGAACTATCCCGACCCGATCGAGGTGTTCAACACCTACGGCGCCGACGCCTTGCGCTGGTATCTGGTGTCGTCGCCGCTGCTTTCCGGCGGCGATCTCGCCATGCCGAAGGACGGCCGCACGATCGCCGAGACCGTGCGCCAGGTCCTGCTGCCGATCTGGAACGCCTATTCGTTCTTCACGCTCTACGCCAATATCGACGGCATCAAGGGCCGGATGGTCACCACCGCCGAGGCCGAACTCGACCGCTACATCCTCGCCAAGACCGCGGATCTGATCCGCGGCATCGACGCGGCGATGGAGAAGCTCGATCTCGCCGGCGCCACCAGTGCGTTCCCGCCCTTCATCGAGGCGCTGAACAACTGGTTCATCCGCCGGTCGCGCGAGCGCTTCTGGAAGGCCGAGAAGGACGCCGATAAGCAGGCGGCCTATGACACGCTCTACACCGTGCTCGTCACGATGACGCGTGCCCTGGCGCCGTTCCTGCCGTTCCTGACCGAGCATATCCACCGCGCGCTGGTGAACGGCGAGAGCGTGCACCTGGCCGATTGGCCGGATGCCTCGGCGCTGGTCGACGACAAGGCGCTGGTCGAACGCATGGATCTCGCCCGCACGGTAGCCTCCGCCGCCGCCTCGATCCGCACCGTCAAGAACCTGCGTACGCGCCTGCCGCTCCGCCGGCTGACCGTCGCCCATCCGGGCTTCGAGAAGCTGGCTCTGCTGAAGGACGTCATCGCCGACGAGGTCAACGTCAAGGAAGTCGTGCTGGCGGTCGACCCGTCCGCCTTCGGCCAGGTCGTGCTCGCCGTCGATCCGAAGATCGGCAAGCGGCTCGGCAAGGGCTTGAAGGACGTGCTGAACGCGGCGCGGGCCGGCCAATGGGAAGATCTCGGCGGCGGCCGCTATGCCGTGGCCGGCCAGACCATCGAGCCCGGCGAATACGAGCTGCGCTTCAAGGCCAATGAAGGCCTCGACGCGGTCGCCTTCGACGGCGCCGCCGGCGTGGTCGTGCTCGATACGCATGTCGACGAAGCGCTCGAGCGCGAAGGCGTTGCGCGCGACTTCATCCGCCTGGTGCAGGTGGCGCGCAAGGATGCCGGCCTCAATGTTTCGGACCGCATCCATATCGAGGTGAAGATCGCCAACGGCCTCGGCGACGTGCTCGTCGACCATGCCGAGACGATCCGCGCCGAGACACTGGCCGAGACGTTGCGCCCGACCGACGACCAGCCGGAAGGCTTCGTCTCGGAGACGAGCCTCCTGGAACAGCCGATCGCGATCGGCGTCCGCGTCGCTCGCTAAGATGCGGATCTAACGACTATTATCGCCCGGCCGCCCTCGGCCGGGCGAAATCTCTTCCGGCCTTTGCCGCCTGATTGGGGATTGCCATGACGCCCTTGTCCATTCTCGAACTCGTACGCGTGACGGAAGAGACGGATGCGCGGGGCGCGCTCGACAATGCCCGCGACCTCGCCGCCCATGCCGAACGATGGGGCTATAACCGCATCTGGGTGGCCGAGCATCACAACATGCACGGCATCGCCAGCGCCGCGACCTCGATCGTACTCGCGCATATCGCGGCCGGCACCCAGACGATCCGCGTCGGCGCCGGGGGCATCATGCTGCCAAACCACGCTCCCTACATCATCGCCGAGCAGTTCGGCACGCTGGCCAGGCTCTTTCCCGGCCGCATCGATCTCGGCCTCGGCCGGGCGCCTGGCACCGACCAGATGACGCTCAGGGCGCTGCGCCGCTCGCCTGGCAATGCCGAGAATTTTCCGCAGGACGTGTTGGAATTGCAGGCGTTTCTGGCGCCGGCCGGACCGGACCAGCGCATCGTCGCCGTGCCGGCGGCGGGCACCGAAGTGCCGCTCTGGATCCTCGGATCCAGCAATTTCGGCGCGATGCTGGCGGCCGAACTCGGCCTTCCCTATGCCTTCGCCTCGCATTTCGCACCCGACCTGCTGCTGCCGGCGCTGGAGATCTACAAGAGCCGCTTCAAGCCGTCGGAACAGCTCGACCGGCCCTATGCCATGGTCGGCGTCAATGTGATCGCGGCGGAGACGGATGCCGAGGCGACTCGACTGGCGACGACGCAGCAGATGTCGTTCGCGGATATCTTCAAGGGTGCGCGCGGGCTTTCCAAGCCGCCGATCGACGACATCGAGACCTATTGGGGGCCGATGGAACGGGCGCAGGCCAAGCAGATGCTGGCCCGCTCGATCGTCGGGTCACCGGCGACGGTCCGCGCCGGCCTCGACGCGCTGGTCAAGGAGACGGGCGCGGATGAACTGATCCTCGTTTCGGATGTCTACGACCATTCGGCGCGGCTGCGCTCGGTCGAACTGATCGCCGAAAGCTGGGGGATCGGCGCCGGTTAGCAGCGCCGATCCTGTTAGCGATCCGGTAACGGCGCGTTATCGCACCGTCTGCATCAGCGGGTAGGAGCGACGCACCGTCTCGGCGATGACGGCGGCGACGCCGGCCTTGATCAGATCGCCCGGCACGAAGATCATCGAGCCCTTGGTCGCATCCCAGAGCGACAGCTTGGCCACCATGGCCAGCCAGGGGATGCCGATCAGGTAGACGATGCCGATACCGCCAATGACAGAAAAGACGAAGAACCAGACCGTATTCATCCGTCGCCAGTTCAGTTCGGTCAGCCAGCCGGTGACGAAGGCGGCGATCGGCCAGGACAGGATGAAGCCGGCGGTCGGGTCGAAGAAGACAGGGAGCCCACCATAGCCGCCGGAGAGCAGCGGCAGGCCGAGGGCGACCAGCAGCACGAAGAGCAGGATGGCGAGGCCGCCGCGCTTGGCGCCGATCAGCGAGCCCGCCAGCATGACGCCGAGCGTCTGCGCGGTGATCGGCACCGGCAGGAAGCCGATCTGGATCGCCGGGACCAGATTGATCGCCGCCATCAGGGCGGCGAACAGCGCGATATAGACGATGTCTCGGGTCGATACGTCCTTGGTCATCGGATTGGGTCCCCTATCCCGATTTGTCACTCGTTTCAAACTCCGGCGCAGAAGTCGTCTGCCAAGACGCCCGCGCTTTACTTCACCTCTCCCTGAGGGAGAGGTCGACGACCGGAGGTCGGCGGGTGAGGGTTTACGGCCTCACCGGATAGTTCCCTAAACCCTCACCCGGAGCTTCGCTCCGACCTCTCCCTCAGGGAGAGGTGAGGGTAGGTTCTCCTGGTCCGCTTTATCTCTCATAGCCGCGCGCCTCGATGGCGTCGGCGAGTTCGTCGGCGGATTTCAGCGTGCGGATGACGAGCGGCACGATCAGCGCCAGCGGATTGGCGGCGAGCCCGCGCGCGGCCTGCGCCTCGCGGATATGGCGGAATTCCTCCGATATCAGAGGCACGAAGCGGATGGCGAGCGCGATGGCGAGCCCGACCTTCTCCGGATTGACGCCGATCGGCTTCAGGGGCTGGAGCCCCCACTCGACCAGTTCCGCCATTTCGGAGATCGGCGTCGACAGCGTCACGGCGCTGGCGAGCAGGATCAGGCTTGCGAAGCGGGCGACGACCAGAACGCCATCTGCCACCGAGCCGAACAGCAGGTGGAAGATGAAGACGAGGACGAGCAGGATCGCCGGACCGCGCAATTGCGCCATCAATTGCCGGAAGGGCGCACCGGTCGAGAGATAGATCGCGAAGGAGACCGGCACGCTCAAAAGCACGACCAGCGTGGAGGGAATGAGGAAAAGCGCCAGCGAGGCGACCAGCAGGCCCGCGACCTTCGTGCCGGCGGAAAGCCGGTGCAGCGGCGAATGGCCGGGGTGATAGAGCCCGATCGTCATCGCATCCGCTCGCGATAGAAGGGCAGCACTTCGGAGGGCAGGCCGTCGGCGGCGACGCGGCCATCTTCGATCATCAGAATGCGCTCGAAGCCGGCGATCAGATCGAGATCATGGCTGACCACGAGGGCCGGATGCGGCAGCGCATCGATGGCGGCCGCCACCCGGTTGCGGTTGCGGAGGTCGAGCAAGGTCGTCGGCTCATCGAAGACGACGATCTCGGGCTCGGTGACCAGCACGGCGGAGAGCGCCACCAGCTGCTTCTCGCCGCCGGAAAGCAGATGCACCGGCCGTTCGCGCAGATGGCCCAGATTGTAGCGGGCGAGCGCCGCGTCGATCCGGCTGGCGATCTCGGCCTTCGGCACCTTGCGTGCCTTGAGGCCGAAGGCGAGATCCTCGCCGACGATCGGCATGACGATCTGGTGGTCGGGGTTCTGGAACACGAAGCCGACCTTGCGCCGGATCGCCTTGACGTCCTTCTTCGTATCGATGCCGTCGACCAGCACGCGGCCGATCTTCGGCAGGACCAGGCCGTTCAGCAGGCGCGCAAAGGTGCTCTTGCCGGACCCGTTGGCGCCGACGATGCCGATACGCCGCTCGGGCAGGGCGAGGTTGATCTCGACCAGGACAGGCCTGTCATCGAAATCATGGCTGACGCCTTCCAGCACGATCATGGCCCGTTCGGCGCCCCTGCTTTGCGGATTGTGCACTGCCGCATGCGATAGAGGCTGTGATGCGCCGGGTCAATTGTCGCGCACTCAGTCGATCGTGTCGGTGGGGTGACAGGAAATCCGATAGCTGTAAGGGCCTATCTCGGAGATCGAGACCCAGTCGCCGGCCTGCGCGCCACTTGTGTCAAAGAACGCACTTACCCAAGCTCGCTTTCGAAACAGCTTCTTCGAACCATCGAGATCGGTAGCGATCACGCCGCCGCCCCAATGGATGCGGATCTCGCGACTGGCGGCCTCGGCCATGTTCGAGCCGCCGATCGCATCGGCCGGAAACCGATCGAAGAAGTCCTTCAGGTAGATGTGCTTGTGCTTCAGGTTGCCTTCCGTCAGCTGCGACACGCCGATATGCCGTTGCTGCGATTCGATTGCTTCGAGCTGCGCCGAGATCGAAAGCCGTGAGGGCGTGGACGGGCTTCGGCCGAGATCGCCACGGCTCGCGGTGCTGGAAGCCTTCGCCCGGACGCCCTCGGCGTGCAGGACCACTTCCGCCGCGGCGCGCGCGTCTTCGCCGGCGTCGTGGTGGTTGAAGCGGAGCCCCAGATGCGCCTTCAAGCTGGCGAGGCCATGCCCGCCATTGCCCTTCAGCTCGGGCCAGGCTGCGCGCGCCACCTGGACGCTGTTGTGCCATAGCCAGGCGGGCGCCACGAGGTCGATATCGGCGCAGGCGGCGGCGACGGCGCTGCGGTCGAAGCCGGAATGCTGGTAGACCGTGTGGCCCCGCAGCGCCACCTCGAGCACCGGCAGCACATCCGCGAAGGTCGGCGCGCCCTCGACCCTCTCGGCCGTGATGCCGTGCAGGCCACTCCAGAGCCAGATCCGGGTCTGCGGATTGACCAGGGTCACCCAGGTCTCGATGCTGTTGTCCGGGCGGACGCAGGCGACGCCGATCTGGCAGATGCTGCCGCGGTGATTGTTGGCCGTTTCGACATCCAGCGCGAAGAAGCGGAATGGACCCTGAGGGAAGGGCGCGACGCGGGCGGAGGATAGTGCGACCGCCGCGAACAGGCTTTCTTCGATAGAGGGCAAGGAAACGCTCCGGAATCACGGGGACGGCGGGCTCTGCCGGTGTCCGAATGCGATAGAGCCTGCCCTGCGCCGGGTCAATCGGCGCGAGGCCGCGCACAAGGTCGGAGCGATCCGCCCTTTCCATGGAAAAAATTCTGACCTATATTTCCTCTGGAAAGGAAATGGCGATGCTGAAGCTTCAACCTGCTGCCCGGCCCGAGGCCGGTCCGGTCATCACCAAGGCGGCCCTTCGCGCCGCGGACCAGTTGCGCCTTACCGCGCGGGTACTGGCGGCGACGATCGGCGTTAGCGAGGCGACGGTATCGCGGATGCGGCGCGACGAGTTCCGGCTCGAGCCGGGCACCAAGCCGTTCGAACTCGCCATTCTGTTCATCCGCCTGTTCCGCTCGCTCGACGCGATCGTCGGCGGTGATGGCGCCGTCGCCAAGGCCTGGCTGGACAATCCCAATCTCGTCCTCGACGCCCGGCCGATCGAGAAGCTGCAAACCGTGAGCGGGCTGGTCGATGTCATCGCCTATCTGGACGCGCGTCGCGCTCTCGTCTGAGTTCCGCAGTTTCGCCGGACCGTGCTGGCGCCTTGTCGAGGCGCAGCATCGGGTTTCGACGCTCAAGCTGACCGATACGCTGGCCGAGCAGGCCCTGCTGGAAGACCTGATCGAGGCGGCCAAGCCGGCGATTCCGCCGGAGTGCCGCCATCTCGATTTCCTGCTGGCGACGCCGTTCCGCTATGGCTCGATCTATCCCTATGGCTCGCGCTTCCGCCGTGCGGGACGGACGCTCGGCGTCTATTACGCCGCCGAGGACCCAAAGACGGCCGTGGCCGAGATGGCCTTCTACCGGCTGCTGTTCTTCGCGGAGTCGCCGGCCACCCCCTGGCCGAAGGATGCGGCCGAATACACGGCCTTTTCCGCCGAGGTGGCGACCGGACGCCTGCTCGACCTCACCGCGCCGCCGTTATCCGATGACGCGGATATCTGGACAAACCGCACCGACTATGCGGGCTGCCAGGCCTTCGCCGAGGCCGCCCGCGCGGCCGATGCCGACATGATCCGCTACCGGTCGGTGCGCGATCCCGCGGGCGGCGGCAATCTGGCGATCCTGATGTGCCGCGCCTTTGCGCGCCCGGTTCCCGGCGACCGCCAGACCTGGCGCATGCGTCTGAGCGCCAGCGGCGTGCAGGCGCTCTGCGAGTTTCCGCGCCAGGCGGTGGAGTTCCCGCGCGAGACCTTCGTGGCCGATCCCCGCATCGCCGGCCTGAACTGGGATCGGGCGGGGGTTGCGGTGCGGGTGCGCTCCTGAGGGAGCGGTCGTGCAATGCTGGGTCGCTCAGGCCAGAAACGCGATCCTCTCTGGAGTGCTGGCCCATAGTTCGAAGACCTCGATCCTCATCCTGAGGTGCCCGGCGCAGCCGGGCCTCGAAGGAGGGTCCAGGGAAATCCCTTCTGGGGACGGATAGAACTTCGTCGAATTCCAGCAATTGCCCACTGGAGCCTCCTTCGAGGCTTCGCTTCGCGAAGCGCCTCAGGATGATGGCGGAGGGTATGGATGGGGCTGGAGGCTCCTGAGGTTGGAGATCCCAGAGCGCAATCAAAACCCTCACTGCCCGTAAGCAAGACCCTCACCCAGCCCTTTCCCGCGCGCGGGAGAGGGCTTTCGGCCGGCGCCTTTCACGATGCCGGGGAAGGGCGCAGGCGGGCTCCCTCTCCCGCGCGCGGGAGAGGGTCGGGGTGAGGGGCGGGTGCGCTCCTGAGGGTCGCGCTCCAATTCGAAGACCTCGATCCTCATCCTGAGGTGCCCGGCGAAGCCGGGCCTCGAAGGAGGGTCCAGGGAAATCCCTTCTGGAGACGGAGAGGACTTCGTCGAATTCCGGTGGTTGCCCACTGGAGCCTCCTTCGAGGCTTCGCTTCGCGAAGCGCCTCAGGATGATGGCGGAGGGGATGGATGGGGCCGGAGGTTCCGGAGAGTGGATCGTCGCGGCCAGCGAGCAAAGTCCTCACGGCCGGTCAGCAAGACCCTCACCCCACCCTCTCCCGCAAGCGGGCGAGGGCTATTTGGCCGGCGCCTTTCAGGATGCCGGGGAAGGGTGCAGGCGGGCTCCCTCTCCCGCGCGCGGGAGAGGGTTGGGGTGAGGGGCCTTTTCTTGCCCCTTAAGCCGGCTGAAACCGCC
This sequence comes from Kaistia defluvii, assembly GCF_040548815.1. NCBI lineage: Bacteria > Pseudomonadati > Pseudomonadota > Alphaproteobacteria > Hyphomicrobiales > Kaistiaceae > Kaistia > Kaistia defluvii. Next base: position 2,760,367 of record NZ_JBEPSM010000001.1, on the reverse strand, counting down.
GGCGGGGCAGCGGCGGGAAGGCGAGGGCGATCGCCACCGCGCCGAGGCCGACGATCGACGAACCGATGAACAGCCAAGCATAATTCTGGAAGGTGTCGAAGATCCAGCCGCCGATCCAGGGCCCGAGCGCCATCCCGACGCTCGACAGCATGGTCGCGGCCCCGAGCACGGCGCCGAGATTCTTCTGGCCGAAATAATCATGCGCCAGCACCGCATAGAGCGGCATCACGCCGCCATAGGCAGCGCCGAAGATCATCGCGAGCAGGTAGAACTGCTCGAGCTGGCCGACGACGCTGTAGGCGGCGATGACGATCGCCTGCACCAGCAGGCCCGCCACCAGCACCGGCTTGACGCCGAGCCGGTCGGCGCCGACGCCGAGCAGGATGCGGCCGCCGAGCCCGGCCAGCCCCTCGACGCTGTAGATGCTGACGGCCGCCATCGGCGAGACGCCGCAGACGATGGCATAGCTCACCATGTGGAAGATCGGGCCGGAATGGGCCGCGCAGCAGGCAAAGAAGGTGAGCCCGAGAATCCAGAACTGCGGCGAGCGCAGCACCTCGCGCATGGGCATGCCGCCGGATTCGCCGGCCGGTGCGCCCGCCAGCGCCGGGGCAGGCGCCGCCGGAGGCCGCCGCAACAGCAGCGTCGCGGGCAGCAGCACCACCCAGGTGCCGATGCCGATGGCGAGCATGGCGAAGCGCCAGTCATAGGCGGTGATCAGCCAGCGCGCGAAGGGCGAGATGGTCATCGGCGCCATGCCCATGCCGGCCGAGACCAGCGAGACAGCGAGGCTGCGATGGGTGGTGAACCAGCCGGTCACCGCCGCGGTAACGGGCGCGAAGAAGGCGCTGGCGGCGAGGCCGACGAGAATGCCGTAGGTCAGCTGGAAGGCGAGCAGCGAGGTCGCCCGGCTCGCCAGCACCAGCGCCAGTCCGAGCAGCAGCGACCCGATCAGCACGACGATGCCGGGCCCGAAGCGGTCGCTGGCCGTGCCCCAGGCGATGCCGGCGACGCCCATGACCAGGAAGTTGAGGGTCATGGCGCTGGAGATGCCGGCCCGGGACCAGCCGGTCTCGAGCGACATCGGATCGAGAAAGACGGCGAGCGAGAACATCGTGCCGACGGCGACACAGCCCATCAGCGCGCCTGCGAAGACGACGAGCCAGCGTTGGAAATTGCTCATGCTGCGAACCCCTCCAAGGAAGTTGGGCGGTCGCGAGGCTTGCCTTCCGCCGCCGATGAAGCCTCGACGAACGAGGCAGCGCGGTTTCGACAAGATGACGCGGATTTTTACGCGGGAATTTTCGGGAAGGAAGGGAGCAAGGGAAGGGAAGGGAAGGGAAGGGAAGACCCTCACCCCAGCCCTCTCCCGCGCGGCGGGAGAGGGGGGAGGCCGCGCCCGGCCTCGACCCTGTGGCTAGCGGGCGCTCTGCTTCACCTCCCCCTGCGGATAACCTTGGAGAACCACCATCCTCAACATGCTGAGGAGGCCCGAAGGGCCGTCTCGAAGCACGCAGGGCGGCGCCGGCATCAAGCCCGGCCCCTAGGCAGGCTTCGAGACGGCTTGCTGCGCAAGCCTCCTCAGGATGTTGGATATCGAGACCTGCAGACAGATTTCGCCCACCAGCGGGGAAGAATTGCTGTTCTTCCGTCGCCCCGGCGAAGGCCGGGGCCCATAAACACCGGCCACGGAAGCATGGTTGAGCCGCATCGTCATGCGCGGCGTGTCTGGATCCCGGCCGGATGACGGCGGAGGGTGTCGCTCGGCCGGATCGTCTCCGACCCTTCGCTCAAACAAGTCTCATCAGCATGATGCCAGGTCCCCCATGACTACCTCTCTCCCCCTTTTCTTCGGTGTCCGAATGGGAAAGCTCCAGATCGCTCTTCCGCTCCGCCGACCCATTGGCTAGAAACACACTCATGACCCAGAACCTCACCGCTCTCCTCCCGATCGTGAAAGCCGCGCCGGTTGTTCCGGTGCTGATCATCGATGACGTCAAGACCGCCGTACCGCTCGCGCGGGCGCTGGTCGCCGGCGGCCTGACGGCGCTCGAAGTGACGCTGCGCACGCCGGCCGCGCTCGACTGCATCCGCGCCATCAAGGCCGAGGTCGAAGGCGCCAATGTCGGCGCCGGCACGATCCTCAACCCGAAGCAGTTCGACGAGGCCGTCGCGGCCGGCTCGACCTTCCTCGTCAGCCCCGGCGCCAGCCCGAAGCTGATCGCGCATGCGGCCGGTTCGCCGGTGCCGCTGCTGCCGGGCGTCGCCACGGCCGGCGAGGCGATGTTCCTGCTCGAGGAAGGCTATGGCGCGGCGAAGTTCTTCCCGGCCGAGCAGGCCGGCGGCGCACCCTACCTCAAGGCGCTGTCGTCGCCGCTGCCGGGCCTGATGTTCTGCCCGACCGGCGGCGTCAGCCTGAAGAATGCGCTGAGCTATCTGTCGCTGCCCAACGTGATGTGCGTCGGCGGCTCGTGGGTCGCGCCGGCGAGCGCGATCGCGGCCGGCGACTGGGCTGGTATCACCACCCTGGCGCGCGAAGCCTTCGAGCTGCGCGCCGCCTGAGCTGGCGATCTGGAGCTTCCCTCTTCCGCTTGCGGGGAGGGCACTCCAAAGTCTTCGCCGGCGAAGCCAATCGTTTCGCAGCAATCACAACGAGTTCGTCAGGCCGCGTCTGCGCAGAGCAGGGGCGGCCTTTCCTTTTTCGCCATCGATTTCGTCGCGATGATTTTGATCGTCGAGGCGGGATCTTGCCTTGTCGTGGCAACCAGTGCTCACTACTTCCCCCAAAGCGCATTGGCGCGGCTTTTTAGATAGGGAAGAGTGAGATGATCGACGGCAAGAGCATTCTCGACCAGCTACTCGGCGCGACGACCGGGCAAGGCGGCGGCCAGGGGCAGGGCGGCCTCGGTGATCTCAGCCGGATGAGCGGCTCGCTTGGCGGCGGCGGCGGTCAGCCGTCTTCGCCGGGCGCCGGATCCGGCGGCCTCGGCGACCTGCTGGGCGGCATGCTCGGCGGCGCGGGCGGCGGTGCGGCCGGTGGAGCCGGCGCTGGCGGTCTCGGCGACCTGCTCGGCGGCATCATGGGCGGCAATGGCGGCGGTTCGGCCGCCGGCGGGTCGCGCGGCGGCCTGGGCGACGTGGTCGGCAAGGTCACGGAATATGCCAAGCAGAATCCCGGCCTGTCGACGGCGGCGGCCGGCGGTCTCGCCGCGGTGCTGTTCGGCGGCAAGGGCCCGAAGCTCAAGGCCGATGCGCTGACGCTGGGCGGCCTCGCCGCGATCGGCACGCTCGCCTACAAGGCGTTCCAGCAATACAAGATCAACAATCCCGGCACGACCGCCTCGGCGCCGCCGGTCGGCACCCCGGCCGCCCTGCCGCCGGCGGATTCGGCCTTCCATCCGGCCAATGCGCCGGGCGGCCAGGACGCCGTCGCGCTGTCGATCGTGACCGCGATGATCGCTGCCGCCAAGGCGGACGGCACGGTCGACGCGACCGAGCGCCAGAAGATTCTGGGCAAGCTCAGCGAAGGCGGCCTGTCGGCCGAGGAGCGCGATTACCTTGACCGCGAGCTGGCCGGGCCGCTCGATCTCAACAAGGTAGTGGATTCGGCGACCGGGCCGGAGCATGCGATCCAGCTTTATGCCGCGTCGCTGCTGGCAATCGATCCCGACCATCCGGCCGAGCGCGCCTATCTCGACATGCTCGCCGCCCGTCTCGGCCTTGATGCCGGCCTGAAAACCTCGATCGAGCAGGCCGTCGCCGGCGCGGCGGCGTAAGGGTCGGAGCCCTCATAAGAACCCTCTCCCGCATCGGGAGAGGGATTGGTGCTGACGACGGCGCTTGCTTCACCTCTCCCTCAGGGAGAGGTGAAGGTCTCGCTTGCGGGAGAGGGCAGGGTTGGGGCCTCAGGCAGCCTTGATGTTCGCCTGCAGGAATTCGTCGATGCGGGCGATCGCCTTGCGGATGTTTTCCGTCGAGTTGGCGTAGGAGAGGCGGATATAGCCTTCGCCATGGATGCCGAAATCCGGGCCGCCGATCGTGGCGACGCCGGCCTGCTCCAGCAGAGCGGAGGCGAGCGGCTTGGCCTTCCAGCCCGTCGCCTTGATGTTCGGGAAGGCGTAGAACGCGCCCTTCGGCGTGGCGCAGGAAACGCCCGAGATCTTGTTCATCTCCTCGACCACGACATGGCGGCGACGGTCGAATTCCGCGACCATGGCATGCACCGCGTCCTGCGGGCCGGTCAGCGCGGCGAGGCCGGCGAACTGCGCCGGCGCGTTGACGCAGGACCAGCAATTCACGGCAAGCTTGCGCACCTTGTCGACCAGCGCGGTCGGCCAGACCGAATAACCCATGCGCCAGCCGGTCATGGCATAGGTCTTGGACCAGCCGTCGAGCAGGATGACGCGGTCGCGGATCTCGGGATAGGAGAGCAGCGAGGTGTGCTCCAGCCCGTCATAGATCATCTGGCCGTAGATCTCGTCGGACATAATCGCGACATTGGGCCATTTGGCGAGGCCGGCGACGAGCTTGTCGATCTCGCTCTTCGGTGTGACGCCGCCGGTCGGGTTGGCAGGCGAGTTCAGGATGATCAGGCGGGTCTTCGGCGTGATCAGCGCCAGCGTCTCCTCGGCGGAGAAGGCGAAGCCGTTCTCCTCGCGGATCGGCACGGCGACCGGATTGGCGCCGGTGAACTCGATCATCGAGCGGTAGATCGGGAAGCCGGGATCGGGATAGAGGATGTCGGCGCCGGGTTCGCCGAACATCAGGATCGCCGCGAACATCGTCACCTTGCCGCCCGGCACCACCACGACATTGTCAGGCGAGACCGGCGCGCCGGTACGCTTTGCAACGTCCGCGGCGACGGCTTCGCGCAGCGGCAGGATGCCGGTCGCCGGCGTATAGCCATGCTCGCCGTCGCGCAGCGCCTTCACCGCCGCTTCGACGATATGCTCCGGCGTTTTGAAGTCGGGCTGCCCGATGCCGAGATTGATGATGTCGCGGCCCTGGCGGGCGAGATCGGTGGCGCGGGCGAGCACCGCGAAGGCGTTCTCCTCGCCGATGCGATCGAAATTGGCGACTGTCTGGAACATATGTAGCCTCCCTGGGTATGTCCTTGCGGCGGCTGATTTTGTTGCGCGCCGGGATCAGACGATCCTTGATTTCGTATGATGTTTCAGCGCATCCTCACGCCAAAATCAAACTCGATTTTCCGGGAGCCTCTTACCATGTCGTCCAACACGCCGCTCAAGCTTCGTTCGCAGTCCTGGTTCGATAATCCGGATAATCCCGGCATGACCGCGCTCTACATGGAGCGCTATCTGAACTATGGCCTGACGCGCAAGGAACTGCAGTCCGGCAAGCCGATCATCGGCATCGCCCAGACCGGTTCGGACCTGTCGCCGTGCAACCGCCACCACCTGGTGCTGGCTGAGCGCGTTCGCGAAGGCGTGCGCGAGGCGGGCGGCATCGTCATGGAATTCCCCGTCCATCCGATCCAGGAAACCGGCAAGCGCCCGGGTGCGGCACTCGACCGCAACCTCGCCTATCTCGGCCTGGTCGAGCTGCTTTACGGCTACCCGCTCGACGGCGTCGTTCTGACGATCGGCTGCGACAAGACCACCCCGGCCTGCCTGATGGCGGCTGCGACCGTCAACATCCCGGCGATCGCGCTTTCGGTCGGCCCGATGCTGAACGGCTGGTACAAGGGCGAGCGCACCGGCTCGGGCACCGTCGTCTGGAAGCAGCGCGAGCGGCTCGCCGCCGGCGAGATCAACTATGAAGAGTTCATGGAGATCGTCGCCTCGTCCGCGCCTTCGACCGGCTATTGCAACACGATGGGCACGGCTTCGACGATGAACTCGCTGGCCGAGGCGCTCGGCATGCAGCTGCCCGGTTCGGCCGCCATTCCGGCGCCGTATCGCGAGCGCCAGCAGATCGCCTACGAGACCGGCAAGCGCGCCGTCGAGATGGTCTGGGAAGACCTGAAGCCTTCCGACATCATCACCCGCGAAGCGATCGAAAACGCCATCGTCGTCAATTCGGCGATCGGCGGCTCGACCAATGCGCCGATCCACATCAACGCGATCGCCCGCCACATCGGCGTCGAGGTCTCGGTCGATGACTGGCAGACCGTCGGCCACAAGGTGCCGCTGCTCGTCAACCTGCAGCCGGCCGGCAAGTATCTCGGCGAAGACTTCCAGCATGCCGGCGGCGTCCCCGCCGTCGTCTCCGAGCTGATGAAGCACGGCCTCATCCATGAGAATGCGATGACCGTCAACGGCAAGACGATGGGCGACAACTGCCGCAAGGCCGAGATCGAGCTGCCCGACGTCATCCGCACCTTCGATACGGCGCTGGTGCACGATGCCGGCTTCATCGTGCTGCGCGGCAATCTGTTCGACAGCGCCATCATGAAGACCAGCGTGATCTCGAAGGAATTCCGCGATCGCTACCTGTCGAACCCGAGCGATCCCGAGGCCTTCGAAGGCCGCGCGATCGTGTTCGAGGGGCCGGAGGATTACCACCACCGCCTCGACGATCCGGCGCTGGAGATCGACGAGCACTGCATCCTGTTCATCCGCGGCACCGGCCCGATCGGCTATCCGGGTGCGGCCGAGGTCGTGAACATGCAGCCGCCGGCAGCGCTGATCAAGCGCGGCATCCTCTCGCTGCCCTGCATCGGCGACGGTCGCCAGTCGGGCACGTCGGGTTCGCCGTCGATCCTCAACGCATCGCCGGAAGCCGCCGCCGGCGGCGGTCTGGCGCTGCTCAAGATGAACGACCGCGTCCGCATCGACCTCAACAAGGGTTCGGCCAACATCCTGATCTCGGATGAGGAACTGGCCGAACGCCGCGCGGCGCTCAACGCCCAGGGCGGCTTCCATGTGCCGCCGAGCCAGACGCCGTGGCAGGAAATCCAGCGCGCCATGACCGACCAGCTCGCTGACGGCATGGTCCTCAAGCCCGCCGTCAAGTACCAGAAGGTCCACCAGACCTACGGTATCCCGCGCGACAACCACTAAGTTTTCTTGGAAGCCCAAGGCTTTCCGGATCGCTTTGACAGACGCTCATGACCGGCCCCCGTGGCCGGTCATGTTGTTTTCGGGGGGAATTCTTTGGCTGCCGTACAGGCTCGGTCCTCAACATCCTGAGGAGGCTTGCGCAGCAAGCCGTCTCGAAGGACGCACTGACTCTGGGGCTGCAAGCATGCGCACTGCGTGCTTCGAGACGGCCCTGCGGGCCTCCTCAGCATGTTGAGGGTGGTGTTGTGTGTTCGCGCGAGGTCGTCATCCCGGCGAAGGCCGGGATCCAGACGCGCCGGGGTCACACGGTCGAGCGCGGCTTCCACCGCGGGTGGTTATGGGCCCCGGCCTTCGCCGGGGCGACGGGCGGAGCCTTAAACTACCCTCACCCCAGCCCTCTCCCGCAGGCGGGAGAGGGGGCGGTTCCGGCCTCTCCCATGCGCCTCCGCGTCGACGACTCGCGCCGGCGGAAAGCCCTCTCCCGCAAGCGGGAGAGGGTTGGGTGAGGGGCTTGCTGGGACGTCGCTGGCGAGTTGCAAATCCCGCGACATTTTCACCGCCGGTGTTCATGGGCCCCGGCCTTCGCCGGGGCGACGGCGGCGTTTGGCCCGCTTTGCGGAAAAGCCCACCCGGATCCAATTCCATCCCGCCCCATCTTCGCTTAAATAGCGCTTTGCCATGCAAGCGGAGGCTGCCTTGCCGCAACTCAGGATTTCGCCGGAAGGCATCGCCGAGCACTTCTGGCTCGTGCCGGACAACAAGCCCGCCTTCGTCATCGAACCGGACGATCTCGACCTTTCCGACGATTTGCTCGACCGGATCGAGGCTTGGGGCGACGCCTTCGACGCCGTCTTCGATCCGGCCAATCCGACCGCGACGCGCTTCGCCTCGCCGGAAGCCGAGATCGTATGGCGCGCCGAGGGCCATGCCATCGCCGCCGCCATCCGCGAGGAATTGGGCGACGAGTGGGACGTCGAAACGCGCTTCTGACGCCAAGGGGGGAACCATGAGCAAGCTGAACCGGGCGTGGCACGACGCCAATCCGATGCCGGCAAACCCGACGCTGGACCAGCGCGTCGAATGGCATCTGGCCCATACCGCCCATTGCGGCTGCCGGCCGATCCCTCGCCTCGTGCTGGAGGAACTGGCGCGGCGCGGCATCGCGGTGCCCGAGACCACACGCTGAGTCGTTTTTCCCGCCGCCGGGTCGCCAGGCCTAAGGCGTTGCAGGAGCGCGCTTTCTCCGCGCAAACCGCTTTCCACTTCGCCCGAAAACGCTCTAGGATCGAGGCGTTGGAGGGTGAGGGGAAAAGATGACATCGATATCGGCGCGGCGCGCCGCCTTTCGCAGGCTGCACGAGTCGGGATGCTTCGTCCTTCCCAACCCCTGGGACATCGGCAGCGCGCGGCTGCTGGCGGGGCTCGATTTCAAGGCGCTGGCCACCACCTCGGGCGGCTTCGCCTTCAGCCGTGGCCTGCCGGACGGCGCCGTGTCGCGCGACGTTATGCTGGCGCATGTCGGCGAAATCGTCGAGGCGACCGACCTTCCCGTGAACGCCGATTTCGGCAATGCCTTCGCCGATGACGCGGAAGGCGTCGCCACCAATGTCAGCCTCTGCGTCGATACCGGTGTCGCGGGTCTCTCGGTCGAGGACATGGCGTCCGACCGTTCGCTCTATGGTTTCGAGCATGCCGTCGATCGCGTGCGCGCGGCGCGCGCCGCCATCGACGCGTCGCGGCAGGACGTGCTGCTGACGGCGCGCAGCGAGGCGCTGCTGGTGGGCCACCCCGATGCGCTGAACGAGGCCTGCCGGCGCATTGCTGCCTTCGCCGAAGCCGGCGCCGACGTGCTGTTCGTACCGGGCAAGCTCGACGCCGCCGCCACCGCCGCCGTGCTTTCGGCCGCCGGCGGCAAGCCGGTCAACGTCATCGCGCTCGATCCGGCGCAGTCGATCGCTGAGGTCGCCGCCCAGGGCGTGCGGCGGATTTCGCTCGCGACCGGGCTTGCCCGCGCCGCCTATGGCGGTTTCCTGCGGCTGGCGCGCGAAGTGGCGGGGGCCGGCACCTTGACCGAACTGGCGCAGGCCGAGCCCGGCGCCGATCTGAACCGCGCCTTCGCGCCCTTTGCCAGAGGCAGCCAATCGTGACATCGACCGCAACGCTGCCCGTCGGCATTGAACTCGACACCACCCCGGGCGAAAGACCCGGCCGCGTGACGCTCCAGGGTCGCTTCGTCGACGTCGTGCCCTTCGACCTCGCCGCCCATGGCCGCGATCTCTACGACGCCTCCCGCGGGCCGGAGAATGACGGGCTCTGGCCCTATCTCTGGCAGGGTCCCTTCGCCGATTTCGAGAGCTTTTCCGCCCACTATGCGGAAGCGGCGAAGAAGGACGATCCGCTGCTGTTCGCGATCCTGGACAGGAAGACCGGCCGCGCCGTCGGCCATGCGGCGCTCATGCGGATCGTGCCGAATGACCGGGTCGTCGAGGTCGGCAACATCCTCTATACGCCGCGGCTGCAGCGCACGATCGGTGCCACCGAGGCGATGTATCTGCTGGCGCGCTATGTCTTCGACGATCTCGGCTATCGCCGCTACGAGTGGAAGTGCAACGATCTCAACGCGCCGTCGCAGCGCGCCGCCCGGCGCTATGGCTTCCGCTATGAGGGCACGTTCCGCCAGCACATGATCGTCAAGGGCCGCAACCGCGACACGGCCTGGTTCTCGATGCTCGACAGCGAATGGCCGCGCGTGAAGCAGGGTTTCGAGGCCTGGCTCGACCCCGCCAATTTCGACGCCGAGGGACAGCAGATAGCGAGTCTCGATACGGGTGGGGCGGAGACCGCGTCGTGAACCGGCCGCCGCGTCGCGGCGGCCCGGACGACCGCCTCGCCATTGAGGCGCTGCAGCAGGCTGCCTATGCCCGCAACCGCGCCAGGCTGGGCGTCGAGCCGCTGCCGCTGCTCGCCGACTATGCCCGCCTGTTCGACACGCATGAATTCTGGGTGCTGGACGGGGTGACGGCGCCGCGGGGGCTTCTGGTGCTGGAAAAGCGGCCGAAGGACCTGCTGGTCTGGAGCGTCGCGGTCTCGCCGGTGGCGCAGGGCCAGGGCGTCGGCAACCGGCTGCTGGAATTCGCCGAGACGCGGGCGCGCGAGCTCAGGCGCTGGAAGCTGCGGCTCTATACCGGCGAGAAGCTCGTCGAGAATATCGCCTGGTACCAGCGACACGGATACGCGATCGAAGGGCGGGAGGTGCTCGAGGATCGCACGATCGTTCACATGCTCAAGACAATCGACAAGAACACGGGAGGAATTTCATGACGGGACGTCTCACGGGCAAGCGCGCCTTTCTGACGGCGGCGGGCGCCGGCATCGGCCACGCCACGGCGCTCGCCTTCGCGGCGGAGGGCGCCTATGTCATCGCCACGGACCTGAAGCCGGAGCTGATGGCGGATCTCAAGGCCGGCGGCGTCGCCGAGGTGCACGCGCTCGACGTCCGCTCGACCGCGGCGGTCGACGCGCTGGCGGCGCAGGTCGGGCCGGTCGACATCCTGTTCAACTGCGCCGGCTTCGTGCATCACGGCACGGTGCTGACGACGTCGGACGAGGACTGGGATCTCTCCTTCGACATCAACGCCAAGGCGATGCACCGCACCATCCGCGCCTTCCTGCCGGGCATGCTGGCCAAGGGCGAGGGCTCGATCATCAACATCTCGTCCGGCGCGAGCTCCGTGCGCGGCATCCCGAACCGCTATGCCTATGGCGCCTCGAAGGCCGCCGTCGTTGGCCTGACCAAGGCGGTCGCCGCCGACTACATCCGCCAGGGCATCCGCGTGAACTCGATCGCGCCGGGCACGATCCAGTCGCCCTCGCTCGACGGCCGCATCGCCGAGCAGGCGGAAAAGCAGGGCAAGACGGTGGAGGAGATCCGCCAGCAATTCATCGACCGCCAGCCGATGGGCCGCCTCGGCACCGCCGAGGAAATCGCCTCGCTGGCGATCTACCTGGCGTCCGAAGAGTCGCGCTATACGACCGGCCAGGTCTATCTGTCGGATGGCGGGTTCTCGCTTTGAGAAGCGGATGCGCGTCCGGGTTTGGCGCGAGCGGCGGGGATGTGACCCCTCCCCAAAACCGGCTCGGCCGGTTTTGACCCTCCCTCAAGGGGAGGGTTTGAGAAAAGAAGAAGCCGGCAATCAAGGGATTGCCGGCTGCCAAAGATCTCGGGCGTCCCACGCATCCTCCGCGGCCGACCCCTCCCCTTGAGGGAGGGGGCGCCTGCGCGAGCCCATATCTCGGGGCAAGATGCCCCTCTCCCCGAGGGAGAGGGGCTTCCAAAAGGCCTGCGCCTTACTTCTTCCAGCCGGTGAAAGGCGTCTCGGAGACGGGGCTGAGCGGCGGCTTGCCGTCGAGCCAGGCGGTCAGGTTATCGATGACGCGCTGGCCCATGGCGTCGCGCGTGAACACCGAGGCCGAGCCGACATGCGGCAGCAGCACGGCGTTTTCGAGCGCGATCAGCTCGGCGGGAACCTGCGGCTCCTTCTCGAACACGTCGAGGCCGGCGGCGGCGATCCGCTTTTCCTGCAGCGCCTTGATCAGCTCCGCCTCGTCGACGACGGTGCCGCGGCCGATATTGATCAGCACGCCGCGGGGGCCGAGAGCGTCGAGCACGGCGCGGTTGATGACCTTCTCGGTCGAGGCGCCGCCGGGCAGGACGCTCAGCAGCGTGTCGACGGCCCCGGCCATCTCGGTCAGGTCGGCGTAATACTTGTAGGAGACGTCCTCGGCCGGGCGGCGGTTGTGATAGACGACCGGGACGCCGAAGGCTTCGAGGCGGTGGGCGATGGCCTTGCCGATGCGGCCGAGGCCGACAATGCCGACCGTGCGGTCGCGCAGCGAGCCGCTGAGCGGATAGTTGGCGGTCGGCCACTTGCCGGCGCGCAGATAGCGCTCGGAAGCGGAAAGCTCGCGCACCGTCATCAGCAGCAGGCCGAGCGCGGTGTCGGCGACTTCCTCGGTCAGCACGTCCGGCGTGTTGGTGACGATGATACCCTTGGTGGCCGCGTATTTCGCATCGACCAGGTCATAGCCGACGCCGAAGCTCGCCACGATCTCGAGCGCCGGCAGCTTGTCGATCAGCGCGGCATCGACGGCGCCACCCACGGCGACCGCCTGGATGCGCGGCGCGACTTCGGCGAGCAGGGCGGCGGGGTCCTTGGCGTCATAGAGGCGATGCACGGTGAACTTGGCGTCGAGGGCATCGTTGACGTTCTTTTGCATGCGCCCGGGCATGAGAAGTTCGGGCCGAGACATGGGGGCTCCTTGCGGCTGGCTGTGCGCGAACCCGGTTGGCGCAGCGCCGGCACCGGATTCGTGTGATCGGTAACATGATTTCGGCGATCGATCCCGGCTGATCTGTGCCGTCGATCCGACCCTGTGGTGTTTCCTCGCGGGACTGGCGGTGGTTTGCCTTGTCCTGAACCGGTTTCGCACTCTAATCTGCGAATGAAATCAAATGCAAACACCCAGGGAGGGGTTGCGTCATGTCGAACCGCACCGTCGGCTTTATCGGGCTTGGATTCATGGGCGAGGGGATGGCGACCAACCTGCTCACCAAGGGCAACCCGCTGCTGGTCATGGCCAATCGCCGCCGCGAGGCGGTCGAGCGGCTGCTGGCGCTCGGCGCGCATGAGGTGGCAACCCCTGCCGACATGGCGCGCGGCGCCGACGTGATCTTCCTCTGCGTGACCGGCTCGCGCGATGTCGAGCAGGTGATCGAAGGCAAGGACGGCATCCTGGCCGGCGCGCGCAAGGGACTGATCGTCATCGACTGCTCGACCGCCGAGCCGACCTCGACGTTGCGCCTCTCGGGCCGCATGGAAGCGCAGGGGGTGACGCTGGTCGATGCACCGCTGGGCGGCACGCCGGCCGGCGCCGCCGCCGGCAAGCTGCAGGCGCTGGTCGGCGCCAGCGACGAGGTGTTCGCCTCGATCCAGCCGCTGATCGCCTGCTGGGCGGCAACGATCGTGCATGTCGGCCCGGTCGGCGCCGGCCACAAGATGAAGCTGATCAACAACTTCCTCTCGCTCGGCTATGCCGCGCTCTATTCCGAGGCGCTGGCCGTCGGCCAGAAGGTCGGCATCACCCCGGACACGTTCCATTCGGTGATCAGCAAGGGCCGCATGCATTGCGGCTTCTACGATACCTTCATGAACTACGTCATCGACGGCAACGAGAACGCCCATCCGTTCACGATCTCCAACGCCTACAAGGATCTGCGCTATCTCGCGTCGATGGCGGATTCGGCCGGCGCGGTGAACACGCTGGGCGACGCGGTGAAGAACAATTTCGCCGCCATGGCCGCCTCCGGCCAGGCCGAGAAGTTCGTGCCGATGCTGGCCGACTTCATCGCCGCGCAGAACGGGACGAAGCTGAAGGGGTGAGGGGGGCGCCCAGCTGCTCTTCAGCTCTCTCTCTCTCTCTCTGAGAGATGTTGCGGAGCCACATCGCCAGGCCGCGTTTTCCTCGGTCGTCATCCCGGCGAAGGCCGGGATCCATACCCTCGCCGGCCTGGCGAATAGAAGGCTGGTTACGACTTGCTGGGCCAGTGTTCATGGGCCCCGGCCTTCGCCGGGGCGACGCGTTCCCATGCCGTTGTTTCCATTGGCTGTCATCGCGCTTGCCCCCCGCTTCCTAAGGGAGAGACAACGCCACGGCAGGCGTTCCCTGGACCCTCCTTCGAGGCCCGGCTTCGCCGGGCACCTCAGGATGATGATCGTGTTTTAGGAATAACCTCCTCGGCGAATGGCTTGGCCCCTGCACCTTCGCGAAACTTCGCGGGCGAAAAGAGCGTAGAATGGTTGGGCCCGGAAAAGGGGCGGCCGTTTCGACCGCGTGCCGGGCCGGCGGAGTCCGGCCATGTCTGCGATCTCGGAAGAAGGCGTCCCGCGACGCCAACTGATCTATCGCCACCGTCTCGTGGTCCGGATCACCCACTGGATCAACGTGCTCTGCATCACCGTGCTGCTGATGAGCGGGATGCAGATCTTCAACGCCCATCCAGCCCTGTATCTGGGCCAGCGCTCGCATTTCGACAGCCCGGTGCTGGCGATGCGGCAGGCGCCCAATACCGACGACAACCCCGTCGGCCTTACCACTATCCTCGGCCATGACTTCACCACCACGGGCGTGCTGGGCGTGTCGCGCGAAAATGGCGCTTCCGTCGAGCGCGGTTTCCCGAGCTGGGCGACGCTGCCGAGCTTCCAGGATCTCGCCACCGGACGACGCTGGCACTTCTTCTTCGCCTGGCTGTTCGTTGCCAACGGCCTCGTCTACCTCGCCTGGAGCCTCGCCTCCGGCCATCTGCGCGAACTGGTGCCCGACCGCGACCAGCTCCGCCATATCGGCGCGTCCATCTGGGAGCACATGCGGCTGAAATTTCCGCGAGGGGACGAGGCGCGTCACTACAACGTGCTGCAGAAGCTCGCCTATTTCGGCATCGCCTTGGTCGTGCTGCCGCTGCTGGTCCTGGCCGGCCTCGCCATGTCGCCGGGCATCGACGCAGCCTTTCCCTGGCTCGTCGATCTCTTCGGGGGCCGGCAGACGGCGCGCACAATCCACTTCGTCTGCGCTACGCTGGTGGTGCTGTTCATCCTTGTCCACCTCGTCATGGTGCTGATCTCCGGCGTCTTCAACAATCTGCGCTCGATGATCACTGGCAATTACGCCATCGAACCCGAGGAGAAGTCCGATGCGCGCTGACAAGGTGTTCGACCGCCGCGGTTTCCTCAAGCGCGCCTTCGTGCTTGGCGGGACGCTGGTGCTTGCCGGTTGCGACCAGCTTTCCAGTTCTGACTGGTTTCGCCGCATGCTGTTCCGGGCGGAAAACCTGACCCGCACGACGCAGCGCGCCATCCTCGGGCCCAATGACATGGCGCGCGAATATAGCGAGGCGGACATCTCGCCCGACTTCAAGCCGAATGGCAGCATCGATCCGCAGGACGAGGATTATCTCGCCCTGTCCGCCAATGGCTTCCAGGATTGGCGCCTGAAGGTCGGAGGGCTGGTGGAGCGGCCGATGGAATGGTCGCTGGCGGATCTGCGCGCGATGCCGTCGCGCACCCAGATCACCCGGCATGACTGCGTCGAGGGCTGGAGCTGCATCGGCAAGTGGAAGGGCGTGCCGCTGAAGGCGCTGCTCGACCAGGTCGGGCTGAAGCCGGAGGCGCGCTACATCGTGTTCTATTGCGCCGACACGCTGGAGCAGACGCTGGCCGGCGGCGCCAAATATTACGAAAGCCTCGGCTTGCCGGATGCCGAGCATGCCCAGACCATCCTCGCCTATGAGATGAACGGCGAGACCCTGCCGGTCGCGCATGGCGCGCCGCTGCGGCTGCGGGTCGAGCGCCAACTCGGCTACAAGATGGCGAAATACGTCATGCGCATCGAAGCGGTGGCCGATTTCTCGGCGATCGATGGCGGCAAGGGCGGTTTCTGGGAAGATCGCGGCTACGAATGGTATGCCGGGATCTGAACCGGCCGGTCGGATGACGCCGGTGGCGGATCGTGACAGAGTGAAGGGCGTTCCCTGGATCAATGTCGGGTGCCGTCATGACGATCAGCCAGCTTCTCAATCTCGATGCGGATGTCGCCATCGTCACGGGAGCGGCGGCGGGCATCGGCCGTGCCATCGCGATGACCCTGGCCGAAGCCGGCGCCGCGGTCGTGGTCACCGACCTGAAGCCGGAAGGCGCGATCGAGGTAGCCGACGCGATTGTCGCGAAGGGCGGCCGGGCGATCGGCATCGAATGCAACGTCACCGACGAGGCGCATCTGGCGCGCGCCGTCGAGCAGGCGGTGTCGCAATTCGGCAAGCTGACGATCCTCGTCAACAATGCCGGCGGCGGCGGACCCAAGCCGTTCGACATGCCGATGAAGGATTTTCGCTGGGCCTATGAGCTGAACGTCTTCGCGCTGTTCCGCCTGATGCAGTTGGCGGCGCCGCATATGGAGCAGGCCGGCGGCGGCGCGATCCTCAACATCTCGTCCATGTCGGGCGAGAACAAGAACCAGCGCATGGCGTCCTATGGTTCGTCCAAGGCGGCGGTCAACCATCTGACCCGCAACGCCGCCTTCGACCTCGGCCCGAAGAACATCCGCGTCAACGCCATCGCGCCCGGCGCGATCAAGACCGATGCGCTGCAGAGCGTGCTGACGCCGGAGATCGAGGCGGCGATGCTGAAGCACACGCCGCTCGGGCGGCTCGGCCGGCCCTCCGATATCGCCAATGCGGCGTTGTTCCTCTGCTCGCCGGCGGCGGCGTGGATCAGCGGCCAGGTGCTGACGGTCTCGGGCGGCGGCGTGCAGGAGCTCGACTGATCGGCTAGAGCGTTTTCGAGCGAAGTGGGTACCGGTTCGCGTGAAGAAAACGCGATCTCACAGGGAGTTAGAGCCTTTCCCCGCTTCAGGGAAACGGTGAAAGGCTCTAGGCGCGCCCGCGCCGCGAGGGCCGCAGCACGATGCGGGCAGTGCTGTTGACCACGATCGTGCCGACGACGGTGAAGACCGTCAGGCACAGGAAGGCGCCGAACAGGCCGAGCCGGTCGCCAAGGAAGCCCAGCGCCAGCACCGGCAGCGCGTTGGCGAGATAGCCGGTGATGTAGAAGGTCGAGACCCAGGTGGCGCGCCGGTCGGGCGGGGCGATGCGGTTGACCACGCCGGCGGCGCCGACGAATGCCGCGCCATAGCCGATGCCGCTGCCCAGCGTGCCGAGCACGAACAGTAGTGGCGACGCGGTCCAGATGGCGAAGGCGCAGGCGAGGATCGCCAGCGCGATCAGCGTGGTGCCGAGCACCATCGCCTTGTTGGAATCGAGCCGCTGGCTGGCGAGCTGGCTGATGCCGGCGACGAGCTGGAAGGCCGCGACGATGACGCCGGATGCCGCCTGGCTGTTCACCTTCAGCAATTCATGCACGAAGGTGACCCCGAGCCCGGCAAAGGTCGAGCCGACGGCCCAGGCGATGATCAGCGCGCCCGCCGCGACCGTGAAGGCGGCGTAGCGGCCGGTCGGAACGACGTTTGCGGCGACCGTTTGCGGCGTCTCGACGATGCGCGAGGCCGGCTGCCAGGAGGCGGTGACCAGGCCCAGGATGGCGACCAGCGCCAAGGCGGCGATCAGGATGAAGGGGAGATGCAGCGGCCAGGCATCGAAATGGAGCGCCGCCGAGCTGATCACCGGCCCGAGCGCGCAGCCGCCGGTGAAGACGGCGGTGGCGAGAACGGCATTGGCGCGTGCGTCCGCCTTGGGATCGAGCTCGATCAGGGCGGCATTGGCGATGCCGGTCAGGCCGCCCGTGCCGGCGCCGGCCAGCAGCCTTCCGATCAGCAGCGTGGCCAGATTGCCGGCCGAGGCGAAGATCAGCGCGCCGGCGATCACGATGCCGAGCGAGACGATGATCAGCAGCCGCCGGTCGGGCAGGCGGTCGGAAAGCCGTCCCAGGACGACCAGCGCGGCGAGCGTGCCGAAGGCGTAGATGGCGAAGATGAAGGCGACGGTAAATGCGTCCAGCGACCACATCACCCGGTAGCTCGTATAGAGCGGCGATGCGGCGGTGCTGTTCAGCAGCGCGACCATGATGGCGAGGGCGACGAAGAAGCGCGCCTGTCGGTTGGCGGGAAGGGCCATGGGGTATTCCGGGGAGAGCACGGTCTTGAGCCGCGCGCGGGAGCGGCGCGGAAGGGCGACGTTCGGGCGATGCGGTTCGCTGTCTTAGCGCGTTTTCGCGCGGGCGGCTGCGGCCTTTCTGCCGCGCCGGACGAGAAGCCGAGGCTCAGCCGTCCAGAACGTCGACCGGCTCCTGCCGCTCCGGCGCCTTTACGCGCTCCCGGTAGAGCAGATAGAGGCCGCTGGCGATGATGATGCTGGCGCCGACCAGGGTGCGCGGCGCCGGCACGTCGTTGAAGACGACATAGCCGAGCAGGATCATCCAGATCAGGCCCGTATACATGAACGGCGCCAGCACCGGCACGGCGGTCTGCTTGTGCGCGCGGACCAGGCACCAGTGGCCGGCGAAGGCGAGCGCGCCGGTCATGAACATGCAGACCCCGACCAGCAGGGTCGGCGGCGCGCTGATCGTCGGCAGGGCGGTCGGCGACAGCACCAGCATCGGGATCAGCGCCGAATAGAGCAGCAGGCCGGCGCTGCTGTCGGTGCGGGTCAGGAGCCGGGTCGAGAGGATGTAGAAGGCGTTGGAGAAGGCGGCGGCGAGCGACAGGAAGATCGCCGGCTTCAAGGATCCGAAGCCGGGCATGGTGATGACCAGCACGCCGACGAAGCCGACCAGGATCGCGGCCCAGCGGCGGGGCCCCGCCCATTCGCCGAGCAGCGGGCCGGCCAGCGCCGCCGTGATGAAGGGCGCGGAGAAGCCGATCGACATGGTCTGGTCGAGCTGCAACTCGTGGATGGCGAGGAAATTGAACACCGTCGAGCCGGCCAGGAACATGCCGCGCATGAATTGCAGCACCGGCCGCCGCGTCTTGTAGAGCGCGATGGCGCGCCACGGCTGGAACACCAGGATGGCGAGCAGGACCTGGACTGCGAAGCGGAGCCAGACCACCTCCATGACCGGCACGAACTGGCCCGCATATTTGGCGCAGGCGTCGGTGCAGGCGAACAGCAGCATGGCGAGCGAGTAGATGGCGATGCCGCGCAGGCGCAGCGTGGCCTCCGCATCGGCGGTCGGCAACGGGGAAGACATCCGGACTCCGGGAAGTCGGTCGGGGGAGGATGCCCGTGAGGGGGCAGGCGCTATCGGCGATCGGGCCTTGCCCAATCAAGCAGATTGCGCCGCCCGGCTCAAGCCGCCGTTTCGGCGTTCTCCGGCGCGAGAGCGGCTGCGTCCGCCTTCGATTCCGTGTCCGGCTCGGCTTCCGGCTCGTCGATCGCGTCGTCTTCGCCATCCTCGGGGATGGCCGAGAGGTTGCGCTCGATCTGGCGCAGCAGCTTGCGCAGGCGCTTGACGTCCTTGTCGTCGAGACCGGCGAGCGCTTCCTTTTCGAGGCGCTTCCAGCCCTTGTCGATGTCGACGATGGCGTCGCGGCCCTGCTGCGTCAGATAGACATGCGCCTGGCGGCCGTCGCCCTTGGAGGCCTTGCGCTCGACATAGCCCTGGGCGGCGAGGCGGCTCACCATCTTGGTGACGGTGGGCGGCTGCACGGCCAGTGATTGCGCCAGCTGGCTCATCGAGAGGCCATCCTGCTCGGAGAGCGTCTTCAGAACGCTGTCCTGGCCGGGATGGAGCCCGATCCGCGCGAGATGACTACCTGAACGCCCACGAGCGGCACGCGCTGTCTGGGCGAGGCGGAAGGTGATCGTTTTGCGGTGATTGAAGGCCATGATATCCCGCATAACCGGTGAACGTGTCGGGTTGATGACACGGCAAACGAAATCAGCTGAAAATCAACGCTGCAGGCGCAGACCGACCGTGACGGTGGTGGTCGGATAGTCTCCGCCCGGCTGGGCACTCTTGTAGTATTCCTGCGAGAAACGGCCGACAAGCCAGGCGGCGCGATTGATTTTCCACGTCACCCCGAAGCCGGCTTCATAGGTCACGTCGGCGGCGTTGATGCCCTGGTAGTCCTGGTACTGATAGCCGAGGTCGGCCTCGAGCGTCAGGTTGCGGCGCAGCGCATGCTGGGCCTTCAGCCCGACATCGTAGACGATCGAGCCGGCCGAGCTCGAATCCGTCGTTGGATCGACATAGGTGGCGGCGCGCAGCGTGAAATTGGTCAGCTCGGTCGGCGCCCACAACACACTGCCGTCGATGGTCATGGCGTTCAGCGGCTGGAACGCATTGTCGTCATAGCGCTCGTGATGCCAGCCGATGGCGAGTTCGCCCCGGAGCACCGGATCGGCCGAATAGGCGATGCCGCCGCGCAGCGTCACGCCCTGGCTGGCGCGGCTGAAGCCGTTGGGATCGATCTTCTGGCGGAAGCTGCGGTCGGAGACCTCGGCCTCGACGAAGGGGGTGAGAACCGGCGTCACCTCGTAGCCGACGCGGGCGGCGGCGCTGACCAGCGTGTTGTCGCGATAGCCCTGCGGGATGGTGACGTCGCCGGCCTTGCCGTCCTCATAGCCGGAATAGGCGATGTTGCTGCGCAGCTGCAGCACGGTGCGGCCCAGCGTGCCATCCAGCGTCGCCCCGGCCGCATAGGTGTTGATCCCCGGCGGGTTGTCGACGCCGGTCGGGTAATCGAGGTTGGAGAGCGACTGCGTCTCGTAATTATAGGCCGCCCGCAGCCGCAGCGCCCAGTCGCGCGGCAGGTCGATGCGGGCATTGGCTTCGGCATCCACGGTCGGCTTCGGCGCGACGGAGGTGTCGGTGAAATAGTCGTAGGTGCCGTGGAACTTGAAGTCGAGCGCATGCCGGCTCCAGTCCGACTTGACGATCAGGTCCGGCACCAGAGTCAGCAGCCCCGACGGTCCCCCGGTCGCGGAACCCGCCGCGTTCGAGGTATAGCCGCCGCGCAGTTCGATCGAAGGCAGCACGGTAAAGCTGCCCATGCGGATGCCGAGCGGGTCGTAGCTGGAGGCATCGAGCGCATCGGCGGTGCGGTTGCGCGGCCGGGCCGGCTCGTCCTCCTCGGCGATGATCGGCGCGATGCGCTCGGTACGCACGGCGCGGCCGGTTTGCAGCGGCTCGTCGCGGCCGGTGCCGGTGGTCTCGGTCGGCAGGGTGAGGTCGACGGCGGCCTGTCCGTCGCTGCCGCGCAGGCTGCCGAAAGCGTCGATGTCGTCGAGCAGAGCGGCCGGCAGGGCGGCGTCCTGGGCCCGGGCAACCGTCGTCGATGCGAGCGCCGTGAGGAGCGCCGCCGACAGGATGAGCCGGACTGGAATGTGCATTGCCGCTTGCCGTGGCCTTCTGACGAAAACGGGTAGCGACCGGCGAGCCGGACACTATGGTTTCCGAACCGTAAACGGCCTTGGTTAAGAGAAGGTTGTCACGGCCTCTCCGCCGCACAGCGTTTTCCGGCGGCGCGGGCAAGTCGGGCATGCTAAAAGCCCGCCAGAAAACGGATGCGGAGTGAACGATGCCGGTGGCGGGCAAGACAGGCGAACATCTGGTGAGCGTGGACATGGCGGGTCCGTCGGTCGCCTCGGCGCTCAGGACGCTGGAAAGCGAGCGCGCCGGCCTCGATGCCCTGGCCGCCGCCTTCGCCGGGCCGCTGGCCGCGCCCTTCGCCGAAGTCGTGGACATGATCCGCGCCCATGGCGGCCGCGTCGTCGTCACTGGCGTCGGCAAGAGCGGCCATGTCGGCGTCAAGATCGCGGCGACGCTGGCGTCCACCGGCACGCCGGCCTTCTTCGTCCACGCCGCCGAGGCGAGCCATGGCGATCTCGGCATGGTCGGCCGCGACGACATCATCCTGGCGCTGTCCTGGTCGGGCGAGACGGCGGAACTGCGCGCCGTGGTCGAATATGCGAGCCGTTTCCGCACGCCGCTGATCGCCGTCACCTCCAATGCCGACAGCACGCTCGGCCGCCAGGCGAGCCATGTGCTGGCGCTGCCGCGCGCGGAGGAGGCCTGCCCGCATGGCCTCGCGCCGACGACCTCGGCGGTGATGCAGCTGGCGCTGGGCGATGCGCTCGCCATCGCTCTGCTCGAGACGCGCGGCTTCACGGCGCAGGATTTCCGCCTGTTCCATCCCGGCGGCAAACTGGGTGCCAGCCTGCATTTCGTCCGCGACGTGATGCACAAGGGCGCGTCGATGCCCGTGGCTCATTCCGGCGCGCCGATGACGGAAGCGATCGTCACGATGACCGCGAAGGGGCTTGGCTGCCTCGGCGTGATCGACGGCGACGGCGCGCTGATCGGCATGATCACGGATGGCGACCTGCGCCGTCATATCGGGCCGGATTTGCTGTCGCGCAGCGTCGACCAGGTGATGACCCGCTCGCCGAAGACGATCCAGCCGGACATGCTGGTGGGCGCGGCGATCGACCGGCTGAACGCCGCCAAGATCACCGTGCTGTTCGTGGTCGAAGGCGACCGGCCGGTCGGCGTGCTGCACATGCACGACCTGCTGCGGATCGGCGTGGCGTAGCGAAGATTCCCTTCATCTTTGACCTCGGAAGAGGTTGCTCACGCTGAGGACAGACTGACAGGCTGAGGCTATTTGGACGCTCGTCGCCCCGGCGAAGGCCGGGGCCCATGAACACCGGCCAGGCAAGAAGTGGCCAGCCTTCGTTCCACAAGACGGTGTGTCTGGATCCCGGCCTTCGCCGGGATGACGCCCGAGTGATCCCGATTTCGCGTTTCAACGACGAGGCTGCGCCAAGGGTTATCCCGACAGGTGAGATCGACGCGCCTACGCCGCCACGACCTTCAGAACGGCGCCGTCGAAGCCGGTGACGCGGACGCGGGTGCCGGATGGCAGGTCGGGGCCGGTGACGCTCCAGGTCGTGTCATCGATGCGGATGCGGCCATGGCCGTTGGAAATCGCCTCGGCCAGAGGATAGACGCCGCCGACGAAGCGCGCCGCGCGCTGGTTCAGATGCGGCTGGTCGCCCGGGCGACGCTCGCGCGAATAGAAGCGCCGGCCGAGAATGACCAGGACCAGTGCCAGCGCGACGAACAGGATCGCCTGTGCCTGCCAGCTCACCACGACGAGAAGCGCCAGCGCGCCGACGATCAGCGCGGCGATGCCGAACCACAGGAAGAAGGCGCCGGGCGCCAGCACCTCGACGCCGAGCAGCAGCAGGCCGAGGATCCACCAGCTCCATGGGCCGAGCTGCCGGACCGCCTCGACGATCATCAGAACGATCCTTCGCCGGAACGCGGCACGCTGGAGGTCTGGCGGCGGCGCTGGGCGGGTTCCGGGTCCGGGCCGCCAAAGGCGCCGCGCGCGAGCTCCGCGATGCCGCCGATCGAGCCGATCAGCGCCGTCGCCTCGACGGGCAGCATCAGCACCTTCTGGTTGGGGGCGGAGGCGAGCTTTTCCAGCGCCTTGGTATAGCCCTGCGCGACGAAATAGTTGATCGCCTGCACGTCGCCGGCCGCGATCGCCTTGCTGACCAGCTCGGTCGCCTTGGCCTCGGCTTCCGCCGAGCGCTCGCGCGCCTCGGCATCGCGGAAGGCGGCCTCGCGCCGGCCCTCGGCCTGCAGGATCTGCGCCTGCTTTTCGCCCTCGGCCTTCAGGATGGCCGACTGGCGCGCGCCCTCCGCCTCAAGGATCTGGGCGCGCTTCTCGCGCTCCGCCTTCATCTGCCGGCCCATGGAATCGACGAGATCGGCCGGCGGCACGATGTCCTTGATCTCGATGCGGGTGATCTTGATGCCCCAGGAAGCGGCGGCGGAATCGACGACGCGCAGCAGCCTGTCATTGATCTCGTCGCGATGCGACAGCAGCTGGTCGAGATCCATCGAGCCCATGACGGTACGGATATTGGTCATGGTCAGATTCAGCAGCGCGTTCTTGAGGCCGTTCACCTCATAGGCGGCTCGGGCGGCGTCCAGCACCTGGTAGAAGGCCACGCCATCGACCGAGACGGTGGCGTTGTCCTTGGTGATGATTTCCTGCGTCGGGACGTCGAGCACCTGCTCCATCATGTTCATCTTCGCGCCGATGCGGTCGATGAAGGGGACGATCAGGTTGAGGCCGGGCGACAGGGTGCGGGTATAGCGGCTGAACCGCTCCACCGTATAACTATGACCTTGCGGCACGGTCTTGATGCCGGCGATCAGCACCAGAATGACAAGAACGACGACCACCAGCACCGTGATGTCGAAACCGAAAAATCCCATCGCCCAATCCCTCTGCCACGCCTGTCGCGGTCAGAGGAGGTGTAGGGATTTCGATCCGGCGACGCAATTGGCGCCGGTCACACCCAGCCGAGCAGTTCGCGGCGCACGAGGTGTTCCAGCAGCGCCATGCCTTCCGGGCTGTCGTTGAGACAGGGAAGGGCGGCAAACTGCTCGCCGCCATGGTGGCGGAAGATCTCGGCGTTCTCGCCGGCGATTTCTTCCAGCGTCTCGACGCAATCGGCCGAGAAGCCAGGCGTCACCACGGCGATGCGCTTGACGCCGGCCTTGGCCAGCGCCTCGACGGTCTTGTCGGTATAGGGCTGCAGCCATTCCGCCTTGCCGAAGCGCGATTGGAAGGTCGCGCGCAGCTTGTCCTTTGGCCAGCCAAGCTGTTCGCGCAGCAGGCGGGCGGTCTTCACGCAATGGCAGTGATAGGGGTCGCCCAGCTCAAGATTGCGCTTGGGCAGGCCGTGGAACGAGGCGAGCACGATCTCCGGCTCGAAATCGAGCGCCGCGATCGAGCGCTCGACCGAGGTGGCGAGCGCCGCGATATAGACCGGGTCGTCGTGATAGGCCGGCATGGTGCGGACGGCCGGCTGCCAGCGCATGGTGCGCAGCTTGTCGAAGGCCTTGTCGTTGACCGTCGCCGTCGTCGTCGCGGAATATTGCGGATAGAGCGGGGCGATCAGGATCCGGTCGCAGCCCGCGCGCTTCAGCCCGTCGATCTTTTCCGCGATCGAGGGGGTGCCATAGCGCATCGCCCACTCGACGACGATCTTGCCATTGTCGGCAAAGGCGGCGGAGAGCTTGTCGGACTGCGAGCGGGTGATGGTGCGCAAGGGCGATTCGTTGCGCTCCTTGTTCCAGATCGACTCGTAGTTCTTGCCGGACTTCTGCGGGCGCGTCGTCAGGATGACGCCGTTCAGCAGCGGCCACCAGATCAGCTTCGGCACCTCGATGACGCGCGGATCCGAAAGGAATTCCTTCAGATAGCGCCGCATCGACCAATAGTCGGTCGCATCCGGCGTTCCGAGATTGACGAGGAGCACGCCGACCCGGCCGATCGAAATCGGCGGGTGGTCGGCAGGCTTGCTCTTGGGAGGGGCGATATCGGCGGTCTGGCTGGTCATCGTGCCGGAACTTACCCTCAACCTCGCGCGGCGCGAAGGGGCAGGGTGCATTTTCATCCGTCGCGCGTTGTCGCAGCGCCGTTCGGGCGCGTCGGCGCTATGCGATTGCAACATGAGCATGGCATGCTCAGGCCACGCGCCCCTCGCACAACCCTGACCGGAGATCGCCCTCATGTTCGGACGCCAGCGCAGCCTGCGATTCGGCCTTCTCGCCTTCGCCGCCCTTGTCGCGATGCCGTCATGGGCCGCGCCGGTGACGATCACCTTCGTGCAGACCAACGACATCGACCGGATAGAGGAGCTGGACGGTCGCGGTGGTTTTGCCAAGCTGGCCACGGTCGTCGAGGCCGAGCGCGCCAAGGGGCCGACTCTGTTCGTCCATTCCGGCGACACCATCTCGCCGTCGCTGCTCTCGGGCATCGACAAGGGCGTCCATATCATCGACATCCTCAACCAGATGAAGGTCGATGTGATGACTCCCGGCAATCACGAATTCGATTTCGGGCCGGACGTTTTTCACGCGCGCATCGGCGAGGCGACCTTTCCCGTTGTCACCTCGAACATCCGCGAAAAGGACGGCAGCCAGCCGAAGAACACGGTCGACGAGAAGATCGTCGATATCGAGGGCATCAAGATCGGCTTCTACGGCCTGACCACCGAGGACACGCCGGTGGTCGCCACCTCGGGCGACACGGTCTTCAATTCCTCGATCGAGACCGGCAAGGCCAAGGGCAAGGCGCTGCGCGAGGCGGGCGCGGATTTCGTCGTCGCGGTCGTCCACACGCCGCTTTCGGTCGATATCGCGCTGGTGCGCAACCACGCCGCCGATCTGGTGCTGTCCGGCCATGACGAGCACCTGCTGACCTTCTTCGACGGCAAGACGGCGCTGACGGAATCCGGCGCGCAGGCGGAAAGCATCGTCGTCACGCGGGTGACGATCGACAAGAGCGAGAAGGACGGCAAGACCAAGGTCGACTGGCGGCCGCATTTCGAGATCATCGACAGCGCCACGGTGACGCCAGATCCGAAGATCGCCGGCGTGGTGAAGGGCTATCAGGACAAGCTCGACGCCGAGCTGAAGGTCGAGATCGGCACCACGCAGACGCCGCTCGACAGCCGTCGCGCCACGGTGCGCGGCGAGGAGGCGGCGATCGGCGACCTGATCGCCGATGCGATGCGCGCCTCGGTCGGCGCCGACATCGCCCTCACCAATGGCGGCGGCATCCGCGCCGACAAGGAATATCCGGCCGGCACCGTGCTGACCCGGGCCGACGTCTTCAGCGAGCTGCCCTTCGGCAACAAGACGGTGAAGCTGGCCGTCACCGGCAAGGCGCTGAAGGCGGCGCTCGAAAGCGGCTTCAGCCTCGCCGAGGCGGCCGCCGGCCGCTTCCCGCAGGTCTCGGGTCTCGTCGTCGAGGTCGACCTGAAGCAACTGCCCGGCATGCGGGTGAAGAGCGTCACGGTGAACGGCGCGCCGCTCGATCCGGACAAGAAATACACGCTCGCCACCAACGACTATGTCGCCGATGGCGGCGACGGCTATGTCGCGTTCAAGGATGCGGCGCGGCTGATCAGCCCGGTCGACGCCAAGCTGATGGCGAGCGACGTGATCGACTATATCGCGGCGCGGAAGACGATCGCGCCGAAGCCTGAAGGTCGGATCGTGTTCCGTTAGGTTCGGGGCGGTCAGGAAAGACCCTCACCCCAGCCCTCTCCCGCGAGCGGGAGAGGGGGATCGCCGGCTCCCGGCATTTCCCAAGTTTCAGCGGGACTGGCACACTCCGCCATCATCCTGAGGTGCTTCGCTTCAGCGAAGCCTCGAAGGAGGATCCACCGGTGGGACGATGGGCTTGAACCCTAGAGCCCCTTGGCCTGCTGGGCGAAGCCGAAGCTCTCGAACGAGAATTCGGCGACACGGAACGACTGGTAGATCTGGTCGCGGAACAGCTTCCACGGCTCGTAGATCGCCTTGAAGCGCGGGTGCTCTGCCGCGAGTTCGGCATAGAGCTCGAACGACGCCTTGTAGGTGGCCTCCAGCAGGTCCGTCGGGAAGGGCCGCAGTTGCACCCCCTTGTCGATCAGGCTGCGGATGGCCGTGTTGTTGCGCACATCGTAGCGGGCGAGCATCTCGTGCGAGGCCTGGCCGGCGGCCGTGCGGAGCGCCACCTTGTAGAGCTCCGGCAGCGCCTCGAAGGCCGGGCGGTTGACGAGCAGGTGGACGGACGGTCCGCCCTCCCACCAGCCGGGATAGTAGTAATAGGGCGCGACCTTGTAGAAGCCGAACTTCTCGTCCTCATACGGCCCGCCCCATTCGGCGGCGTCGATCGTGCCATCGGCCAGGGCGGCATAGATCCCCTCGGGCGCGATCTGCTGCGGCTCGACGCCCAGCCGGGCGAGCACGGTGCCGCCGACGCCGGCAATCCGCATCTTCATGCCGGCGATCTCCGGCAGGCTGCGGATCTCGCGCCGGAACCAGCCGCCCATCTGCGCGCCCGTATTGCCGACGACGAAGGAGACCAGGTCGTAATTGGCATAGAAGGTGTCGAGCAGGTGCTGGCCGCCGCCATCCGTTATCCAGGCGTCCTGCATCCGGGCGTTCATGCCGAAGGGCAGGGCGGTGCCGATCGCGAAGGCGGGGTCGAGATCCATATAATAGTAGGAACAGGTCTGGTGCGCCTGGATGGCGCCGTTGCGCACGGCGTCGAGCGTCTCGGCGCCGGGCGCCAAATGGCCGGGCGTCTCGATCTCGATGCGAAACCGGCCGCCGGTCAGCGCCGCGATCGTGCGCGCCATCGCCTCGGCGCTGCCGTGAATGGTTTCGAGCGAGGCGGGGAAGCTCGATTGCAGCCGCCAGACGATGTCGGGCAGGCTGGACGTCACGGCGGGGGCGGCCAGCGCGGGCGTGGCGGCGCCTGCCACCGCCACGCCCGGGGCGATGACGGCGGTGCGGAGGAACGTGCGTCGATCCGGTCGGTTCGGAGCCATTCCTTACCTCCTGGTTGGTCAGGGCAGCCATCGCGGCCGGGACTCAACGCCTTTCGGCGGCTGTCTCGGCCTGGGCTGCCGGCGTCCGGGGGAACGCCTATGGGGGGCTCGGTGGGTAGCCGGCAGAGTTGGCGAAAAGACGGCTTTTTGCCATGGTCCGGTGTAAAAGGAGCGAAATGCCTCACAGCAAGCGATCTGGATCATGACGGAACTGAAGAATGCCTCGCCTCTCGTGGCCGTTGCGGCCGATGTGCGCGAGTTCGAGGGCTATCGCTGGCACGCCGCTTCCGAGACCTATGTGAAGGCGGTCCTTACCGGCGCCGGCGGTATTCCGGTGATCGTGCCGTCGCTGGGCGACGCGCTCGACATCGAGGCGCTGCTGGAGCGGGTCGATGGCGTGCTGGTCACTGGCAGCCGCTCCAACGTCCATCCCTCGCTCTATGGCGAAAGCGCCGATCCGCGCACCGAGCCCTATGACCCGGCCCGCGATTCGACCACGCTGCCGCTGATCCGCGCCGCGATCCGGCAGGGCGTGCCGCTGCTCGCCATCTGCCGCGGCCAGCAGGAACTGAACGTGGCGCTGGGCGGCACGCTGATCTCGGAAGTGCAGGAGCATCCCGGCCGCCACGACCACCGCGCGCCGGTTTCCGAGGTCCAGGCCGAGCGCTTCGCGATCCGCCACCCGGTCCGGATCATCGCCGATGGCTGTTTCGCCCGCATCGTCGAGCGCGACGAGATCGAGGTGAACTCGCTGCACCGGCAGGCGATCGGCGAACTGGCCGAAGGGCTGGTCGTCGAGGCGTTGGCGGCGGATGGCACGATCGAGGCGGTCAGCGTCCGGGACGCGCCGGGCTTTGCCGTCGGGGTGCAGTGGCATCCGGAATATTGGGTGACGACCGACGCGCCCTCCGCCCGCCTGTTCCGCGCCTTCGGCGAGGCAATGCGGGCGCGCCTGGCCTCGCGCGGTCGCCTGGCTGCGGCGGCGGAGTAGTTCTTGAGGAGGCAAGACGCCCAGCTTCTTCCGCGGAGGGGGCGCACAGAGAGTCTCTCTGTCTTTGAGCAAACACCATCCTCAACATGCTGAGGAGGCCCGGAAGGGCCGTCTCGAAGCACGCAGGGCGGTGCCGCTTCAAGACAGGCCCTAAGGTGGTGCGTCCTTCGAGACGGCCTGCTTCGCAGGCCTCCTCAGGATGTTGGAAATCGAGATCTGCAGGATCCGGCCTTTGGCCGTCGACCTCTCCCTCAGGGAGAGGTGAAGGAAGAGCCGTCTCGAAATTACCCCGCCGCGAGGGCGCCGCCGAGCATCAGCAGGCCGAAGAGCAGGATGCCGCTGGCGACAGCGATCTGCAGGCCGTTGACGACGCGCAGTTGCGTCCGCGTCTCGCCGCCGGAAAAGCGCAGCGCGAGGTCCTTGGCCTTGACCGCCAGCGTTGCGAGCGCCGAGACCGTCAGGCCGGTGCCGAGCGCCATCAGCAGCACTGACAGGATGCCGGCCCAATAGAGCTTCTGCGATACGGCGAAGACCAGCACGATGATCGCGCCCGAGCAGGGGCGGATCCCGACGGCGAGGATCGCCGTCCAGGCCCGGCCGACAGTCAGCGGGCGGTCGAGCTGGGACGGGTCGGGCGCGTGCGAATGGCCGCAATCGCAGGCGAGGCTGGTCGCCCCGGACGCGACGCGGCTGTCGGTGAGCCCGGTGGCCGAAAAACCCGCATTGGCGAGGCCGACGGGAGCGACCCGGGGCCCGAAGGCGAGATTGCGGCCGAGCCGGTGATGGGGATGATTGCAGGTCGCGGGATCATGCTCCACGACCGGCGCATTCGGATTGGACTCCTGGCCGCGTCCCGACAGCTTCATCCAGAGCAGCCAGACGCCGCAGAGCGCGATCAGCGCGTAGCTGGCGATCTCCAGCGCATCGGTCGCCCGCGTCATGGTCATCGCGGTCACGTTGAGAATCAGCGTGCCGACGGAAACCACGAGGATGGCGGTCAGCGCCTGCACCAGGGCGGAGGCAAAGGAGATGACGATGCCGCGCTTCAGCCGGTCGCCGGTCGCCAGCAGATAGGAGGCGATCACCGCCTTGCCATGGCCGGGGCCAACGGCGTGGAACACGCCATAGGCGAAGGACAGCGCCACCAGGATGAGGGCCGCGTGGCCGCTCTGCGACAGGTTCGCGAGCGCGTCGGTCAGGTCGCGGTAGAAGACTGATTGCTGGCGCGCGATCCACTGGAAGAGCGGGGCGAGGGGGCCGGCCCAGCCGACTGTGCCGCCGCCATCGGGCGTGGCGATGCCGAACGGGCTCGGCGCGGCGAGGGCAAGGGTCGGCATCGCGCTGGCGGCGACGGCGCCGGTCCAGCGAAAGGCGCGGGATGGCTTCATGAACAGCGGATCGTGATCTGGGCCGCGAGGCTCGAGGCCGCGTCGGCGAGTTCATCGGGCAGGTCGCGCTGGTCGGCCGGGATCGCGGCAAGCTTGGCCATGATGTCGGCGTCGAGCTCATGCGGCGGCGCGTAATGCGCCGTGCAATTGGCCGGCGCGCCGGTGAGCGTGATGGCGTGATGCTTCACGAAGTTGAAGGCGACGAAATATTCGGGGTCGAACACTTCCAGCGTCGTCGTCTCGCCGACCGCTGTCGGCGTCTTCAGCGGCAGCGTGTAGAACAGCGTCAGCCGGCTGTCGTGGAAGTCGAGCCAGTATTCGGACGGCGCCTCGACCGGCGCGCGGCGGCCATTGACCTTCAGCCGGGTGAAGTAGTGGTAGTCCTTCAGCGACTCGACGTTGACCTTGGCGAGCGGCTGCAATTCCTCGTCCGACAGCTTGCCGTCGCCATTGGCGTCGAGGCCCTGGATGGCGAAGGCGGTGAAGGCCTGGTCGAACTGCCAGATATGGCGGATCGCCGACATCTTGCCGTCGGCGTCGAACAGGATCTCCTCCTTCGCATCGACGAAGACATGCGGATGCGCCTGGGCTGCGGTCGCGAAGAGCGCGGCGAAGGCGAAGACGATCAGGGATCGAAGCATGCGATGGGTCTCTGCGGAAAGGCGAACGGCCTGAAAGGGCCAGACAAGTGCGGCCAGATCGTGTCGAGCCGACGACGGACGCGTGCCGGCGACGGCCCGACGGTCACAGTTTCTTGAAGGCGGCTGGCGGCGGAGGCCCGCCTAGCAATTGCCGCCATGCGGGCCGTTCTTGTCGAACCACTTCACCAGGAAGTCGATGAAGCTGCGTACCTTCCCCGAGAGATGGCGGCGGTGCGGATAGACGGCGTGGATGGCGGCGCTGGCCGGCTCATAGGCCTCCAGCACGACGCGCAGACGGCCGGCCTCGATATCGTCCTTGACCACCAGATGCGGGACGATGGCGAAGCCGAGGCCGGACAGCGCCGCGAGGCGGGCGGCGTTGGGGCTGTCGACCTCGACGCGGCCCTTGACCGGCACCGTTACCCGCTCGCCGTCGATCAGGAACGGCCAGTTGGTGCGGTAGGCGACGTTGGAATCGATGACGCAGGGCTTGCCGGAAAGCTCCTCCGGGCGCTCCGGCAGGCCATATTGTTCCAGCACGGCGGGGCTGGCGACGGCCGAGATGCGGAACGAGGCGAGGCGGCGGGCGATCAGGCTTGAATCGGTCAGGGTCGAAATGCGGATGGCGACGTCGAAGCCCTCATCGACGAGATCGACGAAGCGGTCCTCCAGGTGCAGTTCGAGCGAGATCTCCGGCTCGCTGACCACGAATTCCATGATCGCGCGGCCGAGCTCGCCATCGCCGAAGGTGCGCGGCGCCGAGACCTTGAGGCGGCCGCGCGGCGCGGCATGGGCGTCACCGACCGAGGACTGCAGGTCTTCGATCCGCTGCAGGATCTCGGTCGCGTCGCGGGCATAGCCCTGGCCGACCTCGGTAAGCGACAGGGTGCGTGTCGTGCGGTTGAGCAGGCGGGCGCCCAGTTCGTCCTCGAGTTCGCGGACATATTTGGAGATCAGCGCCTTCGAGCGGCCCATCTTGCGCGCGGCGGCCGAAAAACCGCCGGCCTCGACGACCTCGACGAAGGTCTTCATCCGGGTGAGCGTATCCATCGTGCCGCCTAGGGTATTTCGAGCGAAGGGGGAGCCGGCCCGCGCGAGGCGGCGTGGGCCGGCGAAGCGGACTAGCCGGCCATGATCCGGGCGGCGAGATCGATCAGGGCGCGGTCGCGGCCGGCCGGCGCGATCAGCGAGACGCCCAGCGGGCACCCCTCATGGTCGGCGAGCGGCAGGCTGATCTGCGGCAGGCCGGCGAGGCCGGCGGTGCAGAGCATGGAAAGCGCGCGGTTGCGGTAGGATTCGAGCTCGTCGCCTCCAAGGCCGATGCGCGGCGCAATGCCGGGCGTGGTCGGGATGGCAAGGACGGTATTGTCGCCGAGCAGGCCGCGCACGCGCGCCCGGACCTGGGCGCGGCGCAGGGCGGCGGCGTCATATTCCTCGCGGGTGACGTGGCTCGCCCATTCGAAGCGCTCGCGCACGCCGGGGCCGAAGCTCGGCTGGCGGCTCTCGATCCATTCGCCATTCGCCTGCCAGGCTTCATAGGCCTGCATGGTGCGGAAGATCATGCGCCAGGCGGCGAGCCCATCCGGCGCGACGATGACGGCGCCGGCCGGCTCCAGATGCGCGGCGATGCGCGGCGTCGCCGAACGGACGGCGGCTTCTTCCAGTTCGCCGAGCAGCAGGGCATGGATGTCGTCGCCGACGAGGAAGCGGGTCAGCGGCGTGTCGCTCTCGTCCTCGCCCAGCAGCACGGCGCCGACGCGGGAGAAGGTATCGGCGTCGCGGGCGAACCAACCGACCGTGTCGAAGGTCTCGGCCAGCGGCGCGACGCGGGAGATGTCGATGCGCCCATGCGTCGGGCGGATGCCGAGCAGGCCGTTATAGGAAGCGGGCGCGCGCACCGAGCCGCCGGTGTCGCTGCCAAGCGCGAAATCGACCAGGCCGCCCGAGACGGCGGTGGCCGAGCCGGAGGACGAGCCGCCCGGGATGCGGCCGGGCGCGCGGACATTGATCGGCGTGCCGTAATGGTGGTTCTCGCCGTTCATCGAATAGGCGAACTCGTCGGTATGGACCTTGCCGACGAAGCGAGCGCCGGCATCGAGCAGAAGCTGCACGGCGGGCGCGGTCACCGTCTTGTCGCCGCTCTCGGCGCGCTTCAGCGGGTGGCCGACGCCGGTCGGATAGCCGGCGACGTCATAGAGATCCTTGATCGCCATGGTGAGTCCGACGAGCGGCCCGGTCGGGGAGGACGGCACTTCAACGGCGGGATAGTCGACGAACGCATGGACCGGATCGTTGGCGAGAAGCATGGGCGTCTATCGACTCCTGGATGGGATATCGGGGCGACGCCTTCGCGGCGTCGCTTTGCAGGCGATTCATAGCGCCATTCTCAGGTA
The DNA here is from genome assembly GCF_040548815.1 of Kaistia defluvii. Classification (NCBI taxonomy): domain Bacteria; kingdom Pseudomonadati; phylum Pseudomonadota; class Alphaproteobacteria; order Hyphomicrobiales; family Kaistiaceae; genus Kaistia; species Kaistia defluvii. The sequence goes on along the minus strand of NZ_JBEPSM010000001.1, from coordinate 2,727,018 downwards.
TTTGCCAAAAAAGAGCGCGCTGGGCGCCTCAGGCGGCGATGGCGGCGCCGTCTGAACGCGGATCGCTGGCGCCGAAGATCCGGCCATCCTTGCGCCGCACCAGCGCGCCGGCATGGCCCATCGTGTCGGAATAGGCCTCGTCCAGCACGGCGACCTCGTGGCCGGCCCGCTCCAGCGCGATCAGAAGGTCGGGATCGAACCGGTTTTCCACGCGCAGATTGGTGTGGTCCGAGCCCCAGGTGCGGCCGAGCAGCCAGCGCGGCGCGTCGATCGCCTCGCCCAGATCCATGCCGAACAGCGCATGCCGGCTCATCAGGGCGGCCTGCGTCTGCGGCTGGCCTTCGCCGCCCATCGTGCCATAGCTCATGATGCGGCCATCGTCGAAGCGGGCGAGCGCCGGATTCAGCGTGTGGAAAGGCTTGCGGCCGGGCTCCAGTGGGTTGAGCGCGCGCGGATCGAGCGAGAAGCTGGCGCCGCGGTTCTGCCAGGTGATGCCGGTCGCCGGCAGCACCACGCCGGAGCCGAACTCCCAGAAGATCGACTGGATATAGGAGACGGAGAGGCCGGAGGCGTCGATCGCGCCGAGCCAGACCGTGTCGCCCTTCTTCGCCACCTGAGGCCAGGGTGCGGCGCGGGACATGCTGATCTGCGCCGCCTCGCGGTCGAGCACGCGCGGCGACAGATGCACGGAGAGATCGCCGGCGAAGATCGGGTCGGTCACATGCTTGTCGCGGATCAGGAAGGCGCGCTTGGTCGCCTCGACCAGCCCGTGAATATGCTCGAAGCTCTCGCCGCGCTTGACGTTGAGCCGCTCGAAGATGCCGAGGATCAGCAGCGAGGCGAGGCCCTGGGTCGGCGGCGGCGAGTTGAAGACCGTGGCGCCCTCGAGCCGGACGGAGAGGGGCGCGCGCAGGCGCGCCTCATGCGCGGCGAGGTCGTCGCGCGTCACGGGGCATTCGAAACGCTCGAGATCGCCGGCGATCTCGCTGGCGACGTCGCCCTTGTAGAAGTCGAGGAAGCCGGCGCGGCCGAGATGTTCGAGCGTATCGGCGAGGCGTTCCTGACGGATCGTCGCGCCAAGCTCCGGCGCCTTGCCGTCGACCAGGAACACGTCCTTGAAGCCGGGGGCGGCGGAGAGGTCGGCCAGATGCTGCGCTGTCAGCCGGGCCTGCGAGCGGGTGACGCTTATGCCCTTCTTGGCATGTTCAACGGCGTTGGCGAGCAGGGTGGGGCGGTCGATCCGCCCGCCCAGGCTCTGCGACAGTTCATAGGCGGTGTTCCAGCCGGAAACCGCGCCGGCGACGGTGAGCGCCGCGTCGGGGCCGCGCGTCGGGATCGTGTCATAGCCCTTGCCGCGATAGGCCTTGATGGTGGCGAGCGAACCGGCGCCGCCGCAGGCTTCAAGGTAGCGCGGCTCCTTGCCGGGCTCGCGGATCAGCCAGAAGCCGTCGCCGCCGATGGCATTCATATGCGGATAGACCACGGCGATGGTGGCGGCCGCGGCGATCACTGCCTCAATGGCGTTGCCGCCGGCCCGGATGATCTCGGCCCCCGCTTCCGCTGCAGCCCTGTGGGGAGCCACAACCATGCCCTTTTCGCCGACGACGGTCTCGTTCACATGCAGCACTCCTGTTGCCGCTTCTGCATAGGCGATCGGGCCGATTGCCGGAAGCACGAATCAATCGCAGTGGCGGGCGTGTTAAGCCTGTTTGGCAGGCGGAATCCGGCTCCCGGAGGGGGCTGCCAAGCCCCTGTGGCGACACAAAAATGTCGTGATTCCGTCATGTCGGCCGCGCTGCGGCCGCCCCTGCATGATTTTTGTGCCCGAGGGGCAAAAACCGCTTGAATGTTAACCGCGTTGGGCCTACGTACCGCTTGCCCAATTATCGCACGTGCCTGTGGTTGCGTGCCGACCGGTGGGGCTTCGGACAAGAGGCCGAAGCGACGCCCAAGACCCTCACAAAGAGAGGGTCCCAGGAGTTCGGGAGAGATCCCGATAAGGTCGGCAGCCGGAAAGCGAAACCGGTGAACTCCGTCTCCGCGGAGGACGCGACTTGAAGCAACGACGTAGCGGGCTTTTTTGGTCTCGGACGGCTCTCCATCGGCCGTAGTCACTGAAGAGGCACTACATCCTTGCCGGGCGTGCGGATCGGGTCTCCCGTTCCAAGCGAAGGCAGCGCTCACGATAAACGCTGGCCGTTTGTCCCAAGCGACTGCTACCCGCGAAAACTGCCGGCTTACCCCGGCAAAAACGGCTCGTCTTCAACGTTCCGATCGCGTCCATAGCGCTCGGCGCGGCGATTTCGCTCCGGTTTCGTCCCGCTTCGCAACGCTTTTCTGGCCTTGGCAGGCCATCGGGGAGACCCTCATGACCGCTCGCATCATCGACTTCCTCAATAGCCGACGTCCCGAAGGCCCGTGCCTTGTCGTGGATCTCGATGTCGTGCGGGAGAATTATCTCACCTTCGCGCACGCTCTGCCCGACACCCGCGTCTTCTATGCGGTGAAGGCCAATCCGGCTCCGGAAGTGCTGGCGCTGCTCGCTTCGCTCGGCTCGAACTTCGACTGCGCGTCGGTCGCCGAGATCGACATGGCGCTGGCCGCTGGCGCGACCCCGGACCGCATCTCCTTCGGCAACACCATCAAGAAGGAGCGCGACGTCGCCGCTGCCTTCGCGCGTGGCATCGACCTTTATGCGGTCGATTGCGAAGCCGAAGTCGACAAGGTCGCCCGCGCCGCTCCCGGCACCCGCGTGTTCTGCCGCATTCTGTGCGACGGCGCCGGCGCCGAATGGCCGCTTTCGCGCAAGTTCGGTTGCGAGCCCCAGATGGCTGTCGGCGTGCTCGAGCATGCCCATCGCCAGGGCCTGCGCGCCTATGGCGTTTCGTTCCATGTCGGTTCGCAGCAGGCGAACACCGAAGCCTGGGACGGCGCGCTCGCGTCGGCCGCCGGCATCTTCCACACGCTCGCAGAGCGCGGCATCCAGCTGTCGATGGTCAATCTCGGCGGCGGCTTCCCGACCCGTTATCTCAAGGAGATTCCGGGCGTGGAGAACTATGCCTCGTCGATCGACTCGGCCCTGAAGCGCCATTTCGGCAACCGGATCCCGGAGACGATCATCGAGCCGGGCCGCGGCATGGTCGGCAATGCCGGCATCATCAAGACGGAAGTCGTGTTGATCTCGAAGAAGAGCGACTCGGCCGACGACCTGCGCTGGGTCTATCTCGACATCGGCAAGTTCGGCGGCCTCGCCGAGACGATGGACGAGTCGATCCGCTACCCGATCCGCACGGCGCATGACCACGACGAGAAGACGGCCTGCGTGCTTGCCGGCCCGACCTGCGACTCGGCTGACGTCCTCTACGAGAAGACGCCGTATCACCTGCCGGTTTCGCTCTCGATCGGCGACGAAGTGCTGATCGAAGGTACCGGCGCCTATACGACGACCTATTCGGCCGTCGCCTTCAACGGCTTCAAGCCGCTCGAATCCTTCGTGATCTGAGGGAATTCCATCGATGATTCAGATCGACGTGGAGGCGCCCGGCGAAGCCGGCGCCCGGGAAATGCTGCTTGACCGGACCATGGGTCCGGATCGCCACCAGAAGACCTCCGAACGCCTGCGGGAAAATCGCCTGCCGGCGTCCGGCCTGGCTCTCGTCGCCCGCGATGGCGACGAGATCATCGGTACGGTCCGTCTGTGGAACGTTGCGGCCGGCGGCCGCGACGCGCTGCTGCTCGGGCCGCTGGCGATCGCGCCGGAACGGCAGAGCGAAGGCCTTGGCGGCAAGCTGATGCGCGCCGCGCTGAACCGCGCCGCCATGTTCGGCCATGGCGCCGTGATACTGGTCGGCGATGCCGAATATTATGCCCGCTTCGGCTTTTCCGCCGCGGCGACGCAGAGCCTGCTGATGCCGGGGCCCGTGGAGCGCAAGCGCTTCCTGGCCCTGGAACTCCGCGAAGGCGCCCTCGACGGCGCCTCCGGAATGCTGGTCGCGACAGGCGACTGGTCGGTCCCGCCGCTCTCCGCGCAGGACTTTCCGCTGGTTGCAAGCCCGTCCGGGCTCGACCTGGCCGACACAAGCCGCTAGGCTCCCGCTTCAAACCGGTCGTGGATGGAAGAGCTGACGCTCCTTCATCCACGACTTTTTGTTTGTCACGAAGGAAGGGTACGGTACCCCACTTGTTGATTTCGACTTTGAGGAGTGTCTCGCTATGACGACTTGGCCTGTCTACGGTCGCATCAATGGCCCCGTGGTCATCATCGGCTTCGGTTCGATCGGGCGAGGGTTCCTCCCGCTAATCAGGCGCCATTTCGCGCTCGACCAGCCGCAGATCACGGTCATCGAACCGAGCAGTGAAAACGTCGGACTGATGGCCACCTACGGCGTGAAGCACGTCAAGGCGGCGCTGACGCGGGAAAATTTCCGCGAGATCCTGGCGCCGCTGCTGGCTCCCGGCGGTTTCTGCGTCAATCTCTCGGTCGACACCTCCTCGCTCGACATCATGCGGCTCGCCCGCGAGATGGGCAGCCTCTACATCGATACGGTGATCGAGCCCTGGCCGGGCTTCTATTACGATCACAAGGCCGATCCGGCCTCGCGCTCCAACTATGCGCTGCGCGAAGAGCTGCTGACGGAAAAGCGCGCCAATCCCGGCGGTCCGACCGCGGTTTCTTGCTCCGGCGCCAATCCGGGCATGGTGTCGTGGTTCGTCAAGCAGGCGCTGCTCGACGTGGCGCGCGACCTCAACATCGAGCATGACGAGCCGAAGACGCGCCGCGAATGGGCCGCGCTGATGAAGGCGACCGGCGTCAAGGGCATCCACATCGCCGAACGCGACACCCAGCGCGCCCGCGTCGCCAAGCAACTCGACACCTTCATCAACACCTGGTCGGTCGAGGGCTTTATCTCCGAAGCGCTGCAGCCGGCCGAGCTCGGCTGGGGCACGCATGAGCGCTGGATTCCGGACCATGCCCGCACGCATGACACCGGCAGCGGCGCGGCGATCTTCCTGCTCGGCCCGGGCGCCGATACGCGCGTGCGCTCCTGGTGCCCGACGCCGGGCCCGCAGCTCGGCTACCTCGTGACGCATAATGAGGCGATCTCGATCGCCGACCACTTCACGGTGCGCGAAGAGGGCGAAGTCGTCTATCGCCCGACCTGCCACTACGCCTACCACCCGTCCAACGACGCGGTACTGTCTCTGCACGAAATGTTCGGCCGCGCCGGCAAGCGCCAGTCGAAGCAGCACATCCTCAGCGAGGAAGAGATCATCGCCGGTCGCGACGAACTCGGCGTGCTGCTCTATGGCCATGCCAAGAACGCCTACTGGTATGGCTCGCGGCTGACGATCGACGAGGCCCGCGAAAACGCGCCCTACCAGAACGCCACCGGCATGCAGGTGACGTCGGCGGTGATCGCCGGCATGGTCTGGGCGCTCGAGCATCCGACTGCCGGCATCGTCGAGGCGGACGAGATGGACTACCATCTCTGCCTGCGCATCCAGCGGCCCTATCTCGGCACCGTCGAGGGCATCTACACCGACTGGACGCCGCTCACCGATCGTCCGGGCTTCTTCCCGGAAGACATCGACGAGAGCGACCCCTGGCAGTTCCGCAACGTGCTGGTCCACAATCTGGGCTGATTTTCTCCGGCGCGAGGCGGAGTCCTTCACCCTCCCTGAGGGAGAGGTGAGGATGGCGCCTTCGCCGGGGCGACGCGTTCATTCTGAGAGTGGCGCTCAAGTCGAGCAAGACCATGAGGACCGGGCTTTGGCCCGGTCTTTTTTTATGCGCTTGCCGGGGCAGGGCGCATCCGCCGTCGATGCCGCCTGCCGATTAGGCAGGGCCCGCGGCTGCCGCGACATGCGTCACGGGCATGTCTCCGCCGGCTTGCCGCCCCGATGCGGGCACATTCGGTACCTGGGTGCCGCAATTCAGCCGCAGCGCTTAATGTGCAGTGCAATATGACAGCGAAATTAATGCTGCCCTGCGTCAGGCGCATCGCTGGCATGAGCTTTTTCGTAGTGCTCATTCCGTCGGCATCAGCCTATATCAGCGTCAACAAGAACGGCGACAGAGAAATCCGGCGCCAGTTCGACAGAGATCAGACCGAATTCAAAAGGACATCCGAAAATGGCTATGAACATCGTTGCTTCCTACAAGACCTGGCGCAAGTTCCGCGAGACCTACAACGAGCTTTCCCGCCTGAACAACCGCGAGCTTGCTGACCTCGGCATCCACCGCGGCGAGATCGAGCGCGTCGCCAAGCAGGCCGTCGGTTACTAAGACTTCCGACACGCGCTATAAGTTCAAGGAATTCGCAGGGAACCTCCTCCCCTCCAAGTCCCTGCGATCGGCGCCGCGCTGACCTCCTCCCCGGCAACGCGCCACCTTCAAACGCCCGTCGATCTCCTCCCCGACGGGCGCTTCTTCTTCGACGCCATGCGGTTTTCCTCCCAAAACCATGCGTCAGACGCCGGCAGACGCGACCGAGTCTTGAGCCTCCCCTTCGGCTCCCGGTCGCGCGCCGGCGTCATTCTTTTTGGGCCGTGGCTCTCCGCCTGCGCCCGGCCGACACGTGCTCCGACAGGGCAGGCCCAACATCCCACCTTGGAATGATTTTGACTTACCTTCCGTAACGTCGTAACCGCGTTTCGGGGGCGTATGACGGGATGAGTCGGCCCCGCTTCCGGAGGGGAATTCGACATGCCAAGAATTAGCCAGATGTTTATCGGGACCGCCGTGATCTATGTGATCATCGGCATGCTGGGCGGCATCATCATGGGCGCGCAGCAGGACTTCAGCCTTGCGCCGGCTCATGCCCACCTCAACCTGATCGGCTGGGTATCGCTCGCGCTGATGGGCTTTTATTACAACGCCAATCCCGCCAAGGCCGAGAGCCGGCTCGCGCTGATCCAGTTCTGGGTCTCGACGATCGGCCTCTGGATCATGATCCCGGGCCTGGTGCTGACGCTCCGCGGCGCGCCGGCCGGCGAACCGATCGTCATCCTGGGATCGCTGATCACGCTGGTCGGCATGATCCTGTTCGCGACGGCGATCTTCCGCAAGGCCCCCAGCCTGCGCTGAGGCACGGTCTTCTCAGGCGTTGGCCTTCTCGCTCTTCTTGAGGAGCCTGCGCCCACATCGTTGAGACGCCAATGCCCCGTCTCCCTCGGGCGTCATCCCGGCGACGGCCGGGATCCATACGCCTGAGGCCTACCCGAAAGAGGCTGGCCAAAGTTTGCTGGGCCGGTGTTCATGGGCCCCGGCCTTCGCCGGGGCGTCGGACACTTTTGCACCAGAAACAGACTTGAAGCAGCGCTGCCTGGGGCTGCGTGCCTCGTCGGTGTCAGCCGGCGAGGTCGATGACGCCGGCTTCGCCGCCTTCGGTGCCGAAGGCGAGGCGGATGCCCTTCTTGTCCCAGGCGAGCGCGCTGATCGGGCCGCCCTCGGCCGGCTTGCGCAAAATCGCTTCGTCGCTGTCGGCAAAGCGAACCGCCAGCACCATGCCGTCCCGGTAGCCGATCGCCACGACTTCCTCGGTCGGGTGGCAGGCGACGAAGCTGACGATCTGGTCGCGGACGCCCAGCTGCAGCGGCTGCTTGCCCATCGGGCCGTCCTTGAAGTGGAACGGCCAGAGCACGGCCATTTCCGCGCCCGACGTCGCCAGGAAGCGGCCCTTGGCCGACCACGACATCGACTTGACCTTGCCCGGATAGCCCGACATGCGCATGTGGCCACCGCCATCGGCGACGCGCCAGCCATGCAGCGAATTCTCCTGCATGGTCGTGATGACGTTCTTGCCATCGGGCGAGAAGGTGACGCCGAGATGCGAGCCCTTCCATTCGAACTCGGTCGGCTTGGCGTCGGTGCCGATCCACCAGAGCGACACGCCATTGTAGCGCGCGACGGCGAGGCGCATTCCCTTGGGCGCGAAGGCGAGGCCGGCGGCGGTGCGCTCATGCTCCAGCACGCGCTCCTTGCCATTGGCGAAGCGCACGAAAACCTGGCGGCCGCTGGCATAGGCGATCGTGCCGTCCGGGCCGCAGGCGACCTGGTCGATCCACTTCTTCGGCTGCACCGCGATCTCGTCGATCTTGCCGCTCGCGTCGATCGCCATGACGCGGCCGTCATCGCCGGTGGTGATCAGCCGGTCGCCATCCAGCGTGCGGGCGGCGGCGAGCAGGCCGCCGGAATGGACGTCGTGCTTCTCGGCGGAGGGGCCGCTGACCAGGGCGACCTTGCCGTCGCCGAGCGCGAAGGCCGGCTCGGAACCCAGAAACTCGGCGGCGACGACATAGGCGTCGAGAGGAAAGGACTGGATCGTGGGCAAGAGGCGTTTCCGGTCGATGTCTGTCGTGGATTTTGGGAGAGATCAGGCCGCGTCACCCGGAATGTCTCGGGATGACGCGGCCTTCAAGGGTAGAGGGCGGCGATGGGCCGGCCCGTTTCCAGTCGCCTCAGGCGGCGATGAGGCAATCCTCGAAGCTTTTGCGCAAAGCCTGCTCGTTCAGCTTGCGGCCGATGAAGACGAGGCGGCTCTCGCGCTTCTCGCCCTCGGCCCAGGGGCGCTGATGCGTGCCTTCGACGATCATGTGCACGCCCTGCAGCACATAGCGGTCCGGATCCTTGTCCATCGCCAGGATGCCCTTCAGGCGCAGGATGTTCGGACCCTCGACCTGGGTGATCTCCTGGATCCAGGGGAAGAACTTGTTCGGATCGAGCGTGCCGCCGCGCAGCGAGACGCTGAACACGGATTCGTCATGGCGCGGATGGTGGTGGTGATGGTCGTGATCATGGTCATGACCGTGATGGGCATGGTCGTGGTCATGATGGTGGTGATCGTGGCCGCAATTCTCGTCATGGACGTGATCATGGTCATGATCGTCGCCCTCGAGGAATTCCGGGTCGAGCGTCAGGATGCGCTCGAGGTCGAAGGCGCCGCGGTCGAGCACCTTGGAGAGATCGATGGCGCAGCGCTCGGTCCGGTGGATCGTCGCATGCGGGTTGATCTCGCGGATGCGTCGCTCGACGGCAGCCAGCTTCTCGGCGTCGACGAGATCGGCCTTGTTGAGCAGGATGACGTCGGCGAAGGCGATCTGTTCCTCGGCCTCCGGCGCGTCGTCGAGCCGGGTCAAAAGGTTCATCGCGTCGGCGACGGTGACGACGGCGTCGAGGCGCGACTTGGCGCGGACATCGTCATCCATGAAGAAGGTCTGCGCGACCGGGGCCGGATTGGCGAGGCCGGTGGTCTCGACCAGGATGCCGTCGAAGCCGCCGGGGCGCTTCATCAGACCCTCGACGACGCGGATCAGGTCGCCGCGCACCGTGCAGCAGACGCAGCCATTGTTCATCTCGTAGATCTCTTCGTCGCTCTCGACGATGAGGTCGTTGTCGATGCCGATCTCGCCGAATTCATTGACGACGACGGCGTATTTCTTGCCGTGGTTTTCCGAGAGGATGCGGTTCAGCAGCGTCGTCTTGCCGGCGCCGAGATAGCCGGTGAGCACGGTGACCGGGATCTGGGTTTCCGTCATGAAATGTCTCCGGCGCGGAACATCAGCCCGCGCAAAAGGGGGAATGGGTTGCCGCCTGATATAAGGGATGTCGGCGCCGATTGCGATGGGTCACGAAACGGTCGCGGCAAAGGAAGACCCTCACCCCAGCCCTCTCCCGCGGGGCGGGAGAGGGGGCGCCAGCGATACGCCGCGATGTCGAGGAGGGCCGCCGCCAGAAAAGCCCTCGCCCGCTTGCGGGAGAGGGTTGGGTGAGGGGGCTTGCTGGCTGAAAAGACCTAAGCCGCCCGGTCATCCCGCTCGACGGCCCAGCAGGCGACTTCGGTTTCGCCGTGAAAGCGCAGCTCCGGGCGGTCTACGCGGCATTTGTCGAAGGCGAGCGGGCAGCGCGGATGGAAGGCGCAGCCGGATGGCGGGTTGAAGGGCGACGGCAATTCGCCCTTGAGCCGCACCCGGTCGCGCTGGCGCTCTGGATCGGCCATTGGCGTCGCCGAAAGCAGCGCCTGCGTATAGGGATGCATCGGCTGCTCGAACAGTTTTTCGCGCGGGGCGCGTTCCACCACCCGGCCGAGATACATGACCAGGATCTCGTCCGCCATGTGCCGCACGACTGCCAGGCCATGGCTGATAAACAGGTAGGAAAGGCCGAGGCTGTCCTGCAACTCGACCAGCAGGTTGAGCACCTGCGCCTGCACCGAGACGTCGAGCGCCGAGACCGGCTCGTCGAGCACCAGGATCTTCGGCCGCAACATCAGCGCGCGGGCAATCGCGATGCGCTGGCGCTGGCCGCCCGAGAACATGTGCGGATAGCGGTCGGCATGCTCGGGGCGAAGGCCGACCCGCTGCAGCATGTCGAGCACGGCAGCCTTGCGTTCGGCCGCGCTCATTTCCTTGCGGTTGATCACCAGCGGCTCGGCCAGCGCATCGATGATCCTCTGGCGCGGATTGAGCGAGCCATAGGGGTTCTGGAAGACGATCTGCACGTCGGAGCGCAGCTTCCTCAGCGCCGCCTTGTCGGCGGTGACGATGTCGGTATCGCCGATGACGAGCTCCCCCTCGCTCGGCTCCTCGATCATGGTGACGAGGCGGGCGAGGGTGGACTTGCCGCAGCCGGATTCGCCGACGACGGCCAGCGTCTTGCCGGCATGCAGGGTGAAGCTGGCCTCGGCCAGCGCCTTGATGGTGGCGGCGGGCTTGAAGGCGCCGCGGCTCACCGAATAGAAGCGCGCCAGCTTGCTGGCTTCGAGGACGACGGGCGCGTTCATGCCGCGACCTCCCTGCCTTCGGGGTGGGGATGGCCAATCGGCCGGCCATGCGTCAGCGGATAGTGGCAGAGCGCGAAGCCGGCAATGGCGCCCTGGCGCGGCGGCAGCTTGGTGCGGCAGCGCTCGGTGGCGAAGCGGCAGCGCGGCTCGAACAGGCAGGCCGGCGGCCGGTCGAACTGGCCGGGCACGACGCCGGGAATCGAGGGCAGGCGCTTGCCCGTCGCGCGTTCCGGCAGGGCTGCGAGGAGCGCCGCCGTATAGGGGTGGTGCGGATCGGCGAAGAGCGGGCCGACCGGCTGCTCCTCGATCTTCTGTCCGGCATAATGCACCGAGACGCGCTCGGCCGTTTCGGCGACAACGCCCATGTCGTGGGTGATCAGCACCAGGCCGGTATCCGTCTCGCGCTGTAGCGAGACGAGCAGTTCCAGGATCTGCGCCTGGATGGTCACGTCGAGCGCCGTGGTCGGCTCGTCGGCGATGATCAGCTTGGGCCGGCAGGCCAGCGCGATCGCGATCATCACGCGCTGGCTCATGCCGCCGGAAAGCTGATGCGGGAAGGCCGAGAGCCGGCGTTCGGGATCCGGAATGCCGACGGCCTCGAGCAGTTCGATCGAACGCTTTCGGCGCTCGCTCTTGGAGAGGCCGAGATGGACCTTGAGGCTTTCGCCGATCTGGTAGCCGACCGTGAAGCACGGGTTGAGGCTCGACATCGGCTCCTGGAAGATCATCGCCATGTCCTTGCCGACCAGCCTGCGCCGCTCGCGCGGCGTCAGCGTCAGCAGGTCGCGGCCGTCAAAGGCGAGCGTCTTGGCCGAGACGGTGGCGGTCCAGGGCAATAGCCCCATGACCGCCAGCATGGCGACCGACTTGCCGGAGCCGGATTCGCCGACGATCGCCAGGATCTCGCCGCGGTCGACCGTGAGCGACACGCCGTCGACGGCGCGGAACTGGCCGGAGCCGGTCTTGAAGTCGACCGTCAGGTCGGAGATTTCGAGAAGCGGCATGTCAGCTCCTCCGCATTTTCGGGTCGAGCGCATCGCGCAGCCCGTCGCCGACAAGGTTGATGGCAAGCACGGTGATCAGGATGGCGAGGCCGGGCTCGGTGACGATCCAGGGCGCGGATTGCAGGAATTCGCGCGCCGAGGCGAGCATCGCGCCCCATTCGGGCGAGGGCGGCTGCGCGCCGAGGCCGAGGAAGCCGAGCGCCGCCGCTTCCAGGATGGCGTTGGAGATGGTCAGCGCCGCCTGGACGATGATCGGCGCCATGCAATTGGGCAGCACCGTCTTGAACATGATGCGCAGCGTGCCGGCGCCGCCGACGCGGGCCGCCGTCACATAGTCGCGCGTCTTCTCCTGCATCGCCGACGCCCGCACGAGGCGGACGTAATAGGGCAGGTAGACCACGGTGATCGCGATGATCGTGTTGGTCAGGCTCGGGCCGATGATGGCGACGATGACGATGGCGAGCAGCAGGCTCGGCACCGACAGGATGACGTCCATCGCCCGCATGATCACGATCGACGGCCAGCCCGGCGCGAAGGCGGCGACCAGGCCGAGCACGATGCCGACCACCATCGAGGCGACCACCACCGACAGGCCGATGAACAGCGACAGCCGGGCGCCGAAGATCAGGCGCGAGAGCATGTCGCGGCCGATCTCGTCGGTGCCGAGCAGGAAGGCGCGATTTCCCCCCTCGACCCAGGCGGGCGGGATACGGGTGAACTCGCGGAACTGCTCAATCGGCGAATAGGGCGCCAGGAAATCGGCAAAGATCGCGACGAAGACCAGCAGGCCGAGCAGGATCAGCCCGATCAGGGCGGCGCGGTTTTCCGAGAAGTCGCGGAAAAAGGAGGCGAAGGGGCCTGGCGGCGCCTTCGGCTCGACCATGGCGGCGGCGGTCCGCTCGGCAGGCATTCTGTCAGCGGGCATGGCGGATCCTCGGGTTGAGCACGCCGTAGAGCAGGTCGACGAGAATGTTGATGACGATGACGATGCCGGAGACCAGCAGGATGCCGCCCTGCAGCACGGGATAGTCGCGGCGCTGGATCGATTCGATCAGCCAGGAGCCGATGCCGGGCCAGGAGAAGATGTATTCGGTCAGCACCGCGCCGGCCATCAGCGCGCCGACCTGCAGCCCGATCACCGTGACGACGGGGATCAGCGCGTTTCTGAGCGCATGGATGCCGACGACGCGGAAGGGCGACAGGCCCTTGGCGCGGGCGGTGCGGACGTAATCCTCGCCGAGGATCTCCAGCATGGCCGAGCGGGTCATGCGGGCGATGGTGGCGAGCGGAATGGTGCCGAGCACGATGGTCGGCAGGATCAGATGCGACACGGCCGAGCTGAGCGCGCCCTCCTGGCCGGAGAGCCAGCTGTCGATCAGCATGAAGCCGGTGACGGGCTCGAAATAGTAGAGCAGGTCGATGCGGCCCGAGACGGGGGTCCAGCCAAGATCGACCGAGAAGAACAGGATCAGCAGCAGGCCCCACCAGAAGATCGGCATCGAGAAGCCGGTCAGCGCCGCGCCCATCAGCGTGTAATCGACGAAGGTGCCGCGCCGGGTCGCCGCGATCACGCCGGCCGGGATGCCGAGGATCGTCGCGAACAGCATGGCGCAGATGGCCAGTTCCAGCGTCGCCGGGAACAGCGTCGTGAATTCGGTCAGGATCGGCGTCTGCGTCGAGATCGAGGTGCCGAAATCGCCATGCGCGATCTGCCAGAGATAGTCGAGAAACTGCTTCCACACCGGCTGGTCGAGACCGAGCTCATGGCGGAAATGGGCCAGACGCTCGGGCGAGATGCCGCGCTCGCCGGTACGGGCCTCGACCGGATCGCCCGGCACGAGCCGGATCGCGATGAAGGTGAGGAAGGCGATGGCCAGGAAGGTCGGAATGACCAGCAGCACGCGCCGGATGATGAAACTGAACATGGTGATACCGCCTGGAAGGCGAGGCGGGAGGCGCCGTCACGGCCGTCATCCCCGCGAAAGCGGGGATCCGCCCTGGCCCTTGCGGGCCGGCGGATCCGGGGGCTTGCGTGAGCCTGCCGGACCGCGCGCGACGCGGCCCGCCAGGCTCATGACAATACCCGGAACGACGGAGGTGTGGTGCCCCCCGTCCTCGTCCGTCGCTTGCTACTCGAGACCGACTTCGGCGAATTCACGCCGTCCGAGCGGGCTGACCTTGTAGTTCGTCACGTTCTTGCGGATCGGCTCGTACACGATCGAATGCGCGACGTTGAAGACCGGCGCTTCTTCATGCGCGATCACCTGCATCTGCTCATAGAGCTTGGCGCGCTCCGCCACGTCGAAGGTCGACTTGGCCTTCTGGAACAAGGCTTCGAAGTCCTTGTTGCACCACTTGGACAGGTTCTGGCCGCCCGGGCGGGCGCCCTCGCAGCCGAGCAGGAAGAAGAAGTTGTCGGGATCGCCATTGTCGCCGCTCCAGCCGAGCTGGCCCATCTGGTGCTCGCCGGCCTGCATGCGCTTGCGGTATTCGCCCCACTCATAGGAAACCAGGTGGGTCTTGATGCCGACCTTCTCGAAATCCGCCTGCATCAGTTCGGCGATGCGCTTGGCGTTCGGGTTGTAGGGGCGCGTTACCGGCATCCACCACAGATCGCTCTCGAAGCCTTCCGCGACGCCGGCGGCCTTCAGCATTTCCTTGGCCTTGGCCGGGTCATACTTGTAGGGCTCGATCGCGTCGTTGTAGCTCCAGATCGTCGGCGGAATGAAGTTCTTGGCCGCCTGGCCGGCACCGCCATAGACGTCCTTGATGATCGTCGCCTGGTCGATCGCCATCGTCAGAGCCTGGCGCACTTCCTTCTTGTCGAAGGGCGGCTTGGTGACGTTGAACGACAGATAGGCGATGTTGAGGCCCGGCTGCGACAGCAGGTTGACGTTCGCGTCCTTGCCCATGGCGTCGAGGTCGGCCGGGTTCGGGCCGATCATCACCTGGCACTCGTTCTTCTGCAGCTTGGCCCAGCGCGCGGTCGGGTCCTTGGTGATGGCGAAGACGAGGTCGTCGATCTTGGCCTTCGGGCCCCAGAAGTCCGGGAACGCCTTGAAGCGGATGACGGCGTCCTTCTGGTAGGCGACGAAGGTGAAGGGACCGGTGCCGATCGGCTGCTGGTCGACCGTCTCGGGCTTGCCCGCCTTCAGCATCGCGTCGGCATATTCGGCCGACATGATGGTGGCGAAATCCATGCCGAGATTGGCGAGGAAGGGCGCGTTCGGCTTGGTCAGCGTGAACTTGACCGTGTAGTCGTCGACCTTGTCAATCGACTTCAGCAGCGTCGGCATCTCCATGTCGTTGAAGTAGTCATACGCGCCGCCGGAGACCTTGTGGTAGGGATTGTCTTCCTTCCACATCCGGTTGAACGAGAACAGAACGTCGTCGGCGTTGAAGTCGCGCGTCGGCTTGAACAGCTTCGACGAATGGAACTTCACGCCCTTGCGGAGGTGGAACGTGACTTCCATTCCGTCGGGCGACACGTCCCAGCTCTCGGCCAAGGCCGGGCGGATCTTCGTCGTGCCCGGCTCGAACTCGACGAGCTGGTTGAACACCGGCCGGGCGGCGTCGAACGACGTGCCGGTGGTGTTGATCTGCGGGTTGAAGTTTTCCGGGCTGCCTTCCGAGCAGTAGACCAGAGTTTTCGCCTCGGCCGCCGAAGCGAGGCCGGCGGCCAGCATGGTTGCCGCCAACAGGCGGGCAAAATTCCTCATTCAAAACTCCCCTGGCTAGCGCCATCCAAAGCGCTTTAGGCCCGCCTTTTAAACCGGGTTCCTTGAGGAACCTCATCTTGGCGGGAAAGCTGCAGTCGAGCCGAGGCCGGCCACTATTGCAAGAGGGATTTTGGCCGCTTGATCAAAGATTGAGCGCGCCGCGAACTTTGGCAACGATCGCCGCGGAGGAGCGCAGGTGGGATTCGAGCGTCAGGTCGGCGATGCGCGGCGTCAGAACGAGATTGGGGACAGCCGCGAAGATCGAGCCGGCCTCGCTGTTGAGCGGTTCGGTTTCGAAGCCGTCGAAGGCGGCGCCGCGGAGACGGCCGATCGACAGCATGTTGGCGACCGCCGCCTCGTCGACGACGCCGCCGCCTCCGACCGAAATCAGCACGGCGGTCGGCTTCAGCCGCGCCAGCGCCGCCGTGCCGACGCGGCCGATCAGTTCTGGCCGGGCGGGCAGGTGGACGCTGACCACGTCGGATTCGCTGAGCAGCGCGTCGAACTCGACCCGCTCGACATCGCGCCAGACGGGATGGGCGGATTTCAGGAACGGATCCCAGCCGATCACCTTCATCCCAAGCGCCTGGGCGCGCTGGGCGGCGGCGCGGGCGCCGAAATCGAGCCCGACCAGGCCGAGCGTGCGGCCGTTGATCTCGCGGCCGACGAGATGGCCGCGCGGCCACTTACCGGCCATCACCTCGCGCGTCGCGAAGAAGGCGCCGCGCATCAGCATCATGGCGCTGGCGATGACATATTCGCCGATCGCGTCGGCCATCATGTCGGGCGCGCGGACGATCGAGACGCCGCGCGCCTCGCAGCTCAGCATGTCGATATTGTCGGAAACGGCGCCGACCTGGCCGATGACGCGCAGGTCGAGCGCCTGCGCGATCAGGGGGATGTCGACCACCGTCCGGTCGCGGATGATCAGTGCCTTGGCGTGGCGCACGGCGCGCGACAGACTCGGCAGGTCGCTGCCGAGCGTCGGCTCGTAATGAACCTCGAAATCGCGGGAGAGATCCGCGATCGCGTTCTTGTGCATGAACTCGGAAATGACAATGTCGACCACGCCCGCCCCCGGACATACGCTCCGTCAGATGCGGCCGCGCTGTTGCGTCATGCTAGCAACAGACGCCTGACATTCCCAAGCGTTTTCGGTCGAATTCCGTAGTTTCAGGCCGGCGCCTTCCAGAGGCGGGCCAGATCGAAGCGGGCCATTTCCTGCAGCAGCTCGACGAAGGCCGATGCCTGGTAGTCGACCATCTGCCGGCCCCGATCGGCGGTTGCACGCGAGGCGTCGCCGACGGCGCCCTTGGGGTTGAGATCCTGCGCCTTCCAGGCCGCCCGCGCCGGAGCGCTGTGGAAGCGGAGGCGCTTGAACTCCTTCAGCAGATCGAGCTGGGTCGAGCGGAAATCCTCCGCCTTCGACATGTCGACCAGGTCGGGGCGGAAATGCAGCATGATCGAGGTTTCGACGTCGCCGCCATGGATGCCGTAGAGATATTCCTCGGCCGGTACCATGCCCTCCGGTTCGCCGACATTGGTCCAGCCGGTGGAGACGACCAGCATCTCGTGCTTGATGCGCAGCTCGCGGGCGATGATGTCGGCGATCGGAACATTGCCGCCATGCGAGGTGACGATGACCAGCTTGCGGACGCCGGCGCGCGCGATGCTGTCGCCGATCTCCATCCACATGCGGATCGCGGTTTCCCACGTGAAGGTCAGCGTGCCGGGCGAGGAGATATGCTCGTTCGACTTGCCGATCGACTGCAGCGGCAGGAAGGTCGCCGGCAGGCCCTCGGGCAGCAGCTCGACGACGCGCTTGACCATGCCCTCGCCGATGCAGGCGTCGGTGAAGACGGGCAGATGCGGGCCATGCTGCTCGATGGCGCAAACCGGCAGGACCGCGATCCAGTCCTTTTCGCCGCCCAGGAAGGAAGGCGCCTGCATCTCATGCCAATAGGGGCGGGGAAGGGTCATTCCGAAGTCTCTTTCACGGATCGTTGCGATGGGGCAGGCGGGCATGGGCCGCGCCTGTCGGGCAGGAAGGAATGCCTGTTGTCATAGCGCTTCCAGGAAGGCGCGCGAAGCCTGATGATGCTCGTGGCGAAGGCGCGCGACATCGACGCCGACCGGCGCGCCGTCCTCGACCCGCCATTCGCCCTTCACCATGACGCGGTCGGCCGCGTGCGCGCCGCAGAGCACGAGTGCGGCGATCGGATCGCCCGCGCCGGAGAAGCGCAGATCGTCGAGCGACCAGAACGCCAGGTCGGCCTGCTTGCCGATGGCGATGGCACCCAGATCGTCGCGGCCGAGGCAGCGGGCCGAACCTTCCGTCGCCCAGCGCAGCGCGTCGCGATGGGTGACGCTCGCCGCATCATAGCGCAGCCGGCCGATCATCAAGGCGTGGCGGACGGCTTCCATCAGGTTGGAATTGTCGTTGGAGGCCGAGCCATCGACGCCGAGACCGACGGGTGAGCCCGCGGCCTCCAGCTCCTTCGTCCGGCAGATGCCGGAGGCGAGCACCATGTTGGAGGTCGGGCAATGGCAGATGCCGACGCCGTGGCGGCCAAGCTTCGCGACCTCCGCATTGTCGAAATGAATGCCATGCGCGAGCCAGGTCCGGTTCGACAGCCAGCCGCATTCTTCCAGATAGTCGACGGCCGACATGCCGTGCTTCGCATGCGCGAAATCGGCTTCCTGCTTCGTTTCGACGAGGTGAGTGTGCAGCCGGCAATCGTGCCTGTCGGCCAGCGCCGCTGTCTCGCGCATCAGCCGCATCGACACGTCGAAAGGCGCGCAGGGCGCAAGCGCGACGCGGGTCATCGCGCCGTTGGAGCGGTCGTGGTAGCGGCTGATGACGCGCTCGCAATCGGCGAGGATGACGTCGGTGTCCTGCGTCGCGCCGCCGGGCGCCACCGCCTGACTGTCGTCGCCGGCCTTGTCGCCGACGACATCGAGCGCGCCGCGCGACAGTGTCATGCGCAGGCCGACGGCGGCGGCCTCCTCTGCCTCAATGTCGAGCGCGTGCTCAAGGCCGGTCGGGAACATGTAGTGGTGGTCGGAGGCGCAGGTGCAGCCCGACAGCAGCAGTTCCGTCACTGAAAGCCGGGCGGCGAGGCGGAAATTGTCGGCGTTCACATGCCGCGTCCAGATCGGATAGAGCGCCTCGATCCACGGCCAGAGCGATTTGTTGATCGCCTTGGGATGCGCCCGCGTCATGGTCTGGAAGAAGTGGTGGTGCGTGTTGACGAGGCCCGGCGTCACGACATGCCGGCCGGCATCGAAGATCGTCTGAACCGGGTGGGCGGGTTCGGCGTTTTTGCCCACCAGCTCCACGATCCGGCCGCCTTCGACCACGACGCCGCGCTCGGCGCCATCCGCCAGCACGGCGATCGGGTCCCTGATCCAGATGCGGTCGGTGCGCTTCGTCTCCCTCTCCCGCTGCGCGGGCGAGGGAGCCAGTGGGAGCCTGGCCACCTACACCGACTCCAAAAAGGCCTTCGCCGCCTGGCCGTGTTCGTAGCGGAGCCTGGCTAGGTCCATGCCAACGGGCACGCCCTCCTCGACGCGCCAGTCGCCCTTCACCATGACGCGGTCGGCCTTGTAGGCGCCGCAGAGCACGAGGGCGGCGAGCGGGTCGCCAGCGCCGGAAAAGCGCAGTTCGTCCAGCGTGTAGAGCGCCATGTCGGCCTGCTTGCCCACGGCGATGGCGCCGATGTCGTCGCGGCCGAGGCAGCGCGCCGAACCCTGCGTCGCCCAGCGGAACGCGTCGAAATGGGTGACGCTTTCGGCGTTGTAGGTGAGGCGGTTGATCATCAGAGCGTGGCGGACGCCTTCCATCAGGTTGGAATTGTCGTTCGACGCGGAGCCGTCGACGCCGAGGCCGACCGGCGAGCCTGCGGCTTCCAACTCCTTCGTCCGGCATTGGCCGGAGGCGAGCACCATGTTGGAGGTCGGGCAATGCGAGACGCCGACGCCATGGCGGCCGAGGCGCATCACTTCCTCGTCGTTGAAGTGGATGCCATGCGCCAGCCAGACCCTGTCGTTGAGCCAGCCGCATTCCTCGAGATAATCGACCGGCCGGTAGCCGAAATGCTCCATGCAGTAGTCGTTCTCGTCGCGGGTCTCGCCGAGATGCGTATGCAGCCGGCAACCGCAGCGCTCGGCGAGCGCCGCCGTTTCGACCATCAGTCGCTTGGTGACGTTGAAGGGCGCGCAGGGAGCGAGCGCCACCTGCAGCATCGAGCCTTCGGACTTGTCGTGGTAGCGGTTAATGACGCGCTCGCAATCGGCCAGGATGACGTCGGTATCCTGCACCGCGCCCTGGTCGGCATTGCCACCGTCTTCTGTCGTCAGATTGAGTGCGCCGCGTGTCAGCGTCATCCGGACGCCGAGCTTGCCGGCCTCTTCCGCCTGGATGTCCATGGCGTCATCGAGGCCCGGCGGGAACAAATATTGGTGATCGGAAGCGGTGGTGCAGCCCGAGATCAGCAGCTCGGTCAGGGCCAGGCGGCTGGCAAGCCGCAGATTGTCCGGATTGACGTTCTTCGCCCAGATCGGGAACAGCGCCTGCAGCCAGGGGAACAGTTCCTTGTTGATCGCCGCCGGATGCGCCCGGGTCAGCGTCTGAAACATGTGGTGATGCGTGTTGACGAGGCCCGGCGTCACGACATGACGCGAGGCGTCGAACACCTTGTGGACCGGATGGCTCGGCTCGGCGCCCTTGCCCACCAGTTCCTGGATCTTGCCATTCTCGACGACGACGCCGCGTTCCGCCCCTTCGGCGAGGACCGCGATCGGATCCTTCAGCCAGACTCTCTCGCTCGTCGTCATGTCGCTTCCTGTCCTGTCGCGCGTCGTTCGACGCCGGGTGCCGCTGGCGCCTGGCTCGCAAGATGCGCGCCAGACAATCGGCCGCTCATTCCACCCTGGCGGCGACGGCCTCGATCTCGACCAGGAATTCCGGCCGGGTGAAGCCGCCGACAATGTAGAGGGTGGAAGCCGGCAGCGGCTCGCTGACGAAGCGGTCGCGCACGTTCATGTAGCGGCGCATGTCCTCGCGCCGGGTGACGAAGGCGTTGAGGCGGACGATGTCGGAGAGATCCATGCCGCCGGCGGCGAGGATCGAGCGGATGTTCTCGAAGCAGATCTCGGCCTGCGCCTCGATGTCCTCCGGAATGCTGTCATCGGCGCGGATGCCGAGCTGGCCGGAGGTGAAGATGAAGCGGCTGCCGGCCGGGGCCTCGACGCCGTGGCTGTAGCGGCCGAAGGGCGGACGGATGTCCGTGGGGGTCAGGGGAAGGTTCACCGATGGGCTCCGGGGTCAGCAATGCGGGCGAGAAGGGTAGGGGCGGGACCGCTCCGGTGGCAAGGGCGGGCGCGGCCGAAGGCGCGGGCAAGCCCTGGAGCGAAGGACCGCCGCCGACTGCCCGCTCGCTGCGCAGCCGGGCCGGCATCGTTTCGCTTTGGGTGCTCAGAATCATGCCCGCTGCCGCTATCTTGGGCAGAGTTCGTCGCATAATATGCCGCGACTTTCCGAAGGGCAGGCGGAGGACAGGGCCTGGCACCGGGGCGCCGTCCGGCCACGCGAGGGGCGTTGCGTGGCATGTGTCTTGCGTCGGGAGCCTGATTTCTGGGCTTTCGGGCCACGAACCGGGCAAGCCCGTTCGGAAACAACACGATCTGCGGCCGCTGGGGTTGCCGCAACAAGGGGAAGGCGAAGTGTTCATGACATCCATCAGGACTAAGTTCATCGGTCTGGCGGCCGGCGCGGCGGCGGTGGCCTTTTCCGGCCAGGCCTTCGCCCTCGACGAAGTCAGCTTCGGCACCAACTGGCTGGCCCAGGCCGAGCATGGCGGCTTCTACCAGGCCGTCGCCGATGGCACCTACGAGAAGTACGGTCTCAAGGTCACGATCGTGCAGGGCGGCCCGCAGGCGGCCAACCGCCAGCTGATGCTGGCCGGCAAGACCACCTTCAACATGGCCGGCAATTTGGTCGAGACCTTCGCCGCCGTCGAGGAAGGCATTCCGCTGGTCGAGGTCGCCGCGATCTTCCAGAAGGAACCGCAGGTCCTGATCGCCCATCCCGACGTCGAGAAGTTCGAGGACCTCGCCAAGCTCGACACGCTGCTGCTGTCGAAGGATGGCTATGCCTCCTATTTCCAGTGGATGAAGTCGGCCTATCCGGGCTTCCGCGACGAGCAGTTCAAGCCCTACACCTTCAATCCGGCGCCGTTCCTGGCGGATCCGAAGTCGGCGCAGCAGGGCTACATCACCTCCGAGCCGTTCGAGATCGCCAAGCAGGCCGATTTCAAGCCCAAGCTGTTCCTGCTCGCCGACCAGGGCTTCAGCACCTATTCGACGCTGATCGAAGGGACGCAGGAATATGTCGACGCGCATCCCGACATCGTCCAGCGCTTCGTCGATGCCTCGACGGTTGGCTGGTACAATTACCTGTACGGCGACAACAAGGCTGCCAACGACCTGATCAAGAAGGATAATCCCGAGATCACGGACGAGCAGATCGCCTACACGATCCAGACCATGAAGGATTACGGCCTGGTCGATTCCGGCGATACGCTCGACAAGGGCATCGGCTGCATCACCGATGCGCGCGTGCAGGATTTCTACGAGAAGATGGTCAAGGCCGGCGTCACCAAGCCGGGGCTGGACCTGTCCAAGGTCTACACCACCAAGTTCACCTGCAAGGGCGTGGGCAAGGAACTGAAGAAGTAGGGGCGGCGACGCTCCAGGCATTGCCGGGCTCGTTCCGGCAATGCCATCGCCAGTCTGGTGGCGCGTTTCGCCACTTTAGTTGAGGAAACGGATTTCTTGTCTCTCGCACCCAGCAGCCCGCCATCCGCCTTGTCCGGACGGCCTATCGTGCGCCTCGAGCATGTATCGAAGACCTTCTCGAACGGAACCATCGCGCTGAAGGACATGTCGCTGTCGATCGGCGCCGGCGAGTTCATCAGCCTGCTGGGCCCCTCGGGCTGCGGCAAGTCGACGGCGCTGCGGATGCTGGCGGGACTGGGCGAGCCGAGTTCCGGCAAGATCGTCTGGCCCGACCAGCCCGAGCCGAAGGCCAGCGACAAGAGCGAGGGCGAGATCGGCTTCGTGTTCCAGGAACCGACGCTGATGCCCTGGGCGACGGTGTTCAAGAATGTCTGGCTGCCGCTGCGCCTCAAGGGCATCTCGCAGGCCGCCGCGCGGCCCCGCGTGATGGAAGCGCTGGAGATGGTCGGGCTCGACAAGTTCGCCGATTCCTATCCGCGCGAACTCTCGGGCGGCATGAAGATGCGCGTCTCGATCGCCCGCGCGCTGGTCACCCGCCCGCGCATCCTGCTGATGGACGAGCCCTTCGCGGCGCTGGACGAGATCACCCGCCAGAAGTTGAATGACGACCTGCTGCGCCTCTGGGAGCAGTTCGGCTGGACCATCGTCTTCGTCACCCATTCGGTTTTCGAATCCGTCTACCTGTCGAGCCGCATCGTCGTCATGGCCGCCCGTCCGGGCCGCGTCATCGACGAGATCGACGTCGATGCGCCGCATCCGCGCGGCATCGGCTTCCGCACCTCGCAGGCTTATGGCGACTATTGCCGCCGGGCTTCGGAATCCCTTCTTTCCGCCATCGGAGCGGCCGACCACCTATGACCAGCATCGATCAGGGCCCGGCCGTGGCCCATGCCGCGCAGGAGACTGCGCATCCGGAACCCGCCATCGTGCCGGCGCCGTCCATGCCGGTCACGGAGCGCGTGCTGCGCGTGGCCATCCCGCTCGTGATGCTCGCCGGCCTGATCGGCCTCTGGGCCTGGTATGTCGCGGCCTACAACATCCCGAAATACATCCTCCCCGGCCCGGACCTGGTGCTGCAGTCGCTCATCAAGGATTGGCCGATCCTCGGCACCGCGCTGCTGGTGACGCTGAAGATCACCTTCGCGGCGCTCGGCATCGCGCTGGTCGGCGGCGTCGCGCTGGCGATCCTGCTTACCTCGTCCAAATGGGTCGAACTGGCGCTGTCGCCCTACATGGTGATCCTTCAGGTGACGCCGGTCGTCGCCATCGCCCCGCTCATTCTGATCTATGCGCCGTCGACCCAGTCGGCGCTGCTGATCTGCGCCTGGATCGTCGCCTTCTTCCCGGTGCTCTCCAACACGACGCAGGGCCTGAAGAGCACCGACCACAATCTGCTCAACCTGTTCGAGCTATACGGCGCCAGCCGCTGGCAGACGATGATCCACCTGAAGCTGCCGGCCGCGCTGCCCTATTTCCTGGCGGGCCTGCGCATCGCCGGCGGTCTCGCGCTGATCGCCGCCGTGGTGGCGGAGTTCGCCGCCGGTTCGGCCGGCGCCGGCTCGGGCCTCGCCTTCCGCCTGCTCGAATCGCAATACCGCCTCAACATTCCCCGCCTGTTCGCGGCGCTGATCCTGCTCTGCGGCACCGGTGTCGTGATCTATGGCGCCACCAGCCTGATCTCGCACCTGGCGCTTCGCCGCTGGCACGAGAGCGCGATCCGGCGGGAGAATTGAGATGACGAAGGGTTTTGCCGCGATCCCCGATGCGGATCGCTATGTGCTGGCCAATGCGACGCTGCCCTCGGTCACCGTCGACGGCTTCGACGGGCGCGATGTCGGCGAGGGGCTGATGCGCGCCGATATCGTCGTCGCCGACGGCAAAATCGAGGCGCTGCGGCCTGCCGGCAGCGTCGCCGAGCTGCCGGTCTTCGATCTCGACAAGGGCCAGGTCTGGCCCTGCTTCGTCGACATGCACACCCATCTCGACAAGGGCCATATCTGGGCCCGCCGCGAGAACCCGACCGGCGATTTCGCCGGGGCGCTCGCCGCCGTCGATGCCGATCGCGACGCGAACTGGTCGACCGCCGACGTTCGGGCGCGCATGGAATTCTCGCTCCGCTCGGCCTATGCGCACGGCACGAAGCTGATCCGCACGCATATCGATTGCGTGCCGCCGCAGTTCCCAGCCTCCTGGCCGGCCTTCGCCGAGGCGCGCGACGCCTGGGCGGGACGCGTCGACCTGCAGGCCGTCGCGCTGTCGCCGATCGAGCTGTTCCTCGACGAGACGGTGCGCAAGCGCCTGACCGACACGGTTGCCACCTATGGCGGCGTGCTGGGCGGGTTCACCTACATGACGCCGGGGCTGGAGACCGCGCTCGACCATCTCTTCGCCATGGCCTCGGAAAACGGCTTCGACATCGATCTGCATGTCGACGAGACCGCCGATCCGAATGCCCGTTCGCTCCAGGCGATCGCGGAAGCCGCGATCCGCACCGATTATGAGGGGCAGGTCACGGTCGGCCATTGCTGCTCGCTGGCGCGGCAGGAGGAGAGCGAGGCGGACCGGACGATGGATCTCGTCGCCGAGGCCGGCCTCGCCGTCGTCTCGCTGCCGATGTGCAATCTCTATCTGCAGGACCGGCATGCCGGCCGCACGCCGCGCTGGCGCGGCGTGACGCTGCTCAACGAGATGGAAGAGCGCGGCATCCGCGTCGCCGTCGCTTCCGACAATACGCGCGACCCGTTCTATGCCTATGGCGACCTCGACGCCGTCGAGGTGTTCCGCGAGGCGGTGCGCATCCTGCATCTCGACCATCCGCTCGATGGCGCCGCGCGTGTCGTCACCACCAATCCCGCCGCGATCCTGCGCCGTTCCGATGTTGGCCGCATCCGCGTCGGCGACCCGGCCGATCTGGTGCTGTTCCGCGCCAGGACCTGGTCGGAATTCCTGTCGCGCCCGCAATCCGATCGCATCGTTTTGCGCCAGGGCAAGGCGATCGACCGGACCTTGCCCGATTATCGCGACCTCGATTCCCTGTTTGGACACTGATCATGGCTCACCAATTCCGTAACGACCTCGAAGCGCTGAAGGCCGATCTCGACGGCATCGCCATCGAGGAAAATCCCGCGCTGGTGAAGCAGAAGAGCCGTGACTTCTTCTGGTACTCGCCCGTCCTGAAAGCCCAGCTCGACAACGTCACCGCCGATCTGGTGGCGACGCCGAAGGACGAGGCGGAGGTGATCCGCATCCTCAAGGCCGCCTTCAAGCACGACGTTCCGGTCACGCCGCGCGGCACCGGCACCGGCAATTACGGCCAGGCCATGCCGCTTTCCGGCGGGCTGATCCTGAACCTTGCCGAGATGAACAAGGTCAAGGCGATCCATCCCGGCCGCGTCATCGCCGAGCCCGGCGTCGTCGTCGCCCAGCTCGACGCCGAGACGCGCGCCCATTCCGGCCAGGAACTGCGCATCCATCCCTCGACCGCCAAGACGGCGACGATCGGCGGCTTCATCGCCGGCGGTTCCGGCGGCGTCGGCTCGATCCGCTGGGGCGGCCTGCGCGATATCGGCAACGTGCTTCGGCTGCGCGTCGTCACCATGGAGGCCGAGCCGCGCGTCCTGGAACTGACCGGCTGGGAACTGCACAAGGTGATGCACGCCTATGGCACCAACGGCATCATCACCGAAGTCGAGATGCCGCTGACCACGGCCTATGACTGGGTCGACGTGCTGGTCGGGTTCGACGACTACATGGATGCGGTGCGCTATGCCGACAGCCTCGGCAATGCCGATGGCCTGCTGCTGAAGGAACTCGCCACCGTCGCGGCGCCGATCCCCTATGACTATTTCCTGCGCCACCAGAAATTCCTGAAGCCCGGCCAGTCGCTGGCGATCGTCTCGCTCGCGCCGCATGCGGTCGACGCCTTCGTCGCCTTCACGGAGCGGACCAAGGGCGAAATCGTCTTCCGCTCCGACACGGCCGAGGATCTGAAGGGCCTGCCGCCGGCTTACGAGCTCGGCTGGAACCACACGACGCTGCGGGCGATCCGCGTCGATCCGTCGATCACCTATCTGCAGTCGATGTATCCGCCGCCGCACCACATCGAGAAGATCGAGACGCTGACGAAGCTGCTCGGCGACGAGGTGCCCGGCCATCTGGAATTCGTCCGCTTCGACGGCAAGATCACGCCGATGGGCCTGCCCATGGTGCGCTACACCACCGAGGCGCGGCTGGAGGAGATCATCCGCATCCATGAGGACCATGGCTGCCCGATCTTCAATCCGCACCGCTACACGCTGGAGGAGGGCGGCATGAAGCAGACCGACCTCGCCCAACTCGCCTTCAAGCGCGAGGCGGACCCGAAGGGCCTCCTCAATCCGGGCAAGATGATCGCCTGGGAAGATCCGGACTTCGACTTCACCACGACCAAGACCTTCCTGTTCCCGGGACTGCAGCAGGCGAGCTGACATGCGCGTTCTGGTGCTCTACGCGCATCCGGTCGAGACGAGCTTCCAGGCGGCGGTGCATCGCACCGTCGTCGAAGCGCTGACGCGCGCCGGGCACCAGGTCGATGATTGCGATCTCTACGCCGAGGGCTTCGATCCCGTCCTGTCGCGACAGGAGCGGATCGACTATCACGACCTCGCCCGCAACCGTCGCAACGTCGATCCCTATGTCGAGCGCCTGTTGAACGCCGAGGCGCTGGTCCTCGTCTATCCCGTCTGGAACTTCGGCTTTCCGGCGATCCTGAAGGGCTACTTCGACCGGGTGTTCCTGCCCGGCGTGTCGTTCCGGATGGAAGGCGGCAAGGCCGTCAACAATCTGCAGAACATCCGCAAGCTCGCGGCGGTGGCGACCTATGGCGGCGCGCGCTGGAAGGCGCTGCTCGTCGGCGACCCGCCGCGGAAGAACGTCAAGCGCGTGCTGCGGGCGCAGACCCGGCCCTTCGGCCGCGTGCCCTACCTGGCCCATTACGACATGAACCGCTCGACGGAGGCGACGCGCTCGGCGTTCCTCCGGAGCGTATCGAAAGAGATGGAACGTTTTTAGAGCCATGCGCGCCCTTGTCGTTTTCGCCCATCCCGTGCCGGAAAGCTTTGGCGCCGCCCTGCGCGACACCACCGTGGCCGCGCTTCGCAACGCCGGCCATGAGGTCAAGCTGCTCGACCTCTATGCCTCCGGTTTCGATCCGGTGATGGGGGCGGACGAGCGCCGCGTCTACAACGAGCCCGGCATCAACGAGCTTCCGGTCGCCGATCATCTCGCCCTGATCAAGTGGTGCGAGATCCTCGTCTTCGTCTATCCGACCTGGTGGTACGGCCCGCCGGCCATGCTGAAGGGCTGGCTGGAGCGGGTTTGGGTGCCGCATGTCACCTTCACCATGCCGACGGCGACGCAGGGGCCGCGCCCGGGCATGACCAACATCCGCAAGATCGCCGTGGTAACGACCTGCGGCGCCAGCTGGATGCTGTCGAAATTCGTCGGCGAGCCGGGCCGGCGCATTCTCCTGCGCGGCATCCGCACGCTCTGCCATCCGCTCTGCCGCACCAGCTATACTGCGCATTACAAGATGGACAGTTCCACGCCGGAGAGCCGGGCGCGCTACCTGCAGAAGGTCAGCCGCCGGATCGGCAAGCTGTAGCCAGCCCTCAGCCTCGGCGAGTTTTCGCTCCGGGGCGGTTCACGGCCACCGTCCTGGCGGGCTACAAGGGGAGACGCTGGCGGGCCGGCCTGCCGCCCGCTTGGTATCGCTTCCTTGCGCGAGGACCGTTGTTCATGCCGATCCGTCTGACCCGGCGCAGCTTTCTCCTCGGCGGCCTCGCCGCCGCCGTCACAACCCGTTTGATGGTGTCCGGTGTCATGACCGCTTCCGCCCAGACCTCCGCCTCGGACGCGCTGTTTGCCGCCGTGGCGCGTGGTGACGAAACCGCCGTCGCGGATCTCCTGGCAAAGAGTGTGGATGTCGATGCTCGCAATGCCGATGGCGCAACGGCGCTTCTTGTCGCCACGCACCAGAACCGCGTCGGGATCGCGCGGCAGCTGATCCTGGCCGGCGCCGACGTCAACGCCAAGGACCGCATCCAGGACAGCCCCTATCTCTACGCCGGTGCGCGTGGCCATCTGGAGATCCTGAAGCTGGCGCTCGCCCACGGCGCGGACCTCAGGAGCACCAACCGCTATGGCGGCACCGCGCTCATTCCCGCCGCCGAGCGCGGGCATGTCGAAACCGTCCGCACCCTCATCGAGGCGGGCGTGGCGGTCGATCATGTCAACAATCTGGGATGGACGGCGCTGCTCGAGGCGATCCTGCTCGGCGATGGCGGCGAGCGCCATGTCGCAATCGTCCAGCTGCTGCTCGAGGGCGGGGCCGATCCGTCGTTGCCGGATCGCGACGGCGTCACGCCGTTGCGGCACGCCAGGCAACGCGACTTTCAGCCGATCGTCGCGCTTCTGACGAAGGCCGGCGCCCGGGAGTAGGCGCGGGGTAGGGGACACGAAGCGGGCGGCCCGCTTCGTGTCGTGTCGGTGGGCGCCTAGCGTGCCAGCAGCTTTTCCAGCTCGGGACGGAATTCCGCCGCGATATCCGGACGGTCGAGCGCGAAAGCGACGTTGGCGGCGAGGAAGCCGACCTTGTTGCCGCAGTCATAGGTCTCGCCGTTGAAGCGGCAGCCGTAGAAATACTGGCGGTCCATCAGGCGGAGCATGGCGTCCGTCAGCTGGATCTCGTTGCCGGCGCCCTTTTCCTGCTTGGACAGCAGGTCGAAGATCTGCGGCTGCAGGATGTAGCGGCCGTTGATGTAGAGGTTGGACGGCGCGACTTCCGGCTTCGGCTTCTCGACCATCGCATTGATGCGGAAGGCGGTGCCATCCAGCTCGTTGCCGATGCCGACGATGCCGTACTGATGGGTCTGCGACGGGTCGCATTCCTCGACCGCGAGGACGTTGCCGCCCCATTCCTCATAGACCTTGACCATCTGCTTCAGGCAGCCGGGCTCGCCCTTCATGACCATGTCCGGCAGCAGCACGGCGAACGGCTCGTTGCCGATCATCTCGCGCGCGCACCAGACGGCATGGCCGAGGCCGAGCGGAACCTGCTGGCGGGTGAAGCTGGTCGATCCGGGCTTCGGCAGGTCCTTGGTCAGCAGGTCGAGCGCCTCCTGCTTGCCGCGACCCGAAAGCGTGGCCTCGAGCTCGTATTGGACGTCGAAGTGATCCTCGATGACCGCCTTGTTGCGGCCCGTGACGAAAATCAGATGCTCGATGCCGGCTTCGCGCGCCTCATCGACAGCATATTGGATCAGCGGACGATCGACGACCGTCAGCATCTCCTTGGGCATGGCTTTGGTCGCGGGGAGAAAGCGGGTGCCAAGGCCTGCGACGGGAAATACGGCCTTGCGGATCTTCGGGTTCATGGACGCCTCACAGATGCATCGGTTCGGTCAGCATATCGGCAGATTCCTAACAGGAACGCTAATGAAAAGGGTGAATATTTCAAGGCCATCAAGACTTCGTTCACCTATTCATAGTTCATTAACATTACGAATCTGCTTGGAGTTTCGAAGTGGCTGTTTTGGTGACGGGTGGAGCCGGATATATCGGTAGCCACATGGTGTGGCGTCTTGTTGACGCTGGTGAGGCGGTCGTGGTTCTCGATCGTCTGTCCACCGGCTTTCAATGGGCCGTGGCGCCGGAGGCAACCTTCATCCAGGGCGACATCGCCGACGAGGCGCTGGTCGAACGACTGGTCGCCGAGCACGCCATCGACGCCGTCATCCATTTCGCCGGTTCGATCGTCGTGCCGGAATCGGTCTTCGACCCGCTCGGCTATTATCTGAACAACACGGTCAAATCCCGCGCCCTGATGGCGGCGGTGATCCGCGCCGGCGTGCGCCACTTCATCTTCTCCTCGACCGCCGCCGTCTATGGCGACACCGGCACCGAACCCGTGCTGGAGAGCGCGGCCACCGTGCCGCAATCGCCCTATGGCCGCTCGAAGCTGATGACCGAGATGATGCTGGAGGACGCAGCGAAGGCGCACGACTTCCGCTATGTGGCGCTGCGCTATTTCAACGTCGCCGGCGCCGATCCGCGCGGCCGCACCGGGCAATCGACCAAGGGCGCGACGCATCTGATCAAGGTCGCCTGCGAAACCGCGCTCGGCAAGCGGGACCAGATCGAGCTGTTCGGCACCGATTACGATACGCCGGACGGCACCTGCGTGCGCGACTACATCCACGTCGCCGACCTCGCCAACGCCCATGCCGACGCGCTCGCCTATCTGCGCAGCGGCGGCGATAGCCTGGTCGCGAATTGCGGCTATGGCCACGGCTATTCCGTGCGCGAGGTGCTGGAGTCCGTGCGGCGCGTCTCGGGCAGGGAATTCCGCGTCGTGGAGCGGGAGCGCCGCCCCGGCGATGTTCCCGCTGTGGTCGCAAATTCGACACGGGCACGCAGCACGCTGGGCTGGACGCCCATGCATGACGATCTCGACCAATGCGTCGCGACGGCGCTGGCGTGGGAGGAGGCGCTCGGTCGGCGCAATCAGCGCGACTGAGACGGAGGGACCGGACTGGGGCCGGTCAAAGCGTGAGGAAGCATCCGGACGGGGGCCCGGACCAGCAATGATACCGATACAAGGAGTCTTCTGAGACATGGCATTTTTGAGCTCGCCCGTTTCCGTCATGCGGCCCTTCGCGGCCGCCGGAACCCGCGCAGTTTTGTTGGTCTTCCTGCTTCTGGCCGGGCTGTTACCCGCCATGGCGGATGCGGCAGGCGCGCGATGGGTGGCGAGTTTCTGGCCGACCGCCCAGAAGGCCGGCATCTCGCGCAGCGTCTATAACAGCGCGCTCGGCAACTTCACCCCCGATCCCGACGTGCTGGCCAAGGCCGGCTCGCAGGCCGAATTCGTCAAGCCGCTCTGGGAGTATCTGGACGGCGCCGTCTCGCAGAAGCGGCTGGAGAATGGCCGTGACGCGCTGCGCCAGTATGGCCGGCAGTTGCAGCAGATCGAGCAGGCCTATGGCGTCGACCGCAGCATCGTCGTCGCCATCTGGGGCATGGAATCCTCCTACGGCCAGGTCCTCTCCAATCCGAAGATCGTCAAGAACACCATCCGTTCGCTGGCGACGCTCGCCTATCAGGGCGGCTCGCGCGCCAAATATGGCCGCCAGCAGCTCATCGCGGCGCTGAAAATCCTCGAGCGTGGCGACGTCGACGCCCGCCACATGGTCGGCTCCTGGGCCGGCGCCATGGGCCACACCCAGTTCATCCCCACCACCTACCAGGCCTATGCCGTGGATTTCGACGGCGACGGCAAGCGCAATGTCTGGACGTCGGAAATCGACGCGCTCGCCTCCACCGCCAACTATCTCGCCAAGATGGGCTGGCGCTCGGGCCAGACCTGGGGCTACGAGGTCGAACTGCCGGCGAGCTTCGACTGGCGCCACAATGATTCCGGCAAGGCGCTGACCCTCGACCAGTGGCGCAAGATGGGCGTCCACCGCGTCGCCGGGCGGCAGTTCCCGGCCTCGAACGACACGGCGACGCTCTATGCGCCGGCCGGCGCCGGCGGGCCCGCCTTCCTGCTGCTGCATAACTTCAAGGTGATCAAGCGTTACAACAACGCCAATGCCTATGCGCTCGCGGTTGGCCATCTGGCCGATCGGCTGCGTGGCGGCGGCGATTTCGTCTCGGGCTGGCCGCGCGACGTGCGGCCGCTGGCGGCGGCGGAAAGGGCGGAATTGCAGACATTGCTGGGACGGCGCGGGTTCTATTCCGGCACTGTCGATGGCAAGATCGGCGCCGGCACCCGCCAGGCCATCCGCTCGTTCCAGGCTTCGGCCGGCGACATCCCGGACGGCTACGCCTCAACGGGGGTGTTGCAGCGACTGCGGTCCGGCAGGTAGGATTATTCCTTTAGGGAAGGTCGCGAGGGCAGGCGACCTTGTGGCCGGATGTCGTCATGCTGGTTCGTATCCTTCGCGCGTTCGTCGCCCTTATCCTGGTTTCCGCCGCGCTGCTGAGCGCGACGGAGCCTTCGGTCGCGCAATATCGCCGTGGACCGGCCGGGTTCCTCGATCGGCTGTTCGGCATCGAACGGCCGCCGCCGGACCAGTTTCTCATGCCGCCGGAGGATGTCGGCCGCCGCCGGCAGCCCTCGGGGCAGCGTCCGCCGCGCCAGTCGGGCGACCAGCCGCCGCCGGTGCGCAAGAAGCGGCCCGCCGCGCCGGCCGAGCCGATCTACCCGGCGCTTGAAATCCAGCCCAAGAATCCCGACGCCCGAAAGGTGCTTGTGGTTGGCGATTTCGTCGCCGGCGGCCTTGCCTGGGGTCTCGATCAGGCCTTTGCCGAGGAGCCCCGGCTCGCTGTCATCGATCAGAGCGACGGGCCGTCCGGCTTCGTGCGCGACGATCATTTGGATTGGGCCGCGAAGATCGGCGAAAAGCTCGATGCCGAAAAGCCGGACATGGTCGTGGTTCTGATGGGCGCCAATGACCGCCAGCAGATCAAGACCGCCGATGGCCGCCTGTCGCCGGGAACGCCGGAATGGCAGAAGGCCTACCAGCAGCGCGTGGAGCGCTTCCTGCTGGCGCTCAAGGTCTATGGCAAGCCGGTCTACTGGGTCGGCGCGCCGCCGCTGCGTTCGTCCGACGCGTCGGCCGACATGGCGCAGCTCAACACGCTCTTCAAGGTGCGGGCCGACGCGGTCGGCGCCCATTTCATCGACGTCTGGGACGGCTTCGCCGACGAGAGCGGCAAGTTCATCGCCCGCGGGCCCGACGTGGACGGGCAGATGCGCAACCTGCGCCTCAGCGACGGCATTAATTTCAGCAAGGCCGGCAAGCGCAAGCTCGCCTTCTTCGTCGAGCGCGACATCCGCCAGGATAGCGGCCTCGGCCTGCCGATGAGCGCGATCACGCCGACCAACCCGAACGCGGCGACCGAGATCGGACCGGATGGCAAGGAGCGCCAGGTCGGCCCGGTGGTGTCCCTGACCGATCCGGATCCCGGCGCGGCCAGCGCCAAGCTGGCGGGCGCGGCCGACCAGGCCGGTCCCGGCCCCGCGGCCGACAGCCTGCAATACAAGCTGACGGTGAAGGGCGAGGCGCCGGCAGCGAAGCCCGGCCGGGTCGACGACTTTGCCTGGAAGCCGCCACATGCCGAGGACGACAGCGCCGCCTCGTCCTCCTCCAGCATCGTCGACGGCATCGTCATCCTGCCGGCCCCGACCGCGGGCGTCCGCGGCATGGCTCCGGCTGTGGAGTAGGGGGAAGACCCTCACCCCAGCCCTCTCCCGCGCGCGGGAGAGGGGGCGCGCATGCGTCCCTCGCCAAGCCACGAGATCGATGAAGAGCGCTGACCAAAACCCTCGCCCGCCTGCGGGAGAGGGTAGGGTGAGGGTTAGGGAACAATCCTGGGAGACCGTAAACCCTCACCCGCCGCCATTCGGTCGTCGACCTCTCCCTCAGGGAGAGGTGAAGACATGGCTTGCGGAGAGCTGGCACACAAAAAAAAGCCCCCGCCGGTCGCCGGCGGGGGCTTTTCATTTCCTTGGATGCTGCGAGCCGGCCTTACCAGGCGAGGTTGGACGCGCCCATCAGGTGCTTGTCAATCGCGTGGGCCGCCTGGCGGCCTTCGCGGATCGCCCAGACGACGAGCGACTGGCCGCGGCGCATGTCGCCGGCGGCGAACACCTTGTCGACCGAGGTCTGGTAGCTCTGCGTATCGGCGGCGAGGTTGCCGCGCTTGTCGAGCGTCGCGCCCAGTTCGGTCAGCATGCCCTCGTGAACCGGATGGGCAAAACCGATCGCCATGAAGACGAGATCGGCGCGGATGATGAACTCCGTGCCTTCGATCGGCCGGCGCTTCTCGTCGACGCGGGCGCACTGCACGCCCGTGACCTTGCCGTTCTTGCCGACGACGCCGAGCGTCGCGCAGGCGAATTCACGCTCGGCGCCTTCGGCCTGCGAGGACGAGGTGCGGAACTTGGTCGGCCAATAGGGCCAGACCGCCAGCTTGTCTTCGCGCAGCGGCGGCATCGGGCGGATGTCGAGCTGGGTGACGGCGAGCGCGCCCTGGCGGAACGAGGTGCCGACGCAGTCCGATGCCGTGTCGCCGCCGCCGATGACGACGACGCGCTTGCCGGTGGCGATGATCGGCTCCTCGTGGATTTCCTCGCGGCCGACCCGGCGGTTCTGCTGGACCAGGAAAGGCATGGCGTAGTGCACGCCTTCCAGTTCCGCGCCCGGCAGCTTCGGATCACGCGGGGCCTCGGCGCCGCCCGTGAGCAGCACGGCGTCATGGTCAGCGACCAGTTCGGCCATCGCCTTGTTGACGCCGATGTTCATGCCGTAATGGAAGGTTGCGCCCTCGGCCTCGATCTGCGCCACGCGCCGATCGATGAAGTGCTTCTCCATCTTGAAGTCCGGAATGCCATAGCGAAGCAGACCGCCGGCCTTCGCCTCGCGCTCGTAGACATGGACGTCATGGCCGGCGCGGGCGAGCTGCTGGGCAGCCGCCATGCCGGCAGGACCGGAACCGACGATGGCGATCCGGCGGCCGGTCTTGACCGACGCGATCTCCGGCTTGATCCAGCCCTGGTCCCACGCCTTGTCCGCGATCGACTGCTCGACCGACTTGATCGCGACCGGCGTGTTCTCGAGGTTCAGCGTGCAGGCTTCCTCGCACGGGGCGGGGCAGACGCGGCCGGTGAACTCCGGGAAGTTGTTGGTCGAGTGCAGGTTGCGCGAGGCTTCCTGCCAGTCGTTCGAATAGACGAGATCGTTCCAGTCCGGGATCTGGTTGTGAACCGGACAGCCCGTGTCGCCATGGCAGAACGGAACGCCGCAATCCATGCAGCGCGCCGCCTGCCGAACGACGTCCTGGTCGTTCAGCGGCAGGGTGAATTCCCGGAAGTGCCGGATGCGGTCCGCAGCCGGCTGATACTTCTGGTCCTGGCGGTCGATTTCGAGGAAGCCCGTTACCTTACCCATTCTTTCCCCCTTACTCGGCCGCCACGCCGTAGCGCGCGCGTTCCATCTCGATCAGTGCCCGCCGATACTCGACCGGCATGACCTTGCGGAATTTCGGACGGTAGCTCTCCCAGTTCTCCAGGATCTCCTTGGCCCGGCTCGAGCCGGTGTAATGGAGATGCTTGGAGATCAGCAGGTGGAGACGCTCGTCATCGTGGCGATTCATGTTCGACGTGATGTCAATCCGGCCCTTGTGCTCGATGTCGCCGCCATGGTGGTGCAGCTTCTCCAGCAGGTCGTCCTCTTCCTGGACAGGCTCGATCTCGACCATCGACAGGTTGCAGCGCTGGGCGAAGGTTTCGTCTTCGTCGAGCACATAGGCGATGCCGCCGGACATGCCGGCCGCGAAGTTGCGCCCGGTCTGGCCGATGACGACGACAATGCCGCCGGTCATGTATTCGCAGCCATGATCGCCGCAGCCTTCGACGACCGCCACCGCGCCCGAATTGCGGACGGAGAAGCGCTCGCCGGCGACGCCGCGGAAATAGGCCTCGCCTTCGGTCGCACCGTAGAGAACGGTGTTGCCGACGATGATCGACTCTTCCGGCACGATGCGGCTGTTCTCGGCCGGGCGCACCACGATGCGTCCGCCGGAAAGGCCCTTGCCGACATAGTCGTTGCCTTCGCCGATCAGGTCGACCGAAACGCCGCGCGCCAGGAAGGCGGCGAAGCTCTGGCCGGCCGTGCCGCGCAGGGTGATTGCGATCGTGTCGTCCGGCAGGCCGTCATTGCCGTAGCGCTTGGCGACCTCGCCCGAGAGCATCGCACCGGCCGAACGGTCGGTGTTGTGGATCTCGGCCTCGATCTTCACCGGGGTGCCGGTGGCGAGCGCGGGCTGTGCCTCGGCGATCAGCTTGCGGTCGAGCACATGCTCGATCGGATGATGCTGGCGCTGTGTGTGACGGATCTCGTCCGGGCCGGCCTCTACCTTGTGGAACAGCTTGGTGAAATCGAGCCCGGCTGCCTTCCAGTGGTTGACTGCCGCGACCTTGTCGAGCCGGTCGGACTGGCCGATCAGCTCTTCGAGTTGGCGAACGCCCATGGCCGCCATCAGCTGGCGAACTTCCTCGGCGACGAAGAAGAAGAAGTTGATGACGTTCTCGGGCGTGCCCTTGAAGCGCTTGCGCAGCACCGGGTCCTGGGTGGCGACGCCAACCGGGCAGGTGTTGAGATGACACTTGCGCATCATGATGCAGCCGGCGGCGATCAGCGGCGCCGTCGAGAAGGCAAATTCGTCCGCGCCGAGCAGCGCGCCGATGATGACGTCGCGACCGGTCCGGAAGCCGCCATCGACCTGCAGGGCGATGCGCGAGCGCAGGCCGTTCAGGACGAGCGTCTGCTGCGTTTCGGCCAGGCCGATTTCCCACGGGCTGCCGGCATGCTTGAGCGAGGTCAGGGGCGAAGCACCCGTGCCGCCCTCGAAGCCGGAGATCGTGATGTGGTCGGCGCGCGCCTTGGCGACGCCGGCGGCGACCGTGCCGACACCGACTTCCGAGACGAGCTTGACCGAGACGTCCGCCTGCGGGTTGACGTTCTTCAGATCGAAGATCAGCTGGGCCAGATCCTCGATCGAGTAGATGTCATGGTGCGGCGGCGGCGAGATCAGGCCGACGCCCGGCGTCGAATGCCGGACCTTGGCGATGGTCGCGTCGACCTTGTGGCCAGGCAGCTGTCCGCCTTCGCCGGGCTTGGCACCCTGCGCCACCTTGATCTGCATCACGTCGGAGTTGACGAGATATTCCGTCGTCACGCCGAAGCGTCCCGAGGCGATCTGCTTGATCGACGAGCGCATGGAATCGCCGTTCGCCATCGTCACGAAGCGCTCGGCTTCCTCGCCGCCCTCGCCGGTGTTCGACTTGCCGCCGATCCGGTTCATGGCGATGGCGAGGGTGGTGTGCGCCTCGCGCGAGATCGAGCCGAACGACATGGCACCGGTGGCGAAACGCTTGACGATCTCCGAGGCCGGCTCGACTTCGTCGAGCGGCACCGGCGATGCGCCGACGTCTTCCGCCATCTTGATCTCGAACAGGCCGCGCAGCGTCAGCAACGCCTTGGACTGCTCGTTCATCGCCCGGGCATAGTCCTCGTAGCGCTCCCACGAGCCGACGCGGACCGCATGCTGCAGGTTCGCCACCGAGTCGGGCGACCAGGCATGGCGTTCGCCACGGATGCGGAAGTTGTACTCGCCGCCGATGTCGAGCGTGTTGCGCAACACCGCGCCATCGCCGAAGGCCTCGGCGTGACGGCGCACGGTCTCTTCCGCGATCTCGGCCAGGCCGACACCCTCGATGGTGGTGGCGGTGCCGAAGAAGTAGCGGTCGACGAACTCGCTCGCGAGGCCGATCGCATCGAAGATCTGCGCGCCGCAATAGGACTGGTAGGTCGAGATGCCCATCTTGGACATGACCTTGAGAATGCCCTTGTCGATCGACTTGACGTAGCGATGCACGATCTCTTCGTCGTCGACCTCCTCGGGGAAGTCCTTCTTCATGTCGGTCAGCGTCTCGAAGGCGAGATAGGGATTGATCGCCTCGGCGCCGAAGCCGGCCAGCACGCAGAAATGATGCACTTCGCGGGCCTCGCCCGTCTCGACGACGAGACCGACCGAGGTGCGCAGGCCCTTGCGGATCAGGTGATGGTGCACGCCGGCCGTGGCCAGCAGCGCCGGAATCGGGATCCGGTCCGGTCCAACCATGCGGTCGGACAGGATGATGATGTTGTAGCCGCCATGGACGGCTGCCTCGGCGCGCTCGCAGAGCCGCTCCAGGGCGTCAGCCATGCCTTCGGCGCCCTGTGCCACGGCATAGGTGATGTCGAGCGTCTTCGACTGGAACGGGTTGTCGTCCAGTTCGCCGATGGCGCGGATCTTCTCGAGATCCGGGTTCTCCAGGATCGGCTGCCGGACTTCGAGCCGCTTGCGGCGGCCGGCGCCCTGCAGGTCGAACAGGTTCGGCCGCGGTCCGATGAAGGACACGAGGCTCATGACCAGTTCCTCACGGATCGGATCGATCGGCGGGTTCGTCACCTGGGCGAAGTTCTGCTTGAAGTAGGTGTAGAGCAGCTTCGACTTGTCGGAGAGGACCGAGATCGGCGTGTCCGTGCCCATCGAGCCGACGGCTTCCTGGCCGGTGGTGGCCATGGGGGCCATCAGCAGCTTCAGGTCTTCGCCGGTGTAGCCGAAGGCCTGCTGGCGATCGAGCAGCGTCACGTCGGTGCGCGGCGCGCGCGGCGGCACGGAGGGCAGGTCTTCGAGCACGATCTGGGTGCGCGCCAGCCACTCCTGGTAGGGGAGCTTGGTGGCGAGCTCGGTCTTGATCTCCTCGTCGGAGACGATGCGGCCCTGTTCCAGGTCGATCAGCAGCATGCGGCCCGGCTGAAGCCGCCACTTGGTGACGATCTTCTCTTCCGGGATCGGCAGCACGCCGGATTCGGAGGCGAGCAGCACGTCGCCATCCTCGGTCACGAGGTAGCGTGCCGGGCGCAGGCCGTTGCGGTCGAGGGTCGCGCCGATGCGCACGCCGTCGGTGAAGGCGACGGCGGCCGGCCCGTCCCAGGGCTCCATCAGGGCGGCATGGTATTCGTAGAAGGCACGCCGCTGCTCATCCATGAGCGGGTTGCCTGCCCAGGCTTCGGGGATCAGCATCATGGCCGCGTGGGGCAGCGAGTAGCCGCCCTGCACCAGGAATTCGAGCGCGTTGTCGAAGCAGGCGGTGTCCGACTGCCCCTCATAGGAGATCGGCCACAGCTTCGAGATGTCGTTGCCATAGAGCTCGCTGTCGACCGAGGCCTGCCGCGCCGCCATCCAGTTGACGTTGCCGCGCACCGTGTTGATCTCGCCGTTATGCGCGACCATGCGGTAGGGATGCGCCAGGCGCCAGGACGGGAAGGTGTTGGTCGAGAAGCGCTGATGCACGAGCGCGATCGCGCTCTCGAAGCGCTCGTCGTGGAAGTCGCGATAATAGGCGCCGAGCTGCTCGGCGAGGAACATGCCCTTGTAGACGATGGTCCGCGCCGACAGCGACACGACGTAGAAGTCGTTGTTCAGGCCGGAATAGGCTGCGTAGATGCGGTTCGAGATCACCTTGCGGATGATGAACAGCCGCCGCTCGAACGCGTCCTCGCTCTCGATGTCCTTGCCGCGGGCAATGAACACCTGGCGATGATGCGGTTCGGTCGCCGCGATGTCGGGCGCCTTGGAGAGCGACGAGTTGTCGACCGGCACGTCGCGCCAGCCGAGCAGCACCTGGCCCTCGGAAGCGACGACTTCCTCGACGATCTTTTCCATGCCGGCGCGGACTTCCGCATCCTGGGGCAGGAAGAGGAAGCCGACGGCATAGCTGCCCGGCTCGCTGAGCGCGAAGCCCAAGCGCGTGGCCTCCTCGGAAAAGAACCGATGCGGAATCTGCACCAGCATGCCCGCGCCGTCGCCCATCAGCGGATCGGCGCCGACCGCTCCGCGATGCTCGAGATTGCGGACGATCTGCAACCCGCTCTGGACGATGCGGTGCGACTTCTCGTTCTTCAGGTTGGCGATGAAGCCGACGCCGCAGGCATCGTGCTCATTGCGCGGATCATAAAGGCCTTGGGCGCCTACGCCGCCGGCCTTGTTGCGTGCGGCGGTGCTTTTGGCGGCGCGGGCCGTCGCCGCTGCTGCCATCTGCATTTCCGCTTCACGTAAGACCTTCGGCATCTGAGTGCCCTCTCATCCTCTATGGTTCATCATTCGACGTTGAAACCGGCCGCTCTCCCGCCCGTTCGCTGGAACGTTTGGATGACCAACCGGCGCATCGCCGTATTCATTATAAGACGCAACCGCGTCCAAACCGCCGCATCGCGCCGTCAGGCGTGCGACCCCGACCCGTCAGGGCCGCATCCTATCGCAAGCAAGGTTCATTCCGAACTCGCCCGCGCCTGCTTCGCATGTCGCCGAAACCATCGGCTTCGGACTCGATAATGGGACAGCAAGACTGTCCTAATTCAAGGCGCGCCAAAATGCCAGAACTCTTATAGTTCGGCAAGCGCCTCGGTGATCACGCATTATGTTTGTTACGAAAGGAGCGTGGCAAGCACACTTAAGGTGATGATGATGTCAAGGAAGCGCAACAAAATTGCGAAAGCCGCGGTGGACGCTGCGGTAGCGGCTTCCGGCGAGCGGGCACGCCGATCGCGGCCGGGACGCTGTATTTTCACCGTGTTCGGTTGACAAAGGGGGTTGCGCTGGGCGGCGTGTCCCCGCGATATGGCGCCATGATTTTTGCAAGCGATAACTGGACGGGGGCGTCCGACCGGGTGGCGGCCGCGCTCGTCGAAGCGGCGGGTGGCTATGCTCCCGCCTATGGCAACGATCCGCTGACGGCTGCCGTCGAGGCGGCCTTCACGCGGGTCTTCGAGCGCGAGGTGGCGGCGTTCTTCGTCGCAACGGGAACGGCGGCAAACTCGCTGTCCCTGGCCCAGTTCTCCAAGCCGGGCGGCGTCGTATTCTGCCACCGCGACGCCCATATCGCCGTCGACGAGGGCGGAGCGCCGGAGTTTTTCGGCGGCGGATCGCGATTGCACCGGATCGATGGCGCGGACGGCAAGCTGTGGCCGGCCGACCTCGCCGCCGCGATAGCGCTCTATCCGGCCGTTTTCATTCATCACGGCCAGCCGGCCGCGGTCTCGATCAGCCAGCTGACCGAGATCGGAACCGCCTATATGCCTGCGGAAATCGCGGCTCTCGCCGCGGTCGCGCATGAGGCCGGCCTGCCGCTCCATATGGACGGTGCGCGATTCGGTAATGCGGTCGCCGGGCTCGGCGTCACGCCGGCCGAGGCGAGCTGGCGCGCCGGCGTCGACGTCATGTCGTTCGGCGGATCGAAGAATGGCTGTTTTGCCGCCGAGGCTGTCGTCTTCTTCAATCCGGAGCAGGCGAAGGGCTTCGCGTTTCATCGCAAGCGCGGCGGCCACCTCTTTTCCAAGAGCCGATTCGTCGCGGCGCAGTTCTCGGCCTATCTCGAGGCGGATCACTGGCTGGGCCTGGCGTCGCATGCCAACGCCATGGCGCGCCGGCTGGCCGAGGGCATCGAGGCGGCGTCGGGCTCGAGCCTCGCCTGGCAGCCGCAGGGCAATGAGGTCTTTGCATTGATCCCGAAGAGTGCCGATGCCCGACTGCGTGCGGCGGGCGCTGCCTATTATGAATGGCCGACGGCGGGACCGATTGCCGCACCCTTGGACAATCAGCCAATTCTTGTGCGGCTGGTGACCAGTTTCCAGACGCAAGCATCGGAAGTGGATGCGTTTCTGCAAATACTTTCGGCAGATGCGGCCTAAAAAATAGG
This sequence comes from Kaistia defluvii, assembly GCF_040548815.1. Taxonomy (NCBI): domain Bacteria; kingdom Pseudomonadati; phylum Pseudomonadota; class Alphaproteobacteria; order Hyphomicrobiales; family Kaistiaceae; genus Kaistia; species Kaistia defluvii. The sequence goes on along the minus strand of NZ_JBEPSM010000001.1, from coordinate 2,685,368 downwards.
CGCCCCACTCGCGTGGGACGCCCCATCCTTCAGGCTATGGCGCTGCTTACGCAGCCTTGGCCTCGATCTGCTGGCTGACATTCTTGCCGCTGGAAATCGCGATGGTGCGCGGCTTCATGGCCTCGGGGATCTCGCGGACGAGATCGACATGCAGGAGGCCGTTCTCGAGGCTGGCGCCCTTCACTTCCACATGGTCGGCGAGCTGGAATCGGCGCTCGAACGAACGTCCGGCGATGCCGCGATACAGCACTTCCGAATCCTTGCCTTCCTCAGGCTTCTTCTCGCCCTTCACGGTCAGCGTGTTTTCACGCGACTCGATCGACAGATCGCTGTCGCCGAAGCCGGCTACCGCCATGGTGATGCGATAGGCGTTCTCGCCGGTGCGCTCGATGTTGTAGGGCGGATAGCCCGGCACGCCGGCTTCGACGCCGGAGGCCTGGTCGAGAAGGGAAAAGAGCCGGTCAAAGCCGACGGTGGAGCGATAGAGCGGGCTCAGATCAAACGTACGCATGGTTGTCCTCCTTGGAGCGACGGTTCGTTTCGAAGTTCACGACGGCTCCGCCATCCGATGGCCGGGGCCGCATGTCTCAGTCGCGGACCCTCTTTTGGCATCCGCAAGGAGGATGTGGGGACAAGTTCTGGGCGGTTCAAGAGGGGGTGGACGCCGGCTTCTTCACAAGGCTGAACGCCATATGAACGACCAATTCGGATGATGTTCAGGCGCCTGCGGATAGGTTCACCATCAATGCCGGCGATGAAGAGATCGTTCGGTGCATCCGCTGGAGAGACATCAATGATGAAGTCCATTCTCGCCACCTCCGCGCTGGTCGGCGCCCTGCTGCTGCCGATCGCGGCGCAGGCCCAGGATTACCGCTTCGAAGGCGGGCGCGGCGGCTACGGTCGTTACAATGACGACCGCGGCTATCGGGACGATCGCGACTATCGCCGCCCGCCGCCGCCCCGTCGCCAGCTTGACGGCCGCCAGATCTACCGGTTGCTCGCCCGCCAGGGCTACGCCCGCATCGACATCATCAACCGCCGCGGCGACGCCTATATCGTCCGCGCCATCGGTCCGCGTGGCCGGGACGTCATCGTGGTGGTCGATTCCTGGTCCGGCGAGATCGTGCGCCGCCGGGTGATCGAGAATGACTGGCGCGGCGATCGCGGTTGGCACGGTGGTTGGGGCAATGACTGGCGCCGCTGGTAGTCCCGTTTCCGGAGCCATTCGGCTCTGACCGGTCGGTCGATCTCGAATCCGCCCCCCGCGCGAGGTCGGCCTGTCAGCCGGCGACATCCCTGGATGTCGCCGGTTTCTTCTTGTCCGGGCGAGGCCGGTTGCGGCCCATCGCTTGTCGCTCCCCGGTTGGTCGGCTAAGACCGGTTGGCCCTGAATGCGATGCTCGAATGCGGAACCGCGCGGCGGATGAGTTTGCAATCCTCTCCTGACAATCCCGTCCCCGAAGGCGCCGTCGAGCAGACCGTCACGACCGTCGACGGGGTCAAGCTGCGCGCCGCATACTGGCGCCCGCCGGGACAGCGGAAGGGCACGGTCTGCCTCATCCATGGCCGCGCCGAAGCGATCGAGAAATATTACGAAGTCGTCGGCGAACTGCTGCAGCGCGGCTTCGCGGTGGCGAGCTTCGACTGGCGCGGGCAGGGCGCTTCCGACCGGCGGCTCGCCAACCCCCGCAAAGGCCATGTCGACGATTTCTCCGAGTTCGAGCGCGATCTCGAGGCGTTCATGCAGCAGGTGGTGCTGCCCGACTGCCCGCCGCCCTATTTCGCGCTGGCGCATTCGACGGGCGGCTTGGTCTGCCTGCGCGTCGCGCGCCGGTCGCGCCAGACTTTTGCGCGCATGGTGCTGGTGTCGCCGCTGCTCGATTTCGGCGGCTTCGCGCCCTCGCGCGCTCTGATCAACTTCACGGCCGGCTGCTTTTCGCTGCTGGGCCTCGGCGATGCCTTTCCGCCCGGCTCGAAGATCGCCCAGGTCGAGGAGCGCGGCTTCAAGGGCAATCCGCTCACCAGCGATCCGCGCCGCTTCGCCCGCTCGATCGCCATCGGCCAGACGCGGCCGGAGCTGATGGTCGGCCCTCCGACCATTTCGTGGCTGCACGCCGCCTGCCGCGCGATGAATGAGGCGGCCGATCCCGCTTTTGCTGCCAGCATCCGCATCCCGACCCTGATGATCGCCGCCGGCGAGGACCGGGTCGTGTCGCCGCTTGCGATCGAGCGCTTTGCCCGCGAGATGCGGATCGGCGCGCAGATCGTCATCCCCGGCGCGCGGCACGAGATCCTGATGGAGCGCGATCCGATGCGCGGCCTGTTCTGGGCCGCCTTCGACGAGTTCATACCCGGCAGCGAGGCGTGATCTTCGACTAGCGCTTGGCCACGGTCTCCGCCGTCGACAGGCCGTTCGATTTCGTCGTGTCGAGAATGACCATGGTCGAGGTCTCGGCGACGCAGGGAATCGCCTGCAGAGCGGCGGAGATGAACTGCCGCAGCGCTTCGATATCCCTAACCCAGACCCGCAGCAGATAATCAACGCTGCCGGTGACCAGCAGGCATTCGGTGATCTCCGGCCGGTCCTCGATCGCGCTCAGGAACTGGCTCGCCGCATCCGGCGTCTGCTTGGCCAGGCGAACGCTGACCACCACGCAGATGGAGAGCCCGAGCGCCAGCGGGTTGATTCGGGCCGAATAGCCCTGGATGACGCCGCTCTCCTCCAGCCGCTTGATGCGCCGGCTGCAGGGCGTCGGCGACAGGCCGACGCGTTCGGCGACTTCTAGGTTGGACATGCGGCCGTCGGCCTGCAGCACGGCGAGGATCCGGCGGTCGATCGGGTCGAGTTCGACCATTGGCGTTTTTCCCTAACGAAGCGGCCTCTGCAAGCGAGTTCTTGCGAGGCTAAGGCAAGCCCCACGAAAAATTGCACGGATTCCCTCGCCATTCGAGCGCTATTGTCTAGCAAACAAGGGAGACGACAATGCCGGCCTATGTGATCTGTACGATGGCGATCCACGACCCCGTGACCTACAAGAAATACACCGACCGTACGCCGCCGATCGTAAAGCGGCATGGCGGCCGGTTTCTGACGCGCGGCGACGAGGTTTCTGCGGCCGAAGGCCCCCCTTTCACCGACCGCATGGTGATCCTCGAATTCCCCAGCAAGGCGCATGTCGATGCCTGGATCAAGGATCCCGACTATGTCGAGGCCTGCCAGTTCCGCTATGCCGCCTCGACCGGCCGAATGATCGTGCAGGAAAGCCGCGGCAATACCGAGGATCCCGATCCCCGGCTCTGACGCTTCCGGCGGGCGCGGCGCCCGCCGAACTTCCCTGAACCTTCGAGGTTTCCGACGATGGCGAGCGCCAAGGCAAGCACCCCCCGGCCGCAGACGGCGGCCTGGCTCCGGTCCAGCAACGATATTTCGCAGCAGTTCCTGGCCTTTGGCGGTCGTGCCGACGTCGTCAGCCTCGCCGGCGGCCTGCCGGCGGCCGAACTCTATCCGGTCGCCGAGGTGCAGGCAGCGGCGCAGGCGGCGATCGCTCGCCATGGCGCGACGATCATGGAATATGGCCCGGTCGAGGGCCTGCCGGCGCTGCGCCAGCTGATCGCGGCGCGCGCCTCGGCTGAGACCGGCGGCACCTTCACGGCGGCGAACGTGCTGCTGACTACCGGCTCGATGCAGGCGCTCGACCTGATCGGCAAGGTTCTGGTCGATCCGGGCGAACTGATCGTCGCGCAGGCGCCAACCTATCTCGGCGCGCTCGATGCCTGGCGGCCGCGCGCTCCCAGCTATCGGCCGCTCGACTGGACGCTGACCGATCCCGATTTCGACGCCACGCTGGCGCGGGCGAAGTTCGTCTATTCCGTACCGAACTATTCCAACCCGACCGGCGTGCTGGTGTCGCAGGAGCGGCGCGTCGCCCTGCTCGACAAGGTGCTGGAAGCCGGCACCTGGCTGGTCGAGGACGACCCGTATCTCTCGATCCAGCTCGACGGTTCGCCGGGTCCGAGCATATTGAGCCATTCGGTCGCCCGCTCCACCCGGCCGGGCCCCTATGACGGGCCCGTGATCTATCTCGGCACGGTTTCGAAAAGCCTGGTGCCGGGCCTGCGCGTCGGCTGGGTGATCGCCGAGCCCGGCATGATCCAGAACCTGGCCCTGACCAAGATGGCGAGCGACCTCAGCGGCAGTTTGCTGACGCAGGCGATTGCGCTGGAGTTGATGGAGCGCGAATTCGACCACCAGCATTCACGCTCCATCGTGCCGGTCTATCGCGAGCGCCGCGACGCTCTGCTGCGCGAGGCGAATGCGCGGCTTGCCGACTGGTTCGAATGGGAGGTGCCGGTCGGCGGCATGTTCGTGTGGATGCGCTCGAAGGGCGACGCGATCGACACCGACGCGCTCTACAAATTCGCGGTCGAGGAGAAGGTCGCCTATGTCCCGAGCAGCGTCTTCGACTTCACCGGCGAGAACCGCTTTGCCATGCGGGTCAATTTCACCCGCAGTTCGCCCGAGGTGATTGCCGAAGGCGTGCGCCGCCTGGCGCGGGCGATCGAGCACTATCTCTCCGCCCGCCAGCAGCTCGACGGCGCGGCCTAGCGAGCGCCAATCGTCCGGTCGGGGCGGGTGGCCTTCGCGGCGCGCATCAGCGAGCCTTTCCTTCTTTCGAACTGCAGGATTTTTCGTCCATGGACCTGAAACTGAACGACAAGACCGCCCTCGTCTTCGGCGGCTCGCGCGGGCTTGGACGCGCCATCGCGGCCGAGCTGGCGGCCGAGGGCGCCAAGGTCGTGATCGTCGCGCGAGATCCCGCCCGCGTCGAGGCGACGGCCAAGGAACTCGGCGTCATCGGCATCGCCGGCGACGTTTCCAAGCCCGGCGCCGGCCGCGCGCTGGTGCAGCAGGCAGCCGAGAAACTCGGTCGCAGCGTCGATATCCTCGTCACCAATACGGGCGGTCCCGCGCCCGGCAATTTCGAGGCGATCACCGATCAGGCCTGGCAGGCGGGCTTCAACAATCTCTGGATGAGCTTCGTCGAGAGCGTCGGCGAGGCGCTGCCGGCGATGAAGGCAAACGGCTTCGGCCGTATCCTGGCCGTCACCTCCGTCGCGGCCAAGGAGCCGCAGCCGGGCCTCGTGGTCTCCAACGGCCTGCGCGCCGGCCTGCTCGGCCTCGTCAACGCGATCAGCCGCGACGTCGCGGCGTCGGGTGTGACGGTCAACGCGCTGCTGCCGGGCTACACCAATACGGACCGGATGAAGGAAGTCGGAGTCACCAGCGCATCAATGGGCTCGAAGATCCCGGCCGGCCGCATCGGCGAGCCGGAAGAGTTCGCCGCGCTTGCCGCCTTCCTCGCCTCCGAGCGCGCCAGCTACATCACCGGACAGGCGATCGCCGTCGATGGTGGCCTGCTGCAGTCGATCTGAAGGTCGCCTTCTTCACCTCTCCCCACGGAGAGGTGAGGAACTCCCCGCTCAGCCTGCGCGGTTCAGCGTTTCCAGGATCTGGTCGTGAAGGCGGGCGTCGCCGGATGCCACCACGCGGCCGCCGGATGCGGCCGAGCCGCCGTCCCAGCTGGTGACCCGGCCGCCGGCGCCTTCGATCACCGGGATCAGTGCCACGATGTCATAGGCATGCAGGCCAACCTCGATCACGGCATCCGCAAAGCCCGCGGCCACCATGCAATAGGCGTAGCAATCGCAGCCATAGCGGGCGAGGCGGACCTCGTTCTCGACCCGGTCATAGGCCTCGCGATCGCTGCCCTTGAACAGCGACGGCGTGGTCGTGAACAGCACGGCATCCGAAAGTTTGTCGCAGGCTCGCGTCTTCAGGACCCGGTCGCCTTCCGGCCCGGTGTACCAGGCCCGTGCGCCATTGCCGGCGAAGCGCTCGCCGGTGAAGGGCTGGGCCATCATGCCGAGCGAGGGCTTGCCGCCAGTGGTGAGGCCGATCAGCGTGCCCCAGACCGGCAGGCCGGAAATGAAAGCGCGCGTGCCGTCGATCGGATCGAGCACCCAGACGTTCTCGGCGTCGAGATTCTCATCGCCGAACTCCTCGCCCATGATGCCATGCGACGGGTAATGCTCGTTGATCAGCGCGCGCAGCGCCTCTTCCGAAGCGCGGTCGGCGACGGTGACCGGATCGAAGCCGGTGGCCGCTTTGTTCTCGACGGAATTGAGTGCGCGAAAATGCGGCATGATCGCTTTTCCGGCAGAATCAGCGAGCCGATCGAGGAAGGCAATCAGGGTCGGATCGGTCATTCTAGGCTCCAAAAGGCTGCTGCAGACGTGCCATGCGCTATATGCATAACGACGCTCCGTTCAGGCGTTCCTGTCTAACAATCTGATTTAAAACGTCTATTTCAAGTGGTTCGCGGGGCGCGTCTCCCGCGGCGACGTCTACCGTGGCGGAATCGTCGCACTTGGGCGCGAGCGTGGGAAAGGGTCTTGATCTTTTTGCAGTGCAAGCGCAACTTATTGCGGTGCGGTACATCGATTGGCGTCGATCTACCGCTGCCCTTCTTGGGCGTTTCCTCCCTAGACTTGGGCCGCCTCGTTTGACGAGCGGCCCTTTTTTCTGCCCGCAGTTCCGTTTTCGCGATGGTGGGTAGGGCTACTCCGCCGCTTCGGCCAGCGGGTAGAGCGCGGCGTCCGGCAGGCTCGAAAGCGCCGCCGCGAACCGCGCCAAGTCGGCCGCGAGCCGATCATAGCCGGCATTGGGCTGCAGCGTCCGCTCGTTCATATAGAGCCCGCGATTGATCTCGATCTGCAGCGCATGCAGGCCGCGGCTGGGTCGGCCGTAATGCTCGGTGATGAAGCCGCCGGCATAGGGCTTGTTGCGGGCGACCGCATAACCCGCGTCGCTCAGGATCGAATAGGCGGCTTCCGAAATGCCCGGCGCGCAGCTGGTGCCATAGCGGTCGCCGAGCACGATGTCGGCCCGTGCCCTGCCGGGCAGGGTCCGCACGCTGGACGGCATGGAGTGGCAATCGACCAGCACGCAATAGCCGAAGCGCTCATGCGTCGCCGCCAGCGTCTGGCGCAGCGTCTCGTGATAGGGCTTGTAGACCGTCTCGATGCGATGGAGCCCCACCGCCACCGGGATCGGCTCGGCATAGATCTCGACATTTTCCGAGACGACGCGGGCGATCGTCCCCAGGCCACCTGCGACCCGAAGCGAGCGGATATTGGCATAGGACGGCAGGTCGCCATCGAACATGCGCGGGTCCAGTTCGTAGGGCTCGCGGTTCACGTCCAGCCAGGCGCGGGGAAAATGCGCCCGCATCAGGGGGGCGCCGAGCGGCACGACGGACGCAAACAATTCGTCGACGAACGTATCCTCCGAGCGGCGGATCGTCTTCTCGTCGAGCTTCGAGGCCTCCAGGAAAGCGGCCGGGTAGACGCGGCCGCTATGGGGCGAATTGAACACGAAGGGTATGCGCTGCTCGGCCGGAGCCACCACCTCGAAGGGAAGCGCGTCTGCAAAATCCGGCGCGGCGTTGATGATCGTTCTCCTCGCGGTTGCGGCCGGGGCCGCGTCCTGTCCGAAAGGCCCATTCTATGTCGTCTGGCGCGCTTCGGGCAGGGGAAGTTTCGCTCCATTCACCCGATCTTTACTTCGTTCAGCCGTAATTCAATAACCAAATCGCCCAGGCCGCGCATAGTAGGCGCCTTGCGAACGAGATCGACCGTCCAGCCATGGATTCCCTGATGAACCGCATCCTGCTTGCCGAAGACGACAATGACATGCGCCGCTTTCTGGCGAAGGCGCTGCAGAATGCCGGCTATGATGTCGTGTCCTTCGACAATGGCCGCAGCGCCTATGAACGCATCCGCGAAGAACCCTTCACCCTGCTGCTGACGGATATCGTCATGCCGGAGATGGACGGCATCGAACTGGCGCGCCGCGCCACCGAGCTCGATCCTGATCTGAAGGTGATGTTCATCACGGGCTTCGCCGCCGTCGCCCTCAATCCCGATTCGAACGCGCCCAAGGATGCGAAGGTGCTTTCCAAGCCTTTCCACCTGCGCGATCTGGTCAATGAGGTAGAGCGGCTGCTTGCCGCCTGAGGGAGTTTTCAACAGGGTCGAAAAACGAGGCTTGAAGCTTCGGAAATCGCCCTGTATACCCTCGCTCACGCCGCCGGTCCCGCCGGTCGCGTTGAGAAGGATGGGCGTGTAGCTCAGCGGGAGAGCACTACGTTGACATCGTAGGGGTCACAGGTTCAATCCCTGTCACGCCCACCATCCTCTCTCCACCGAAATCGCTGACCTGAAAGCCGCCGGCCTCGCGCCTCGGTTTGTCGTCGATTTTCCGGAAGCCTCCAGAGTCCCGACGCCTCCCCAAGCCTTCGGTCCCGGATCACTCGGGATAGGTTTCGGCCCCATCCGACGTGGACTGGTGGAAGAGAATGAAGGCGAGGGGATTGCCGGGTTCGGCCATCGCGTCGCTCCGCAGGCCTGTCACCTCGCCGGCCACGCCGCTGGAATATTCAGCCACCACTTCGCCGAAACTGTTGCGCTGGATCGCGATTCTCTGCCCGGCTTCGACCTTGTCGTTGAGCTTGACCAGAAGCTCCACCAGGCCGCCCTGGGTCGCCAGGACGGGGAAGGCGCTGTTGCCGACAAACACGCCCACATCCTTGCCGGTGCGGCCCATCGCTCCCGCCAGGATGCCGTGGTGCTTGAGGACATTCATCGTGCCCTCCACGAACAGGGCGATCATGTCGAGGTCCAGGATGCGGGCAGCGCCGACCTCCGCGCAAAAGGACGGGACGCCCGCGTCGACCAGCGCGTTGTGCAGCACCCCGGGATAGACGTGGTTGTCGAAGACCTGGCCGATCGGAAACAGGTCCACCATCGCCTTGATCTCGAGCACATCCATGCCGGCGAGGTTGAAGGCCGCGACTTCGAACCCCGTCGTCCCGGTGTGGAAGTCGATCGCCGCGTCGGCGTTGGGCCGCAGCAGCCGGTTGAACAGGAGCCCTGCATGCCGGCTGGGCGCGGTGATGCCGTTCTCGTTGCCGGGCCATTCCCGATTCATGTCGATCAGGTCCTGGCCCCGGCCATAATTGGGCCATCGGCGCTGCATGCTCTCGATGGCCGGGCGCGCGACATCCGTGACGGCCATGACCGTGCCCGCCATCTGCGCGGGGTCGAGTTGGTTGATCACGGTCTGCACCGTGTGGATGGAGCTCATTTCGTCGCCATGCACGCCGCTCACCAGAACGACGCGCTTGCCGGGCTTCGCGCCCCGCACGACGACGACCGACACATACCAGTGCTGCCCGCTCGGCATCTCCACGCCCTGGAAATACAGAAGATGCTTCTGCCCGGGCTCCAGGTCCTCGACATGGAGCGCGCTGACGACCTTCTTTCCCTGGATGATCTCCCCGGTGTAGACGGTGCCGTGCGTCGATTTGGGCACGGCGTCCTCGCTCGATGCCGGCGGCTCCTGGGCGCTCGCGCTGTTGGCGCCCAGGGCCGACGCGCCCACGGCCGCCAGCGAAGCCATCAGGAAGTCGCGCCGATCGGCGCCTTCTTTGGATTGGGTGGGCATGGCGGACCTTCCTCCTGAGCTGCTAGGACCGGGCGGGCGCTCTCCTGGCCTTCGGCCCACCATACTGGCGTTCCCCGGCGACCGTGACCAGTCTGCGTGCGGAGGAATTCTGTCCGTGGATTGGGAGGGGGCGGAGATCCCGTCGGCGCGCTACGGGAATCGCGCGATCGGTGGAGCGGCGGCTGATCGCCAAGGGGGCCTTGGTTCTCGGATGTGACTGGACTGCTTCGCGTCGGCGAAGGCGCGCAGGGGCGTCAGGCGCCGTCGGGTAGGCTCGACGCGCCGGCTGCACAGGATTGCGGCCGGGCGTCCGCCGTCTTGCCGCTTGGCTTGGCGTCGCCAGACCATTCCAGCGCCCAAAGCGGCAGGTCCAGAAGCACGAAATAATCGCCCTGCCGACCGCGCATCGCCTCGCCCACCCAACCGCCGACGATCATCGCCTCGACCCGGGCGGACTGGAAGGCGCGGACGTCGAGCGCATGAAGCAACGCCTCGGCATGGGAGGCCGCCAGATTTCCAACCTGCACGCCGCTGATCATGACCCGGACGGCGGTCGAATGGCCAAGGTGATCGCGCTCGGGGATCAGGTCGGCGACAACGGAAATCTGGTGGCCAAGCTCGGTCTTTCCGCCGGCAATCTCATCCAGGGCGGTTTGGAAATATCGTTCCCCGCCGCCGCCCAGGCGAAGTCGCCATCGCCGTCCACCCTCCAGACGCTACTGCGAGGACGGCGGCGGAGCAGGCTGAAAAACCAGCGCATCCGTTCATCTCCCGCTACGTCAACAAAGGCTACAGCGAGCCGGCAATGTCCGTCGACTGAATTAGTTCAAATTTTTAACTAAAATGCGGATGAGCTGCCAGGATGCGGGCATTCATCGTCACGGCCCGCGTTTCGCTACGAGGCTCGCACCCTTGCTCCCCTGTCGCCGCATCGCTATCTTTCGGGTAGAGGACGACCTCCCCATCATGGGTAACATTTCCGGGACGGCCCGGCCCTTTCGTGGAGGGCCTGATGGCCTGGGTTTATCTTCTGCTTGCCGGCGTGTTCGAGGTGGTCTGGGCTTCGACGATGAAGCACTCGGACGGCTTCACGAAACTCACCCCGACGATCATCACCATCGTCACCATGATCATCAGCTTCGGGCTGCTCTCGGTCGCGATGAAGTCGCTGCCGCTCGGCACCGCCTATGCGATCTGGACGGGCATCGGCGCTGTCGGCGCGTTCTGCGTCGGCGTTTTCGTTCTGGGCGAGGCGGCGACGCTGTTCCGCATCGCCAGCGTCGCCTTGATCATCCTCGGCCTTGTCGGCCTGAAGGTCTCGACGCCTTAGCGCGCGGCGTTGCGCAGGCGCTAGCCGAGCGCGCCGCGGCGAAGGCTTCTTCAGTATTCGCCGCGGCCCAGCAGGACCACTGGAATGGTCTGGGCTAGGATGGCTAGGTCCTGCAGGAGGCTCATCTGCCGGACATAGATTGCGTCGAGGCGGATGCGGGTGTGGTAATCGGTGTCGGAGCGGCCGGAAACCTGCCATAGGCCCGTCATGCCGGGGCGGCAGAGATAATAGGCCTCGAAATGGCGCGTATTGTAGCGCTCAGCGTCGGCGATTTCGCGCAGCAGCCGGGGGCGCGGTCCGACCAGACTCATCTCGCCTTTCAGGACATTGATCAACTGGGGCAGTTCATCGAGGCTGAACTGGCGCAGGAAGCGGCCCAGAAGCGTGACGCGAGGGTCTCCTTTCAGCTTGTAGCGGGACTCGTAGTCGATCCGGGCCTGGGGATTGTTGGCCAGATAGGTCTCCAGCCTGCGCTCGGCATCGGGCTCCATCGTGCGAAACTTGTACATGGCGAAGCGGCGTCCGCCGCGTCCGATGCGGTGCGAGCGAAAGAAGATCGGCTGGCCGCCAAGGCCGATCAAGCCCGCGATCAGAATGGCGACCGGCAGTAGCAAGAGAAGCATCGCTGCCGCCAGCACTATGTCGAAGCCGCGCTTGAAGGGATATTCGCGGGCGTCGACTCCTCTGCGCCGTCGCTCCGGCGCGGAGGCCGGGATGGCCGCATTTTCCAGGGATCTGGCCGAGGCGATTTCGAATTTCGGGTCCATCGCTCACCTACGCAAACTGGGTTCAAAGGCCGGGCCGCCTTCTGTGCCGTATTCACAGCGCCGAAGCCGGCGGATGGGGTCGAGACTTCGAATTAAGTCGCTTGGACGATTGATTTCGGCTGGCGCGAGGCCAGTTCGGCCAGGGCCGTGCCGAGGATCGTGTCGATGTCGGAATGCTGCGTCGTGAAGCCGAGCGTGCGGCGCGCCAGGCTCGGGTCGGCATAAAGGATCGGTGGGTCGCCTTGCCGTCGGGGCTGGATGGTGCTCGGCACGGGATTGCCGGTCTGGCGCGCGGCGGCATCGAGGATCTGCTGCACGGAGAGGCCTTGCCCGGTCCCGAGATTGAGCGCGAGGTTCTCGCCACCCCGCGCTAGATGCTCAAGCGCCAGGCCATGGGCGCGGGCCAGATCGGTGACATGGATATAGTCGCGCACACAGGTGCCGTCCGGCGTCGCGTGATCGTCGCCATAGATCTCGATCGAGGCCAGGATGCCATGGGCAGCCATCAATACCCGCGGTACAAGATGCGTCTCGTGCGAGTGCCACTCGCCGATCTCGCCCGCGGGGTCGCAGCCGCAGGCATTGAAATAGCGCAGGATCACGTAGCGGCTGTCATAGGCGTGGGCATAGTCCCGGATGATCTGCTCGCCCATCAGCTTCGATCGTCCATACGGGCTGATCGGCCGTTGCTCGGCACCTTCCGGCACGGGCAGGACGTCCGGCTCGCCATAGGTCGCGCAACTGCTGGAAAAGACCAGCCGATCGATGCCGGTCCTGCGCGCGGCGTCGAGGACGGAAAGCGTGCCCAGGACGTTGTTGGAATAATAGGCCGCCGGATCGGCGACGGACTCGCCGACATAGGCGAGGGCGGCGATATGGCAGATGGCGTCGGGCCTGTAGCGCCGGATGGCGCCTTCCAGAGCCGCTACATCGCGAATGTCGCCCTCGACCAAGGGGCCCCAGCGCACGGCGCTGCGATGGCCGCGGGCGAGATTGTCGAAAGCAACGGGCAGGTAGCCGGCCATGGCCAGTTGCTTGCAGGTATGGCTGCCGATATAGCCGGCGCCGCCCGTTACCAGGATCGCGCCCCGCGCCGTCATGTTGAACCCGCTTGTTCACGATGAGACGATCCAGCCGGGCAGCCGGCTTCGATAGAGATCTTCATGCGATACCCCCGCGGCATTCTCGCAAGATCCAGTTCATGGTCTACAATAAACTCACCTCCGCCGGCCGATGACATGAGGCCATCGAACGACAGAAAGGGCATTTCGGAAGATGAGGGCCCCCTGAAAGCACATGCATTGCAAGCCGGAAACGCTTACGTCTCTGGCGTCTGCCCCTCAAGGGGCTGGGAATGCTAGGAATCCGGCGCGTGCCAGCCAATAACCCGTCTGCATTTCGCAGGCATCGAGCGGATATTTAAAAATCCGTAATAATTCTACGCTAGTGGTTCGGATACTGGAGTCAAGAGGTTTTCGAATCGCCGGATCGGTTGCGGCTAGCGTATTGTGGGCGAGCATCAGCTGCGTTCGCTTGCTATGGCGATGTTAAGAATCGCGTATCCCTTCAGGGATAGAGATTTAAGCTTGCATTACGCTGGGGAACTTATGGGTTTCGAGCGTGCCGGCGAAGGCGGAGACGCCCGTCTCGCGATGAGTGAGCCGGTGCGGCGGGAGTGCCCGTCTCGCACCGGCTTCCTTGGATTACCAGTCGACGCTGCCCCCAATCGCCTGGGCCTGCTTGGCGGCGTGCATCTGGGCCTGGGTGAACTCCATCGCGTGGCGGCAGAGATCGGTGGAGTCGGTCCAGAGATTGCGCCAGATGCCGAGAATGCCGGTCAGCGGCTCGCCGGCGACGGCGGAGGAGAAGGATTCAAAGCAGATCGGGCCTTGATAGTTGGCCTTCACCAGCCCGCGGAAGATCTTCACGAAGTCGATCGAGCCGGTGCCGAGATAGCCGCGATGCGACTCGCCGGTGTGGAAATAGCCGAGATAGTCGCCGGTATCGATGATCGCCTGCTCGGCGTCGGCTTCCTCGATGTTCATGTGATAGCAATCGAGGTGAACCTTGACGTTGGCCATGCCGACGCGCTTGCAGAGCTCGACGCCCTGGGCGGCGGTGTTGATGACGTTGGTCTCGTAGCGGTTCACCACTTCGAGGCCGAGCGTGATGTTGCTCTTGGCAGCTTCCTCCGCGACGCGCTGCAGAACTTCGACAGCGCCGGCGACGCCCTCCTTGGTAGCGGCGGTGAAATATTTCTGGAAGCCGGAATAGAGGATGCCCGTGATGTGGGTGCCGCCGAGGTCGCGCGTGGTCTTCACGACCTGCATCAGATGCGCCTCGCCGCGCGCCTTCTTGCCGGGGTCGCCGGCCGAGATATCGCAGCTGTCATCGAGGCCTAGCGAGGTGGTGATGCCGAGCCCGGCCTTCTCCAGCTCCTTGCGGGTGAAGTCGATGTCGATGAGCGACGGATCGAGCGCCGGCGCTTCGATATAATCGTAGCCCAGCGATGCCGTGCTCGCGATCGCGCGGGCCGCTTCCTCATGGCTCCAGCCGCCGACCCAGACCTGTGCGTGGACGCCCAGCTTGTTCTTCATGGTGGTTCCTCCCTCGTGTCTCGGAGCTCAAGCGGCCCCTGTTGAAATTCCGTCTTCTACCGAAGGCGCGGCCGTCGAGGCGCGGATCTCCAGGCTGCATTTCAGCTGGATATGCGCCGGCGGCGAAACATCGCCATCGATCCGTGCCTTGAGCCGCGCCCAGATCGCCTCGCCGATTTCCGTTACCGGCTGGCGGATCGCGGTCAGCGGCGTGGCGCGCGCCCGCATCCAGGCATAGTCGTCGAAGCCGATCAGCGAGATCGGTCGCGGAATGCCGATCTGCCGTTCCGCCAGTGCCGCGAGCGCGCCGAGCGTGGTGAAATTGGTCAGCGCCAGAATGGCCGTCGGCCAGCGGTTGGCATCGAGCCATTGCGAGAGACGGGTGGCGGCCAGTTCGAAATGGCCGCCCGCCTCGAGAACGACGGGCGGCGGCAGGCCCGCGCGCGCCAGCGTCGCGCCAATGCCGGCGCAGCGCTCGCGGATGTTGCCAAGCGTGAGCACGGAGGCGGCGACCAGGATGTTGCGATGGCCAAGGTCGAGCAGATGCCGCGCGCCGATGGTGCCGGCGTCCTCATTGTCGACCGATACGGTGTCGGCGGTGGGCTCGCGGGTGATGCGATCGGCGATGACATAGGGCACGCCGGCCTGCTCGATCCGAGCGCGGGCAGAAAAGTCGTCGGAGCAGGGGATGACGACCAGTCCCGCCGGGCGCCAGGCCAGCATGGCGGCGAGGCGCGAATGCTCGGTCGCCTCGTCGCCATTGGAACTGGCGACGATGAGTTCGTAGCCCTGGTCGCGCAGCGAGGTTTCGACCGCGGAAACCACCGAGGTGAAGAAGGGGTTGTCGAGATCGGGGACCAGTACGGCGATGATCCGCGCCTTGCCGGTGCGCAGCAGCGCCGCCGCCCGGTCGGCCTGGTAGCCCAGTTCGCGCGCCGCCTGGCGGACCCGCTCCGCGAGCGCCGGATTGACCGGCTTGCTGCCGTTCATGACATTCGAGACGGTGCCGGGCGACACGCCCGCCCGCTCGGCGACGTCGCGTATGGAAATCGGCTTGTCCGACATGGGACGGCGACCTCTCGGCCGGAACGAAGCCCGCGGCTTGTCCCGAAAAAAACGATTTACAAAACCGTTTTAGGCCGACGCCGTGCTTGCCGCAACACTCATCCACTGAGGGACGAGATCTCCTGGGGGAGCCGCTACTATTCGCCGACGAGGCCGAGGCTGGCGGCGCGTTCGCGCAGCAGGGCCAGCAGTTCGATGCGGCGGGCCTCCGGCGTATCGATCGGCAGCACGAAGCAGAGCGTCAGGGTCATGGCGCCGCGTCCGTCAAGGATCGGCGCCGCCAGGCACCAGGTGAAACGGTCGGCCAGCGCCGCGCTCTCGCTGTAGCCCTGCTGGCGCGCCAGCGCGATGGCTTCCAGGAATTCTTCCTGCGGCAGCCACCGTCCATCCGGCAGCCGGTAATCCTCTGGCGGGATGAAGGCGCGGACCGCGTCCTCGTCCATGTGGCTGAGAAGCAGCCGACCCGAAGCCGTCCAGGGGATCGGCACCTCGACGCCGACCTGGCTGGAAATGCGGAACGGCCCGGCGGAATCGCGGCAATCGAGCACGACATATTTGTTGCCGCGCAGGCTGCAGAGCTGCACCGTCTCGCCGGTTTCGGCGGCCAGCCGGTCGAGCGTCTCGATGATGCGCGGATAATGCGCGTTGTGGTGGCTGTAGGCCCAGCCGAACAGGTGCATGGCGCGGCCGAAATAGACATGCCCGTCGGTTCCCACCGTCTCCAGCATGTCGGCTTCGAGCAGGCGATTGACGATCTCGTAGGTCGTCGAGCGCGGCGCGCCGATCCGCCGGGCGATGTCGCCGACGCGCATCGGCGCCCGCTGACGCAGCAGCGCCTCCAGCAGGATGATGACGCGGTCAATGCCGCGCTTGCGCTCGCCCCCGGTTGCCGTTGCTGTCTCGGGCCGGCTTCTTTCTAGGGTCTCGGTTTCCGTCATGAGATGCCTGGTTCGTTGCTTGGATGGCGGGCGGGCGAAGGCCCTTGAAAGATATCGTGGCTCAGATTAGCCTCACTTTTGTCCGATATACAGACGCACTGTCTAGTATATCGGACAAAAATGGGGGCCCGGGCGGAGAGTTCACGGCGATTGGCAGACAGGCCGCGTCATGGCGGCTGCGCGATTCTGCATTGTCGTTTCCCTGCGCGTCGAGGCACAACCTTCCAGGGGAACAACATGAAGAAGTCTTCGCTTTTTGCATCCGCAAGCGTGCTCGGCCTCGGTATCCTTCTGAACGTTCTGGGCGCCTCGCATGCCGACGCCGCCGCCAACTGCATCAAGGGTGACCGCAAGGCGCCCTATACGCTCGGCTGGGCCAACATCTACTCCGTGCCGACCTGGATGAAGCAGACCCAGGGCACGATCGAAGCGGAAGTCGAGCAGCTGAAGAAGGAAGGGCTGGTCGACAAGCTCGTCGTGACTGACGCGCAGGGCGACTCCAATGTCCAGATCCAGCAGATCCAGTCGATGATCGACGCCAATGTCGATGCCATCATCCTGATCGCCGGCTCGTCGACGGCGCCCGCCCGCGTGCTGGCCGATGCCTGCGCCAAAGGCATCGCCATCATCAACTTCGACAGCCTGGTCGACACCAACGACGTGACCGCCAAGGTCAATACGGACTCGCACCAGTGGGGCGAGCAGGCCACCAAGTTCATGATCGATGCGCTGGGGGGCAAGGGCAAGATCATCATCCTGAACGGCCCGGCCGGCGTTTCGGTCAGCGACGATCGCCGCGCTGGCGGCAATGATCTGCTCAAGGCCAATCCGGGCATCCAGATCCTGGCCGAGACCAATACCGCCTACAACGTTGCCCCGGCGCAGGAGGCGGTGACCAGCCTGCTGTTCGCCAATCCGGAAATCGACGGCATCCTCTCCTTCGGCGGGGCGCTTTCGGCCGGCGCCGTGCTGGCCCTCGACAAGCAGGGCCGCGAGCAGGTGCCGATCACCGGCGAGAATGCCCGCCAGTTCCTGGAACTCTGGAAGGAAAAGGGCCTGAAGAGCTGGGCGACGATGCAGCCGAACTGGCTGGGTGCCTTTGCGGCCTATACCGCCGTGCAGGCGCTGGAAGGCAAGGACGTGCCGGCCTTCGTCAAGGTGCCGCTGCCGATCATCGACAACTCCAACATCGACGAGTACCTGGCCCGCGCCAAGGACTTCCCGGCCGACGGCTATATCTATTCGCCGTATGACCGCGAGCTCTTCGCCAAGCTTCTGGCCCAGAAGTAGGGCGGGAGCCGTGGCATCGTCCGTGCCCATCCTCGCCGCGCGCGGGGTGTCGAAGGCGTTCTTCGGCAACCCGGTCCTGCGCTCGGTGTCCATCTCCCTCGAGCCGGGCCGCATCCATGCGCTGCTCGGCGAGAATGGCGCGGGCAAGTCCACGCTGATCAACCTGCTGTCCGGCGCTCTGCGTCCGGACAGCGGGACTATCGAGATCGACGGCAAGGCCGTCTCGCGCCACAGCCCGCCGGAGGCGCGCCGCGCCGGCATCGCGGTGGTGCAACAGGAACTGAGCCTCACCAATTCGCTGTCGATCGCGGAAAATATCGGCCTCGGCGCTTATCCGCGCCGCTTCGGGCTGGTGGACTACCCGGCACTGGCGGCAGGGGCGAAGGCGGCCTGCGACCTTGTCGGCCTGAACGAACCGCTTGCGACGCCGGTCGGGGAATTGTCGCTTGGCCGCCGCCAGATGGTCGAGATCGCCAAGGCGCTCTATCGCAAGCCGCGCGTGCTGATCCTCGACGAGCCCACCTCGTCGCTCTCCGCCACCGAAACGCGCATCCTCACCACGCTCCTGGAAAAGCTGCGCAGCGAGGGCATCGCCATTCTCTATATCTCGCACCGCCTGGACGAGGTGATGCAGCTTTGCCAGCACGTTACCGTGCTGAAGGACGGCACCTGCACGGCGGACCGCCCGCTCGAGGGCGTCAATGCCGCCGGGCTGGTGCGGCTGATGGTCGGACGCGATCCCGGCGACCTGTTCCCGCGCTGGGACAGCATGCGGACCGAGCGCGTCGCGGTTTCCGTCAACCGGTTTGCGGCCGGGCTCATGCGCGATGTCGATCTCGAAGTCCGCGCAGGCGAGGTCGTCGGCATTGGCGGCCTGGTCGGGCAGGGACAGGAAGACCTGCTGCTCGGCCTCTATGGCGCCATTCCCGCCAAGGCGGCCTCAGCCGTGATCAACGACGCGTCGGGACTTCCCGCCAACGTTCCCCAGGCCAATACGCGCGGGCTCGCCTATGTGCCGGCCGACCGCAAGCGCGAGGGCCTGCACCTGATCCATCCGATCGTGACCAATCTGATGCTGCCCGCCTTCGCCCGCATGCCGGCGCTGAAATTGCGCAGCCGCGCCCGCGAGCGCGAGACGGCGATGGGCCTGGCGCTGCAATTCGCCATCAAGGGCGATCTCGGCCGCGCCGCGCAGGCGCTTTCGGGCGGCAACCAGCAGAAGGTCGCGCTGGCGAAATGGATGCCGCTCGATCCCGCCGTGCTGCTTCTGAACGACCCGACGCGCGGCGTCGATGTCGAGACCAAGCGGGAGATCTACGCCATGCTTCGCGCTTTCGCGGCCGCCGGCAAGGCGGTCGTGCTGCTCAGCTCCGACACGCCGGAGCTCGTCCATCTCTGCGATCGCGTCGCGGTCGTGCGCGAGGGGCGGGTGGTCACGCTGCTTGAGCGGGGCGAACTGAGCGAGGAGGCGATCGTCGCCGCCGCCATGGGCGCCGAGCCGGAAAGGGCGGCGGCATGAGCAACGCATCCATCTCCCCGCACGCCCGTTCGGGCTCGCTCTATTGGGCGATCCAGGCCAAGCGCAATATCGGCGTGCGCGGCCTGTTCGTCGTCGTGCTGGCCTTCATGGTCGCCTATGGCTTCCTGTTCCACGGCCTCTTCACCGGATCGGGCTTCGCCAAGTTCACCCAGAGCTGGTTCCCGCTTGCCCTCGTCGCCATGGCGCAGGCTATCCTCATGCTGACGGGCGGCATCAGCCTCGCCATCGGCGCGCTGGTCAGCCTCGGCGCGGTGCTGGCCGCCACCACCATGACCGGCCCGCTCGGCGTCGCCGGCGGCACGGCGCTGGTCTGCCTCGTCGGTCTTGGCATCGGCGCCGCAACTGGCGTCATCGTCGTGCGCCTGCGCCTGCCGGCCATCGTCGTGACGCTGGCCGGTTCGTTCATCATCGCCGGCGCGGCGCTTCTGGTGCTGCCGCGGCCGGGCGGGGCCATGCCGCCCTGGCTGTCGGATCTGCTGGCCGGCAACACGCCAGCGGCCTTCGGCGTGCTGGTCGTCGTCGTGCTGCTCTGGAAGCTCTATCTGGCAACGCCGCTCGGCCTCAGCCTCTATGCCGCCGGCGAAAATCCGGTTGGCGCCTATCGCTCCGGCGTGCCGGTCGATGCGGCGCGGATCGCTGCCTATGCGATCAGCGGCCTGCTCTGCACCGGCGCCGGCCTGTTCGTCGCGGCGCAGACCGGCTCCGGCGATCCGATCATCGGCAATTCCTTCACGCTCAACTCGATCGCCGCCGCCGTTCTCGGCGGCATCGGCTTCCTCGGGGGCCAGGGCACCATGCGCGGCGCGCTCGCCGGCAGTCTGCTGCTCAGCCTGATGATCTCGGTCATGTTCTTCCTGGGCTTCACGCCGGTGGCGCAATATGTGGCGCAGGGCCTGATCATCATTGGCGCCGTCGCCATTCCGCAATTCCGCATGAGGGCCCGATGAGCATTCGCGACGCCGGATTCCTGTCCCGATCCCGCATCCTCGCGGTCGTCACCAGCCGGCCGTTCCTGACCTTCGCCATCGTGGCGCTGGTCTGGATCGTCGCCAGCTTCGTCTCACGCGGTTTCGGTGCCTATGGCCATCTGCGCTATCTGGTCGAGCTCGCCGCCGTCATCGGCATCGTCGCGGCCGGCCAGACCTTCGTCGTCATCGCCGGCGGCATCGATCTCTCGGTCGCGGCGATCGTCACGGTCGCCGCCGTCGGACTGCCGCTCTTCGCCATCGACGCCGACCCGACGGGCCTGACGCCGATCCTCGCCGTGCTCGCCATGACCACGGCGATTGGCCTCGTCAACGGCCTCGGAGTCGCCTTGCTGCGCGTGCATCCGATGATCATGACGCTGGCGATGGCGACCTTCCTGCAGGGGCTTTTGATCATCATCGCCGGCGGCAGCGCCGTCACCGCGGCCAACCCGCTCGTCAGTTGGGTCGGCAATGCGCGGCCTCTAGGCATTCCGGCCGGCATCCTCGTCTGGGTGGTGATCTCCGTCGTCGTGCTGGTCGTCATGCACGCGACGCCCTTCGGCGCGCGCCTGTTCGCCATGGGCGCCGGTCCGCTGGCGGCCAAGCTCTCCGGCGTGCCGATCGCCAGCACCACCATGGCCGTCTATGGCATCAGCGGCTTCATGTCGGGGCTTGCCGGCATCATCGTGCTCGGCATGAACGGGCAGGGCTATGTCGGCATCGGCGATCCCTACCTGCTCGCCTCGATCGCGGCCGTGGTGCTGGGCGGAACCTCGATCCTGGGTGGGCTCGGCACCTATGCCGGCTCGATCCCTGGCGCCATCCTGCTGGTGACGATCACGGCGCTAATCACCGTCGTCAACGCCTCGCCGGGCTGGCGCAGCATCCTGTTCGGCACGCTGATCCTCGCCCTGCTGCTGCTCTCGGGCCGGGAGGCGGCGCGACGCTAGGCGCGCGCCGCCCCGTCTCAGGCCGCCATCCGGCTGCCATAGCGCGCCAGGCTGAGATCGTCGGACTGGATATCCGGCTTCTTGCCGTCGATCAGGTCCGCGAGGAGCTTTCCCGACCCGCAGGCCATGGTCCAGCCCAGCGTGCCATGGCCGGTGTTGAGGTAGAGATTGCTGTACTCCGTCGCGCCGATCACCGGCGTGCCGTCCGGGGTCATGGGGCGGAGGCCTGTCCAGTAGCTGGCCTGCGACTGGTCGCCGGCCCCGCCGAACAGATCTTCCACCGAATAGACCAGCGTCGCCTTGCGCGATGGCGGCAGGTCGCGGTTGAAGCCGGCGATCTCCGCCATGCCGCCGACCCGGATCCGGTCGCCGAGACGGGTGATGGCAATCTTGTAGGTCTCGTCCATGACGGTGGAAACGGGGGCGCGGCTTTCGTCGACGATCGGGACGGTGATCGAGTAGCCCTTGACCGGATAGACCGGCACGCGCAGCCCGAGCGGCTTCAGCAACTGCGGCGTGAAGCTGCCCATGGCGGCGACGAAGCGATCGGCGGTGATCTCGCCGCGCGTCGTCTTCACGGCGACGATGCGCTTGCCTTCGGTGCGGATGCCGAGGATGTCGACGCCATACTGGAAGGTGACGCCCAGGGCCTCCGCGCGCTTGGCCAGTTCGTTGGTGAACTTGAAGCAGTCGCCCGTCTCGTCATGGGGAAGCTGCAGCCCGCCGACGATCTTCTCGCGCACATGGGCGAGGCCGGGCTCCGCCGCGATGCAGCCGGCCGGGTCGAGCACCGAGAACGGCACGCCGTCGCTCTTCAGCACGGCGATATCCTTGCCGATGCCGTCGAGCTGCTTCTGCGTCCGGAACAATTGCAGTGTGCCCTTCGCGCGGCCGTCATATTCGATGCCGGTTTCCTCGCGCAGCGCGATCAGGCAATCGCGGGAATATTCCGCCAGCCGGACCATGCGGCTCTTGTTGACGGCGTAACGGGCCGAGGTGCAGTTGCCGAGCATCGCGATCACCCAGCGCCAGGTATCCGCATCCAGCATCGGCTGGATGATGAGCGGGGCATATTTCATGAACACCCACTTCATCGCCTTCTGCGGGATGCCGGGGGCGGCCCAGGGCGAGGAATAGCCGGGCGAGATCTCGCCGGCATTGGCGAAGCTGGTCTCCAGCGCCGGGCCAGGCTGCCGGTCGATGACCGTCACCTCGTGCCCCGCTTTGGCCAGATAATAGGCTGAGGTCACACCGATGACGCCGGCCCCGAGAATGGTGATCTTCATGACTGCCCCTGTCCGCCTTCGCGGCTTGACGGATATGCGTAGTGCCGATGGTAGCGCTGACCGAGACGGGTCAGGATCTCGTAGGAAATAGTGTCGGCGTCGGCCGCGACCGCTTCTAGCGTCTGGTTGGGTCCGATCATCTCGACCAGCGTGCCGGGCGCGAGGGCGTCTTCGGCAAGCGCCGTGACATCGACCATGAGGCTGTCCATCGAGATCCGGCCGATAATCGGCAGTCGCGTTCCCTCGAACCACGCAGCACCGCGATTGCTAAGCGAGCGCGGCAGGCCGTCGGCATAGCCGGCGGCGAGCGTGGCGATGCGGGTTTCGCGCGGGGTGAGATAGGCGCCGCCATAGCCCACCGCCGTGCCGGCCGGGACGGTGCGAGTCTGGATGACGCGCACGTCGAGCCGGACGACCGGGTGCATCGGGTTTTCCTCGGCCACGGTTGGGGCTGCGCCATAGAGCGCCACGCCGGGACGGGCGAGATCGCCGCGATATTCCGGACCCAAAAACACGCCGCCGGAATTGGCGAAGGAGACGGGAATGCCGGGGAAGAGCGCGCTGGCGGTTCGCATCCCGGCAAGCTGGCTCGGGCTCGCGGCGTGGTCGGGCTGATCGGCGCAGGCGAGATGACTCATGATCAGGGTCAGGCGGATGCCGGCCAACCCGGCTGGGTCAGTCGCCAGCGCCTGCAACTCCGGCAGGGAGAGGCCCAGCCGGGCCATGCCCGTATCGACCTGCAGCGCCGCCTCCAGCTCGATGCCGCGTGCCAAGGCCAGCGCCGACCAGGCCTTTGCCTGATCGAGCGAATTCAGCACGGGAATGGCGCCGAGATCGGCACAGGCACCTTCGCTTCCCGGCATCAGCCCGTTCAGGACATAAAGCCTGGCGTCACCTGGCAGGAAAGGCTTCAGCCGCACCGCCTCGATGAAATGGGCGACAAAGAAGTCGCGGCACCCTGCCGAATGCAGCACCGGCACGACCTCCGCCGCGCCGAGGCCGTAGGCGTCGGCCTTGACGACGGCCGCGACCGGCGTCGGCGCCGCCCTCCGGCTGAGCCTGCGATAGTTTTCGACCAGCGCGGCGAGGTCGATGGTCAGCCGCCCGCAGGCGGACGTCTCATCCACGCCGCTCGCCATTGTCAGCCTCACGGTCTCGTTCATCGCTGCCCACCCCTCCGCCTCGGATCAGCATATTGCTTCATCCTGCGAACTTCCGATCGAAGAGTGCGTCTTTGTGCGATAGAAGAGATCTTAAAGATCGTTTCTGCGATGGATTGAAAGAAACTGCATGTCCGGTCTCGACGCCATCGACCGCAACATTATCCGGCTGCTGCGCCTCAATGCCCGGATCAGCAACGCCAAGCTCGCGGAAGCCGTGGGGCTGTCGCCTTCCGCCTGCCTGCGGCGGGTCAACATATTGGAGCAGACCGGAATCATCCGGGGCTATACGGCGCTGGTCGGGACCGGGGCGGAGGAGGGGATCGCCGTCATCGTGCAGATCACGCTCGACCGGCAGACGGAGGAATATCTGAACCGCTTCGAGGCGGCGGTGCGGAAATATCCCGAGATCCGCGAGTGCTTCCTGATGACCGGCGGCTCCGATTATTTCCTCCGGGTCGAGGTGGACGGGGCTGCCAATTTCGAGCGGGTGCATAAGGAGATCCTGTCCGCTCTGCCGGGGGTCGCCCGCATCCACTCGAGCTTCGCGATCCGCAACGTGCTGTCGTCGCGCCGGCCGGGCTGACCAAGGAGCGTATGCCGATCCTCGATGGACCCTGGGCGCACAGCTCGGTGAGGCGTCTGGCAAAAAAAGACCCGCCCGGGGAGGGGCGGGTCGATCGGGAGGATCGATTGAGAGGGGTCGATCCTTGGGCGCCGTCAGCGCTGGCCGCCCTTGTGCGAGGAATCGTGATCCTTGTTCTGGGATCCATGCGAACCCTGCTGCGGGCCCTTCTCAGAGGTCTGGCCCTGCTGGCGCTGTCCGGACTGCTCTGCGCCCTTCTTGCCCATTTCGGAGGCTCGTTTCGGGTCGTTCGCAAAATTGCCAGATCCGGTGCGTTGATCTTTATTAGGCATCTCACTCACTCCGCTTAACCCCGTCCGCGTAAGAAACTGTCCAGCGGGGCAATCGTTCCGAACTTTGCCGCATAACGTTACGTCGCAGCTCGGAATCACCGGATTCTGGCCCGTTCGTGTTGACAAGCCATAGCCGCGCTGCCTATGGTCCGGCCGAATTTTCGAGCGGGCGCCCCGGCGCTCGTGTCGTTCCCAGAACCCTTTCGCGAGCGTCGCGCCATGAAGATCAAGAACTCGCTCAAGTCCCTTCTCGGGCGTCACCGCGCCAACCGGCTCGTGCGCCGGAAGGGCCGTGTATTCATCATCAATAAGGTCAATCCGCGCTACAAAGCCCGTCAGGGCTAATTGGCGGGCGCGCCACGGCGTGCCATCCGGATTAGATTTTGACGATGCCCGCATGACGGCTTAAATTGCCATCATGCGGGCATTTGTCATTTCTATCGTCGCGTTGACCGCTCTCTCGTCGGTGGCTCTTGCCGCACCGCCTGGTGCTGCCGATTCGGCGGACAAGAGTAATGGTTTGGCGAGCCAGAGCATCGACCAGCTTTTCACCTCGCTCGCCAAGCCGGGCGACGAGGCAGCCGGTGCTGCCGTCGAGGCGGAACTGCAGCGCCGTTGGCGCAATTCCGGCAGCGACACGGTCGACCTGCTGATGCTGTGGGCGACCGAGGCGATCTCGGCCAAGAACTTCCCCCGCGCCTTCGATTATCTGGATGCCGTCACCACGCTGCGGCCCGATTATATCGAGGGTTGGAACCGGCGCGCGACGCTGTTCTTCCTGCAGGATGAATATGGCAAGGCGCTCTCGGACCTGGAAAAGGTGCTGGCGCTGGAGCCCCGCCATTTCGGCGCCCTGGCGGGCCTGGGCATGATCCTGAACGAGATCGACCGCAAGAAGGAAGCGCTGATCGCCCTTCAGAAGGCGATCGCCATCGATCCCTATCTCGACGACCAGGTCCGCGACGCCATCAAGAAGCTGGAGCCCGAAATCGACGGGCGAGAAATCTAGCGGCCGGCGCTCTCTCCGAACGATTTCGACAGTTCCGGCTCGCCTGAGCATTCGCACATAGAAAAAGCCGACCTCCGCGAGGAGGCCGGCTTTTTCTATGTCTGCGGCGAAGCCGGATAGGGAAGGGCAGGTTCCTAGTAGGGCGGACCCGGTATGGGCCGTAACCAGCCCGGAGAGCCGCCTAGCGGCGACCCTCTTCCGCGCCGGTGCCGACATAGGCGATGCGCAGCATGTTGGTGGCGCCCGGCGTGCGGAGCGGCACGCCGGCCGTGATGATGATCCGGTCGCCGGGCTTCGCGAATTCCTCGCGGTTGGCGATGAAGCAGGCGCGGTTCACCATGTCGTCGAGATTGTAGGCATCGTCGCTGACGACGCAGTGCAGGCCCCACACGACCGACAGGCGCCGGGCCGTCGAGACAATCGGCGACAGGGCGATGATCGGGGTCTGCGGACGCTCGCGGGCGGCGCGCAGGCCGGTCGAGCCCGAAGCGGTGTAGCAGCAGATCGCGGCGAGGTTCAGCGTCTCGGCGATCTGGCGCGCGGCGGCCGAGATCGCGTCGGCGCCGGTCGCCTCCGGCTCGGTGCGCTGGGCGTGCATGATGTTCTTGTGGTTCGAATCGAGCTCCACCTGGGTGGCGATCCGGTCCATCGTCGCGACGGCGTCGATCGGGAAGGCGCCGGCGGCGGATTCGGCCGACAGCATGACGGCGTCGGCGCCTTCATAGACGGCGGTGGCGACGTCGGAGACCTCGGCGCGGGTCGGGACCGGCGCCGTGATCATCGATTCCAGCATCTGGGTGGCGACGACGACCGGCTTGCCGGCGCGGCGGCAGGCGCGGGTGATCTGCTTCTGGATGCCCGGAACCTGCTCCAGCGGCATCTCGACGCCGAGATCGCCACGCGCCACCATCAGCGCATCGGAGATTTCGATGATCTCGGCCAGACGCTGCACGGCCTGCGGCTTCTCGATCTTCGACATGATGCCGGCGCGGCCGGCGGCGATCTTGCGCACTTCGGCGACGTCGTCGGGACGCTGCACGAAGGAAAGCGCGATCCAGTCGACATTGGCCTCGAGGGCGGCGTCGAGATCGGCGCGGTCCTTCTCGGTCAGCGCGCCCGTCTTGATCGTCGAATCCGGGACGCTGACGCCCTTGCGGTCGGAGAGCTTGGTACCGACTTCGACGGTCGTGAGCGCGCTCTTGCCATTGGTCGAGATGACGCGAAGGCGAACCTTGCCGTCGTCGATCAGCAGACGGTGGCCGGGTTCGAGCACTTCCAGGATTTCGGGATGGGGCAGGAAGACGCGACCCTGCGTGCCGGGGGTCGGATCGCTGTCGAGCGTGAAATTCTGGCCGACCGAGATGTCGATCGACTTGTCCGCAAAGGCGCCAAGGCGCAGCTTCGGACCCTGGAGGTCGGCGAGGATGCCGATCGGGCGACCGACATCGGCTTCGACGGCGCGGATGATGCGAACGAGATCGTTCAGCTTCTCATGCGTCGTGTGGCTCATGTTGATGCGGAACACATCGGCGCCGGCCCGGAACAGGGCCTCGATCATCTTCTTGTCGGAAGAAGCCGGACCCAGGGTCGCGAGAATCTTGACCTTACGCGACCGTCTCATTTGCGTTGCGCTCCTTGCTGTGCAGGTTCGTTGAGCTGGATCGTCCAGCTGGTTTGTTCGCCGGTATCGACTTCGAAGAAGCCGGAACGGTTAAATCCACGCGGCACGCAATCTTCGGTGCCTTCGATGGTAAACATTTTGTCTTTCGTGCACATCACGTATTTGCCGCTCCACTCGCCGCCGTGGTCGTAGTCGACCGCATAGACGTAATAGTAGCGTGACACGAGCGTGCCGCTGACGAGCGTCTCGCAGCTATTGACGGGGACGTTCCACCAGCCTTCGGTCGTCCAGACTTTCTTGTCCTTATAGCCGATGGCGACGCCGACACGACTGGGCGTCTTGTTGCAGAGGCGCAGATCGGCAGACGCCGGCGCCGATTGCAGGAACAACGCTCCCAAAGCGACAATGAAGGCGAGAAGGGCCGAGCGCGGCCAATGTCGAAGCTCGTATGATCGCATCGATGAGGTCGCGAACCGGTTGAGGCAGGAGGCTGCTTTATGGCGCTGCTGCTTTCCAGCTGTCAACCTTGGGATAGGCGAAGCGGCGGGCTCCAGAAGCCGCGTCCGCTGCGGGCTTGCCGCCGATTTCAGTCCGATGAATCGCATTTCTCTGATAATCAAAATAAACGCGGCTGCATGATGGCTAAAACCCTTTTCGTCAACCGCCGCGTTGCGGTCGGGCGATGAAGATGCCGGCGAGGATGAGGGCGCCGCCGATGGCCTGCGCCATCGAGACGGCCTCGCCGAGAAACAGCCAGCCGGCCAAGGCCGCGGCGACCGCTTCCAGGAAGATTACCAGCGCTGAAAAAGCGGCAGGCAGATGGCCGAGCGCGAAAGCGAGCATGCCCTGCCCCCCGGCATGGCTGATGAAGGCAAGGCCTGCGAGCGAAGCGGCGCTCTCGATCGAATCGGGCAGGATGCGCGGCTCCGTCGCCAGCGCCACGGCGAGCAGGATGACGCTTGTGATCAGCGTCGACAGGAAGGTGATCTTCCCGGCCGAGGATCGGCGGCGCGCCACCCGGACCGCCAGGAAATAGCAGCCGAAGAAGAAGGAGGTGATGACGCCGTAGAGGTCGCCGTCGAGATGCTCTGGGCGGATGCGCCAGCTCATGCCGATGAGGAAGGTGGCGCCGAGCAGGCAGAGCGCGAGGCCGGCCAGGACGCCGCGCCCGACCTTTTCGCAGATCAGCAGGCCCGAGCCCAGCACGACCCAGACCGGCGCCATGGTGGCGAGGAAGGTGGCGTTGGCGACGCTCGTCTTCAGGATCGCCAGATGCCAGAACAGCAGGTCGCCGGCGAACAGTCCCCCGGCCACCAGGATCGCGCCGTCGATCCGCCAGATCGAGCTCAGCGGTGCGCCGGACCGGCGCGCCTCGAACAGCGCCCAGGCGAGCAGAAGCGGCAACGCTCCCCCGACGCGCCAGAAGGCGCTGGCGAAGGGGCCGACATCCGTCAGGCGGACAAAGATCGGCGAAATGCCCATCGCCATCGCGCCCAGGATGAGGGCGGGAATCGCGAAGGCGGCGACGGAGGCGGGGGGCGGCGTGGTTGGCGAAGCAGAGGGCAAGGCGATCTCGCGGGAAGGGCAGCACATTCCTATGGCAGCCGTCCGGCCGGGTCACTATGATTTAACCATGCGCGATGCTTTAAATCCGATGCCGGCTGCCGAAGCCGTGCCCGCCGATGCCGTCTTCGAGATCCTCCCGGGGGATGCGGGCGCGGGATTGATCCTGCTCTGCGACCATGCCTCCAGCCATGTGCCGGCGGACTATGACTCGCTCGGCCTGCCGCCTTCCGAATTCGAGCGCCACATTGCCTATGACATCGGCGCGGAAGCGTTGACGCGGGCGCTGGCCGCGCGGTTCGGCGTGCCGGCCGTGCTGTCGCATTTTTCCCGGCTGCTGATCGACCCCAATCGCGGCCTCGACGACCCGACCCTGATCATGCGGCTCTCGGACGGCGCCGTGATCCCGCGCAATGCGCGGATCGACGGCGAGGAGCGCGAGCGCCGGATCGCGCGCTTCTACCAGCCCTATGACGATGCGGTGAACCGGACGATCGAGGCCGGCATGGAAACCGGGCGGATCCCGATGATCCTGTCGATCCACAGCTTCACCCCGCTCTGGAAGGGCCAGCCGCGTCCCTGGCATGCGGGTATCCTGTGGGATGCCGACCCGCGGCTGGCCCGGCCGCTGATCGAGGGGCTCGCGCGCGATCCCGCCATCGTCGTCGGCGACAACGAGCCCTATCATGGGGCTCTGAAGGGCGACACGCTTTACCGCCACGCGACCCGGCGCGGGCTCGCGCATGCGCTGGTCGAGATCCGCCAGGACCTGATCGCCGATCCCGCCGGCGTCGCCGAATGGGCCGATCGGCTGGCCGGCGTGCTCACCGACCTCAAGGTTGGCGAAGCGCCGCACCACGTCGAATTCTACGGCTCGCTCGCCGACCCCCGCTAGCGGCAACGGGCAAGCCCCGGCAACGGACCTTCGGGTCCCCTCACTTTCGAAGGCAGGCTGTCATGACCCAACTGGACCCCCAAACGACGACCGAACTCGAGGCGGCGGCTTTCCGCAGCCTGGTCGAGCATCTGCGGACGCGCAGCGATGTGCAGAACATCGATCTGATGAATCTCGCCGGCTTCTGCCGCAATTGCCTGTCGAACTGGTACCGCGAGGCCGCCGAGGCGAAGGGGATTGAACTCTCCAAGGAGCAGTCGCGCGAGATCGTCTACGGCATGCCCTATGCGGAGTGGCAGAAGCTGAACCAGCGCGAGGCGTCGGCGGAACAGCAGGCGGCCTTCGCGGCCAATCGCCCGGACCATTGACGCACCGGCACGTCCTTTGTGGACTTGACCCATTCGGCTAAGTCGGGCACTCACGCTCGCCTGTCGCCAAACTTTTTTGAGGTTCCCCACCATGGCTGAAGACGAAGTCCAGGGCGTCGCCGCCGCCCAGCTCAGATCCATTGTCGAGCGGATCGAGCGACTCGAGGAAGAGAAGAAGGCGATCGCCGACGACATCAAGGACGTCTATGGCGAGGCGAAGGCCAATGGCTACGACACCAAGGCGCTGCGCAAGATCGTGGCGCTGCGCAAGCAGGACGCCAATGAGCGCGAAGAGCAAGAGGCGATCCTCGAACTCTACAAGAACGCGCTCGGCATGGTCTGATCCAGCCATTCCGTCCGACGGGGTCGATCGGAGCGCTGCTCCGATCGTGCGCCGCCGGTGGGCATCCCGATGGGGCTACTTGCCCTTGTTCTCGGCCGGCAGATGCTGGCCATAGGCCCGCTCGCGCTCGTCGCGCGTCCGCACCAGGTCTTCATAGGCTTGGCGGGCCTCCGCCGACAGCGATACCCGCTTTACCGGGGCCGCCTTCTTACGTGGGGCCTTCTTGAAGCGATCGTTTTTCTCGGTCATGGCGCGCGCTTCCTCTCAGGGCTGATCAACAGCCTATATCAGCCCCCTGCGGCAGCCGACAGGTCCCGTTCGCCCTTTTGAAGCGCGCCGCTCGCTGAGCCCCGCGCCGGCCTGCGTCCAAGCTCTCCGATTCTCTAAGCGATTCCCTGACCGAGCGGGCCGTCCATGGCCCCGGGCAGGCATGCTCGTGCCTGGGCGTTTTGGCCATCCGCTACTTGGCTCGTCCCGGCGCGCTCGGGCGGCGGAGGCAAAAGCCGGCCAAAAAAAAGCGCCGCAGCATGTCGCTACGGCGCTTTTGATTTTTCTATTGCTGCCTGCGGTCAGCGCTTCAGGAAGGCCGTCCGACCGATGGTCTCGAGCTGCGCGAATTCCTGCGTGCCGAGGTGATGGACCAGCGGGCCGGCGAAGCGGTCCGTCCGGAGGCCTTCATAGGCGATGCGACCAAAGCCGAGGCGGATCGAGCGCTCCGGTGCCGTGAACAGTTCCGGCATCAGGAAGGGCGTCGGCATCTGCAGGTTGGCGTAGGGCTTCTGACGGGTCGAGCCGGTGCGGGTAACCAGTTCGATCGTCGCGGCCTCATAGGCAACCGGCGTCAGGCGAGCGAGCGGATCGTTGGCAACAACCGGCGCTGCGGCCTGCAGTCCCGAGGCATTGCCCCGCGACGCGAGCTTGGCTCCGCCGGTAGCCGAGGCCTTGGCAACCGTCTTGGCGGCGTGGCCGGCGACGATCGCGCCCGTCGCGGCGTCGATATGCGGCGCAGCGGTCTCGTCGAAGGTCAGCGGTGCGGCATAGGCCATCATCGCGTCGCTGGAGGGCTTGCCCTTGCCAACGGCCTCGGCGATGGCGTCCGCCGCGGTGCCGGACTTGCGCAGACCCGCGACCTGGGCGTTTGCCCTGGCCGAGCTGGTCGCTTCAAGCGCCGCGAGCGTATCGGTGATGCCGCTGCCATAGGCCGGCGCCGGCTGCACAGGCGATGCCTGCGGGATCGGCGCGACGCTGGCCATCGCCATGATGGGACGGGCGACCGGCGAACGGCGCGGAGCCGGCGGGAAAGCGCCAACGGCTTCGGTATCGGCGGCTGCGACGACGACGGCTTCGGCCTCGCGGTTCGGGGCCGGGCGCGGCAGCGGTGCGGACGCCGTTGCAAACGGCACGGCCTCCTCGGCTGCCGGTTCGTCGGTCTTGGCGACGGCGGCGACCTGGACGGCATCCGCATCGGCTTCCATCGCGGCCGGAGCCTTGCCCGGCTTCGCAGCCGGAGCCGCGACGGCGGGGATATCGTCCTCGTCGGCGGAATCATTGCCGGTCAGGCGGCTGAACCAAGACTTGCCCTTGCTCGACGAGGCGCTGGCCATCATGACCGAACCGCCGCCGGCCTTGCGGGCCTTGTAGGCAGCAAGCGCCTGCTCATAACCGGGAAGCGGCCTGCCATCGGACGGCACATGCAGCGTCTTGCCGTTCGGGAAGATCCGCACGAGCTGTTCGCGCGTCATCTTCGGCCAATGGCGGACGCTGCCCGTGTCCATATGGACGAAGGGCGAGCCGGAGGTGGGGTAGAAGCCGACGCCGCCAACCTGCATCTTCAGGCCGATGGCCCGGAGCTTGGCCAGCGGAACGTCCGGCATGTAGAAATCCATCGCCTTGCCGAGCATGTGCTGGCTCTGCTTGGCGACGCCGCGGGAACGCGAACGGAGCATGCCGTTGGTCGCGGGCGAGCGATAGCCGCAGATGACGGTGATCGGCACGCGCGACCCGGCCTGCTGGTACACTTCCCAGATCAGGTCGAAGAGCTGCGGATCCATCTTCGTCGGCTCGTTCTTGCGCCAGTCGCGCAGGAACACGTTGAGCTGCTTCAGCCCGGCCGGGTCGTATCGGCCGTTGCGCTTGAAGACGATGGTGGCCGTCTCTTGTGTGTGGGCGTTGTGCAGCTTGAGCGCGCGGTCGCCCGCGGCGGCGTCTGCATCATCGATGGGCGCCGTGACGACCATTGAGCCGGCAACGACGGTGGTTGCGAGGAGCATGCGAAAAGCGGTGCTGCAACGCTGCAGCAGGCTCCGGTCTCGCTCGAACTGATCGGTTTGCTTAATCAATGTGCTTCTGCGTCCTTGCCCGGAATGGGCCCCCGTAAAGGGCAGAATGCTTGAAGAGAGTTAACCAGCATTTACCGTAATCGACCTTTCTTGGACCCCGTTTCCGGGGTTCACCTGCCGATCACGGCATTGTCATTTCGCAACAGTCGGCGGCAATCGTGGCATTTGAGGGGCAAAAAGAAAACCGCGCAGGACATCGTCCAGCGCGGTTTCGCACATTTCATCGCCGGAAACAGCGGGCCGGCGCCCTGCAACCCAAGGCGCCGGGCCGGTTTCAGCCCTGCAGGCCGAGCGCTTTTTCGACCCTGGCGTTGAAGCCGTAAATGTCCGGGCGGGTCTGGACAACGCCATTATCGTCGACGAAAGCCGTGAAATAGGTCAGGTGAATCGGGATCCGATTCGGCAGATTGATCCATTTTTCCTTGCCGCCGACCATTTTGCGAAGGCGCTGCTGCGACCATCCGCCCTGATGCGCCAGCAGCACGTCGGCGAATTCCAGGGGATCCTGGACGCGGACGCAGCCATGGCTGAGCGCACGGTCGTCGCGCTTGAAAAAGCTCTTCGATGGGGTGTCGTGCAGGTAGACGGAGTGCTCGTTGGGAAACAGGAACTTGACGTTGCCCAGCGCGTTGTCGTCGCCCGGCGGCTGGCGGATCATGATCTGGCGCGCGTTGACGTTGCTCCAGTCGACCATCTGCGGATCGACCGGGCGGAACTTGCCATCGACATTCGCCAGCACCTGATAGCCCTTGCGCGACATGTAGCTCGGGTCGCGCCGAACCGCCGGCAGCATTTCCTTCATCGTGATCGAAGCCGGGACGTTCCAGCTCGGATTGACGACGATCGATTCCATAGCGTCGGAGAAGACCGGGGTCTGGTTGGTGATCTTGCCGACGACCGCGCGGGTCGTGTGGATCACCTTGCCGTTCTCGACCACGCGGACGTTGTATTCGGGGATGTTCGCGATGATGTGGAAGGCGCCGAGGTCGCGCGGCATCCAGCGCCAGCGCTCCATATTGGCGATGATTTCCGCGGTGTTCGACTTGCCCGTGCCGTTGATGAAGGCGACCGTGGCGTTACCGGCGATGCCGTCCGCCTTCAGCCCCTTGTCGGCCTGGAAGCTCTTCACCGCCTGCGCCAGCGTCTCGTCATAGACCTCGGGCGCCTCGCTCGGCGCCGGCAGGTCGAAGCGGGCGCGCAGCAGCGGCACGCGCGGATCGGAGAGGCCGACCTTCATCGACTTGCCGCCGGGTACCGGCGCATGAACCGTCGCGGTCTCGCCGCCGCGCGCGGTAGCGAGCGCCTGCTTCAGGCGCCGATAGCCCTCGTGCTGCGGATTGTAACCGGCGATCGCCGCCGCGCCGTCGCTGGCGGTCGAGACGGTGGTCAACACCTCGATCGGATCGGGCAGCAGCGGCTTCAGCGTGATCAGCTTGCTGATCGAGGACGGATCCAGCCGGCCCGCATAGGCCTGGCGGGCATAGGTGAGGACCGCCTTGCTGAGCAGCATGTCGACCGAGGCCGCGATATCCGGGCCGGCCGGGGTGCTGGAGCCCAGGGTCGCCGGCGGCAGCTTGTAGGCGGCGGGGTCGAGCCCGTCTTCGGCGGCGGCCGCAATTCGGTCCATGATCCGGCGCGCCTGGGGCGTGTAGACGCCTTCGACCATCCAGACAGGCTGATAGTCACGCTCGGCATAGAACTCGACCATGGCGGCGCGGTCGCGCTTGTCGTTGAACGAGAGCTTTTCCTGCGGCGCGGTGAGCAAGCCCTTCAGGGCGCGCGCGGCCGGATCGCTGGCGACGTCGGCCAGGGTCAGGCTGGCGGCGCTGCCTGCGCGCTCGCGAAACGTCTTGCCTTCCGGCAGGTAGGCATGGGCCGAGCCGACCGACAACCCGATCAGCGCCGCGCCTGCCAGGAGTGTCTTCGTCGCCTTGAACATCATCTCGCCCGAACCCTTCATGACTTCCGAACCTTTCGAGCCGTACCGGAGCGATACCGTCACGGTCGGTGCCTGGCACCTGTAGACATCAATTCCATGGACCGCGCTGCGATCCACGTCACTCTGCCGCAATCTTCCCGGCCCCGGATTTCTCGCCCGTCTCGGCAATGCCGAGTTCTTTGAGTTTGCGATAGAGAGTCGAGCGGCCAATGCCGAGTTTCCGCGCCACCGTTGCCATGCGGCCACGGTAGCGATCGAGCGCCAGCCGGATCACCTCCGCCTCGATCTCGGCCAGCGGCCGGACGTCGCCGCCGGCATCGACGGCGGCGATCGTAGCGTCGCCCTGTGGCGCCAGGGCGGTTGGCGGCGCGTCGGATAGACGCGGCCGGTCGAATGGGATCACCGCGTTGCTCTCGATCGCGACCGGCGCGCTCGGGATGGCTTCGTGGCGGCTGGCGATCTGCGGGAAATCGGCCGGCGTGAGCATCGGGCCGTCCGCCAGCGCGACGGCGCGGAAGACGGCGTTTTCCAGCTGCCGGACATTGCCGGGCCAGGCCTGCGACCTCAGCAGGTCCAGCGCTTCCGGCGCGATACCGCGTAAGCTGCGCTTGCCCTGTTCGGAAGCGAAGCGGGCGGCGAATTGCTGGACCAGATCCGGAATGTCCTCGCGCCGGTCGCGCAGCGGCGGCACGCGGATCGGGAAGACGTTGAGCCGATAATAGAGGTCCTCGCGAAACAGCCCCTGCCGGATGCGGTCGATCAAGTCGTGATCGGTCGCGGCGATCAGGCGGATGTCGATCCGGAGGGGGCGCTTGGCGCCGACCGGCTCGATTTCACCCTCCTGGAGCGCGCGCAGCAGCCGGGCCTGTACGTCGAGCGGCAGGTCGCCGATGCCGTAGAGGAACAGCGTCCCGCCCTGGGCCTGTTGCAGCTTGCCGGGATGTCGGGCGGCGGGGCCCGTCTGCAGGCCGAACAGGGTCGCATCCAGCAGGCCGGGGGCGAGCATGCCGCAGGAAACGGCCACGAAAGGCTTCGATTTGCGGTCGCCGCTGCCATGGATGGCGCGGGCGATGCGCTCCCTGCCGGTGCCGCTCTCGCCTTCGAGCAGGATGGGCATCGGCGATCCCGCGGCGCGCAGGCCGAGCTGGACGACCCTGGCCATGGCCGGGCTTGTCGTCACGAGATCGTCGAAAGTCAGCGTGTCGCCAGCGGCGCGGCGGCTCCGCGCCTGTTCTTTTTCCAGCGCGCCCAGACGCAGCGCGTTCCGGATCGAGACTTCGATGCGTTCGGGCGAGGTGGGGGTGACGAGAAAATCCGTGGCGCCGGCGCGGATCGCGCTCGCGGCCTGGTCGGTCCCGCCCTGCGCCACCTGGACGATCACCGGCAGCGTCCGGCCGGTTCGGGACAGGCGTTCCAGCACGCCAATGCCATCGAGTTCCGGCAGGACGAG
Organism: Kaistia defluvii; assembly: GCF_040548815.1. NCBI lineage: Bacteria > Pseudomonadati > Pseudomonadota > Alphaproteobacteria > Hyphomicrobiales > Kaistiaceae > Kaistia > Kaistia defluvii. The sequence continues at coordinate 2,649,467 of NZ_JBEPSM010000001.1, read as the reverse complement.
ATCGAGAATCATCGCATCGAACCGTCCGCCATCCGGCGCGGCCAGCCGCTCGAGCGCGGCGCGGCCGTCCGACAGCACGACGACTTCCAGGCCGAGCGCTACGGCCGCCGCTTCCAGAAGCCGCCTTTGCGCGGGATCGTCGTCGACGATGAGGATCTGGGCGGGCATGCGGCGCTTTGCAATTTCGGGATGAGAGCGGCACGGCGCAGAGCGGCGCCAGGGTGCCTGTCGGTCCATGATCGGATCGTCGCGTTAACGTCCTGTTACCCGTGCGGCCCCGATGCGCCGATGCGCACCGTTCGATCACGCGGGTTGATCGAGAGGGGGGTGGGCCCCTAAGTATGGACCATCTTTCTCGCGCTATCGGATCCTCCATGCCCTTCATCAATGCGATCCCGAAGAGCTCGGCTCACATGAGCTCCGCTCTTGCCACCCAGCCCGCCGATGCGGCGCTTGGCGCACTGCCGGAGTGGAATCTGGCCGACCTCTATCCCGGCATGGACTCGCCCGCGCTGGCCGCCGACCTCGCCCGGGCGCAGACCGATTCGGTCGCCTTCGAGACCGCCTACAAGGGCAAGCTGGAAGCGCTCGCCCGCGATGGCGGCCTGGTCGAGGCGATCGTCGCCTGCGAGACGCTGGAGGAATTGCTCGGCCGTATCATCTCCTATGCCGGTCTCGTCTATTCCGGCGACACCACCGATCCGGTAGGCGCCAAGTTCTATGGCGACGTGCAGCAGAAGATCACCGATGCCGGAACGCATCTGCTGTTCTTCACGCTTGAGCTGAACCGGATCGAGGACAGCGTGCTCGAGACCGCGATGCAGGCGGATGCCAGGCTCGCGCATTACCGGCCGTGGATCGAGGATGTCCGCAAGGAGAAGCCGTACCAGCTCGAGGATCGCGTCGAGCAGCTCTTCCACGAGAAGTCGGTCACCGGCCGCGGCGCCTGGAACCGGCTGTTCGACGAGACGATGGCCTCGCTTCGCTTCGACGTGAACGGCGAGGAGCTGACGCTCGAGCCGACGCTGAACCTGATGCAGGATCCGGACGAGGCCAAGCGCAAGGCGGCCTCCGATGCGCTGGCGGCGACCTTCAAGGAAAACATCCGCCTGTTCACCCTGGTCACCAACACGCTGGCCAAGGACAAGGAAATCTCGGATCGCTGGCGCGGCTTCGAGGATGTTGCGGCCTCCCGCCACCTCGCCAACCGGGTCGAGCCCGAAGTGGTCGATGCGCTGGTCGCGGCCGTGCGCGAGGCCTATCCGCGCCTGTCGCACCGCTACTACAAGCTGAAGGCCAAGTGGTTCGGCAAGGATGCGCTCGATCATTGGGATCGCAACGCGCCGCTGCCGAAGGTGCCGGGCCGCACCATTCCCTGGACCGAGGCGCGCGACACCGTGCTGTCGGCCTATGGCGATTTCGCGCCGGAAATGGCCGAGATCGCCAGGGAATTCTTCGACAAGAACTGGATCGACGCGCCCGTGCGCCCGGGCAAGTCGCCCGGCGCCTTCGCGCATCCGACGGTGCCCTCCGTGCATCCCTATGTCCTGCTCAACTACCAGGGCAAGACGCGGGACGTGATGACGCTGGCGCACGAGCTCGGCCATGGCGTGCACCAAGTGCTGGCCGCGCCGCAGGGCGCGCTGATGGCGCCGACGCCGCTGACGCTGGCCGAAACCGCCAGCGTGTTCGGAGAGATGCTGACCTTCCGCGCGCTGCTCGACAGCCAGACCGACCCGGTCCAGCGCAAGGCGATGCTCGCCTCAAAGGTCGAGGACATGATCAACACGGTCGTGCGCCAGATCGCCTTCTATTCGTTCGAGCGCAAGGTCCACATCGCCCGTCGCGAGGGCGAGCTGACCTCCGACCAGCTGAACGCGATCTGGATGGAAGTCCAGGTCGAGAGCCTGGGCCCGGCGATCCGCCTCGGCTCCGGCTACGAGACGTTCTGGACCTACATCCCGCACTTCATCCATTCGCCGTTCTACGTTTACGCCTATGCGTTCGGCGACTGCCTGGTGAACTCGCTCTATGCCGTCTACCGGCAGTCGGAGAGCGGCTTCCAGGAGAAGTACTTCGACCTGTTGAAGGCAGGCGGCACCAAGCACCATTCGGAGCTTCTGGCGCCCTTCGGCCTCGACGCGACGGACCCATCCTTCTGGCAGAAGGGCCTTTCAGTGCTCGAAGGCTTCATCTCCGAGCTGGAAGCGATGGAGGCGTAATTCGCCGCGCCAGTTTCTGGTATCGAAAAGGCCGCGCCCGAACAGGCGCGGCCTTTTTGTTTGTGCAGGCATCCATGCTCCGTTCGCACGGGCGCACGAGGAGGGGGCGTCCTAACTTGGAACTCCATCCTCATCCCGAGGTGCCCGGCGAAGCCGGGCCTCGAAGGAGGGTTCAAGGAACACCGTTGCTTGGGACCGCCACACGGCTTTCGCCCGCTGGATCCTCCTTCGAGGCTTCGCTGGCGCGAAGCGCCTCAGGATGATGGTGGAGCCTGTAGAAGGCTGCCTACAAACTCGCCTGCGCCCGGTAGAGCCGGGCATAGGCGCCGTTTGCCGTGATCAGCGCCTCGTGGCTGCCTTCCTCGACGATGCCCGACTCGGTCAGCACAAGGATCCGGTCGGCCCGCTGCACGGTCGACAGGCGGTGGGCGATGACCAGAGTCGTGCGCGAGCGCGCCAAAGTAAGCAGCGCCTGCTGCACGGCCCGTTCGCTCTCATTGTCGAGCGCGCTGGTCGCCTCGTCGAAGATCAGGATCGGTGCGTCCTTCAGCATGGCGCGGGCGATTGTCAGCCGCTGCTTCTGCCCGCCGGAGAGCTTCACCCCGCGCTGGCCGATGTCGCTGTCGTAACCGTCCGGCAGCGCCAGGATGAAGTCATGCGCGTTGGCAGCCCGCGCCGCCGCCTCGACCTCGGCATCGGTGGCATCGGGCCGGCCGTAGCGGAGGTTCTCCATCACCGTGCCGGCGAAGAGGTAGACGTCCTGCTGCACGATGCCGATGTTCCGCCGCAGCGCATCGAGCCGGATGTCGCGGATGTCGATGCCGTCGACGAGGATCCGCCCTTCCGTCACGTCGTAGAAGCGCGGGATCAGCGCACAGAGCGAGCTCTTGCCCGCGCCGGACGCGCCGACGAGCGCCACGAACTCTCCCGGCCGGATCGAGAGCGACAGGTTGCGGAGCACATGCGGGCCATCCTCCTCGTAGCGGAATCCGACCTTTTCGAAGGCGATCGCGCCGCGGGCGCGGCCGAGGGCGATCGCGCCGGGGCGATCCTGGATGTCAGGCTCCGTCTCGAAGATCTCCATCACCCGCACGAAGCCGGTGAAGCCGCTCTGCCAGAGGCGGGCGAGGTTGGCGAGACGGTCGACCGGGTCGACTAGCACGCTGACGCAGAGCAGGAAGGTCAGCAGTTCGGCAACGCCGAGCCCGGCTTCAACGACCCGGACCGCGCCGGCGACGATCACCATGACCGTCACGATCTGCGGGAACACCGTGGTGCCCGACCAGAGAAACGCCTCGCTGCGATAGCCTATGCGCCGGCCCTCGAGAAAGCGCTGGTTGGCAATTTCAAAGCGCTGGTTCTCCAGCGCCTCGTTGGCGAAGGACTGCACGACGCGGATGCCGGCGAGGGAATCCTCGACCCGCTCGCTGACGCCGCCGACCCGCTCCTTCACCTGCAGCATGGCGGCGTTGACGCGGTTGTTGAAATAGAGCGCGTAGAAGGCCGCCGGCGGAATGAAGGCGAGGATCATCAGGGCGAGCGGAACGTCGAGCGTGAACAGGATCGCTGTCACGCCGCCGAACTTGAGGACCGCGATGGCGAGGTCCTCCGGGCCGTGGTGATAGAGCTCGCCCACGTCGAACAGGTCGTGCGTGACGCGGCTCATCAGCTGGCCGACGCGCTGGCGGTCGTAGAAGCGGAAGGAGAGCTTCTGGCAGTGGGCGAAGAGCTCGCGCCGGAGCGCCGCCTCCATCTTGGCGCCCATCATGTGGCCCTGATAGTCGACGAAGAGGGTCGCGAATGCCTGCACGACGAGCAGGGCCAGCATCAGCCCGCCCATGGCGTAGATCGCGGGTAGCGTCGACGACGGATCGTCCGCGCCGATCAGCAGGCGCGTCACATGGTTGGCGCAGAGCGGCAGCAGCAGCGCCGTCACGGAGATCAGCACGGCGCAGGCGAGGTCAAGCGCCAGCAGCGGCAGATAGGGCCGGTAGTAGCCGAGCAGCTTGGCAAGCCGCGCGCGGGTCAGCCGCGGCGTCGAGGCCTCGGTCGGATCTTCCGATAGCAAAGCAGCGCGCGGAAAGGCGCGTTCGGCATTCGCGGCGGATGGAGCGGGAAGAGGGGAGTGTTCGCTTTCGCTAGCGGCGTCGTCGCGCGCCTGCATTTCCGGAGAACGGATAAGCATAGAGTCTCATGTCCTGGTGGTTTTCAAAGGCTTCCTTCTGGTTGGACATGAGGGTTCTCATCGGATGCTCCCGGTCTCTCGTTTGGCGACCCGGCACTATGATCGCGCGGGCCACGCCGGGCAATGTCGAGGGGGTGGAAACCGGCCGACCGTGACTTTTCGGCACCGGCGATGGCCATCCGGTCATGAATGTTGTACATTCTGTATAACCGGAGTGTGCGCCATGAAGCTCGAAATCAAGAAGATCGGCAATTCGACCGGTCTGATTTTGCCGAAGGAACTGCTCGCGAGGCTCGACCTGCAGCAGGGCCAATGGCTGAGCGTGACCGAAAATGCCGATGGCTCCATCCGCCTTTCGCCCTTTGATCTGGAATTCGACAAGGCGATGCGCATCGTCGACGACGTCATGGACGAATACCGCGATACCCTGCGGGAACTGGCGAAGTGAGCGAGCCGCGCTGGCTCACCCTGGAGGAGGTGCTGGTCGCGCATGAGCGGCAGATCGCCAAATTCGGAGGGCCGGCGGGGATACGGGACGCGGGTGCGCTGGAATCGGCGTTGGTCCGGCCTCGCAACAAGTTGGTGTATGGCGGAACCGATTTAGCCAGCCTGGCTGCGGCCTATGCGTTCGGCATCGCGCGCAACCATCCCTTTGTCGACGGTAACAAGCGCGCCGCCTTCGTCGCGATGATGCTGTTCCTGCGTCTCAACGATGTGCGTTTCGCGCCGTCTCCGGCCGAGGCGACGCTCGCCATTCTCGGGCTTGCTGCGGGCGAGATCTCCGAGGAAAACCTGGCCCGCTGGATTCGGGAGAGACTTCCCCCAGCGACCGAGTAGCGCGGCGGGTTTTTCCGGCGTCGGCTTGCTTCTGGCTTTCGGCACCGCATCTTAGGGGCACGCTTCCCTTCGCGTCTCCTTCCCGAGAGAGCTTGCCCCCATGTCCGATTCCGAACGCAACCGTCTTACCGGCCGCCTGTCCCGCTATGCCCGCGTCGGCGTGAATGTCGGCGGCGTCGCGGCCAAGGTGGCAGGGGCGCGGCTGTTCGGCGGCTCGCTCGACAAGGGCAAGAATGCTTCGGAACTGGCCGCCGCGCTGGGCGGGCTGAAGGGGCCGTTGATGAAGGTCGGGCAGATCCTCTCGACCGTGCCCGACCTCGTGCCGCCGGAATATGCCGAGGAACTGTCGCAGTTGCAGGCCAATGCGCCGCCGATGGGCTGGCCCTTCGTCAAGCGGCGCATGCAGGCGGAGCTCGGTCCGAACTGGGAAAAGCGCTTCCAGCTTTTCGAGCATGCGCCGGCCGCGGCCGCCTCGCTCGGCCAGGTGCATCGCGCCATCGCCGGGGATGGCAAGGCGCTGGCGGTCAAGCTGCAATATCCCGACATGCAGTCGGCCGTCGAAGCCGACCTCTCGCAGCTGAAGATCCTGTTCTCGGTCTATCGCCGGATCGACAAGGCGATCGACACCAGCGAGATCTTCGAGGAGATCGGAAACCGCATCCGCGAAGAGCTGGACTATGGCCGCGAGGCGCGCCACGCGCTGCTCTACAAGATCATGCTCGACGGCGAGACGCTGGTGCGCGTGCCGGAGGTGGAGCCGGCGCTCTCGACCAACCGGCTGCTCGCCATGCAATGGCTCGACGGCAACCGGCTGCTCGACTATCGCGACCGGCCGCTCGACGAGCGCAACCGGATCGCCACCGCCATGTTCAATGCCTGGTGGTCGCCCTTTGCCCGCTATGGCGTGATCCATGGCGATCCGCATCTGGGTAACTACACCGTGTTCGAGAACGAGGCGGGCGAGGCCGCCGGCATCAACCTGCTCGACTATGGCTGCGTGCGCATCTTCCCGGCCAAGTTCGTCGCCGGCGTGGTCGACCTGTTCCACGGGCTGCGCGACAACGACCGCGACCGGATCGTCTCGGCCTATGAGATCTGGGGCTTTGCCGGGCTTTCGAACGAATTGATCGAGGCGCTCAACATCTGGGCGCGCTTCATCTATGGCCCGCTGATCGACGATCGCGTCCGCACCATCGCTGATGGCGTGGCGCCTTCGGAATATGGCCGCCGCGAAGCGTTCCAGGTGCATCAGGTGCTGCGGGAGAAGGGGCCGGTGACGGTCCCGCGCGAATTCGTGTTCATGGACCGCGCGGCCGTCGGCCTCGGCTCGGTGTTCCTGCACCTGAAGGCGGAAATGAACTTCCATCGCCTGTTCGCCGAAACCATCGACGGCTTCGATCGCGACATGCTCGACCATCGCCAGAAGGCGGCGCTGGGCGGGGTCGGCCTGGCCTGAGCCCCTTCTCGCTGCATCGGTTGGCGGGGTAGGGGCTTGTTTGCCCCTCCGCCTGCGACATCACGCCCAATCGCCGTTTTTCAGCACCGCTAGAGTATGGCGAGGCCCGGTCCTTGCTATGGTGGCAATGGCGGATTGCCCGGCCTGCCCAAGTGTTGTAAAGGCCGCTCACGTTTGGTTTGCGCTGAAGGATGGATGCACCATGTCAGATAGCCCGATGGACTACCCGGAACATGAGAGAACCTACGCGTTCTTCACCGGCCTGACCAAATACGGCACGATCGCCTGCGTGGTGATCCTGGTGCTGATGGCGATTTTCCTGGTCTGAGTTCGACATAGACTCATCCGGCAGCCTGGCTGCCGGATGTCGCGATACCCGACGACTTGACTGAGCGGGCACATTGCGAGGCCCGCCGCTCCATAGGAAAACGCCATGAAGATTGGTGTGCCGGCGGAGGTGGACGGGCTGGAAAGCCGCGTTGCCGCGACGCCTGAGACGGTAAAGAAGTTCATCGCGCTGGGCGCCGAGGTGTCGGTGCAGTCTGGCGCCGGTGTCGCCTCGCGCATTCCCGATGCCGAGTATGCCGCTGCCGGCGCGACCATCGCGGCTTCCGCCGCCGATGCCGTGCGCGATGCGGATATCGTGCTCAAGGTTCGCCGGCCCCTCGCCGAGGAACTGCCAAACTACAAGCGCGGCGCGCTGATCGTCGCGACCATGGATCCCTATGGCCATGAGCAGGATGTCGTCGCCATGGCCGGCGCCGGCGTCACGGCGATCGCCATGGAGTTCATGCCGCGCATCACCCGCGCCCAGGTCATGGACATACTGTCGAGCCAGGCCAACCTCGCCGGCTACCAGGCCGTGATCGACGCGGCTTATGAATATGACCGCGCCCTGCCGATGATGATGACCGCCGCCGGCACCGTGCCGGCCGCCCGCATCTTCGTCATGGGCGCCGGCGTCGCCGGCCTGCAGGCCATCGCCACCGCCCGCCGTCTCGGCGCCGTGGTGACGGCGACCGACGTCCGCCCCGCCGCCAAGGAGCAGGTGGAATCGCTGGGCGCCAAGTTCGTCGCCGTCGAGGATGACGAGTTCAAGCAGGCCGAGACCGCCGCCGGCTACGCCAAGCCGATGTCGGCCGAATATCAGGCCAAGCAGGCGGCCCTCGTCGCCGAGCACATCAAGAAGCAGGACATCGTCATCACGACGGCCCTGATCCCCGGCCGCGCCGCGCCCCGCCTCGTCTCGGCGGCCATGGTCGCCTCGATGAAGCCGGGCTCGGTTCTGGTCGATCTCGCGGTCGAGCGCGGCGGCAACGTTGAGGGCGCCAAGCCCGGCGAGGTCGCACTTGTCGACGGCAAGAAGATCGTCGGCCACCTGAACGTCGCCGGCCGCATCGCCGCGACCGCGTCGCAGCTTTATTCCAAGAACCTGTTCGCCTTTGTCGAAACGCTGATCGACAAGGCCGCCAAGACCGTCGCCGTCAATTGGGACGACGAGCTGGTCAAGGCGACCGTGCTGACGCGCGACGGCGCCGTCGTCCATCCGGCCTTCAAGCCGAAGGACGCGCCGGCGCCAGTGCCGGTCGAAGAGCCGAAGCCGATTCTCGTTGCTGAGCAGGGGGCCAGCTGAACATGGCAAGTCTTACGCCCGATCAGGCGGCTAGCGCCGCCAAGTCTGCTGCCGACGCCGCAAGCGCCGCGGCGAGTGCCGCGCAGGAAGCTGCCGCCGCCGCGCAGATCTATGCGGACCAGGCGGCCGGTGGGCTCGGCGATGTCGCCGGCGCCGTCGCCCATGCGGTTTCCGGCGGGGCCATCGACCCCTTCGTCTTCCGCCTCTCGGTCTTCGTGCTGGCGATCTTCGTCGGCTATTACGTCGTGTGGCAGGTGACGCCGGCGCTGCATACGCCGCTGATGTCGGTCACCAACGCGATCTCCTCGGTCATCGTCGTCGGCGCGCTGCTCGCGGTCGGCGTCGATGCGGCGGTCGATGCGGCCGCTGCCTCCGGCCATGCCTGGGCGCAGGGCTTCGGCTTCGTCGCCCTGATCCTCGCCAGCGTCAACATCTTCGGTGGCTTCCTCGTCACCAGTCGCATGCTCGCCATGTACAAGAAAAAGACGAAGTGAGGCCGCGCCGATGACAACCGCAAATATCACGGCGCTGCTCTACCTCGTCTCCGGCGTGCTGTTCATCATGGCGCTGCGCGGGCTTTCGAGCCCGGCAACCTCGCGCCAGGGCAATCTGTACGGCATGGTCGGCATGGGGATCGCGATCCTCACGACGCTCGTGCTGGCGGCGCCCAAGAGCGGCACGGCGTGGGGCCTGATCATCGTCGGCCTCGCCATTGGCGGCGGCGCCGGCGCGATCATCGCCCGCCGTATCGCCATGACGCAGATGCCGCAGCTGGTCGCCGCCTTCCACTCGCTGGTCGGCCTCGCCGCCGTCATGGTGGCGGCAGCGGCCCTCTATGCCCCGGCCGCCTTCGGCATCGGCGATATCGGCCACATCCATGGCCAGGCGCTGGTCGAGATGTCGCTCGGCGTCGCCATCGGCGCGATCACCTTCACCGGCTCGGTCATCGCCTTCGCCAAGCTGAACGGCAACATGTCGGGCAAGCCGATCCTGCTGCCCGGCCGCCATTTCACCAATGCCGGCCTGTTCATCCTGCTGGTGGCGCTGGTCGTCGCGCTGGTGTTCACGGAAAGCCACCTGATCTTCTGGCTGATCGTGATCGTCAGCCTGGTTCTCGGCGGCCTGATCATCATCCCGATCGGCGGCGCCGACATGCCCGTCGTCGTGTCGATGCTCAACTCCTATTCGGGTTGGGCAGCGGCCGGCATCGGCTTCACGCTGGGCAACACGGCGCTGATCATCACCGGCGCGCTGGTCGGCTCGTCGGGCGCGATCCTTTCCTACATCATGTGCAAGGGCATGAACCGCTCGTTCATCTCCGTCATTCTCGGCGGCTTCGGTGGCGAGACGGCGGGCCCCGCCGGCGGCGGCGCGGTCGAGCAGCGCCCGGTCAAGCAGGGCTCGGCCGAAGACGCGGCCTTCATCATGAAGAACGCGTCCAAGGTCATCATCGTGCCGGGCTACGGCATGGCGGTCGCCCAGGCCCAGCACGCGCTGCGCGAAATGGCCGACAAGCTCAAGGCGGAGGGCGTCGAGGTCAAGTACGCCATCCATCCGGTGGCGGGCCGCATGCCGGGCCACATGAACGTGCTGCTGGCCGAGGCGAACGTGCCGTATGACGAGGTCTTCGAGCTCGAGGACATCAATTCGGAATTCGCGCAGGCCGACGTCGCCTTCGTCATCGGCGCCAATGACGTGACTAACCCGGCCGCGAAGACGGATCCGACCTCGCCGATCTACGGCATGCCGATCCTCGACGTCGAGAAGGCCGGCACGGTGCTGTTCATCAAGCGCGGCATGGGCTCGGGCTATGCCGGTGTCGAGAACGAGCTGTTCTTCAAGGACAACACGATGATGCTCTTCGCCGACGCCAAGAAGATGGTCGAGAACATCGTCAAGTCGCTCGGCTGATCTTCAGGCCGATGCAATATCTCGAAAAGGCCGCCTCCGGGCGGCCTTTTTGCGTTGGCACGTCCGAAGCGCCAAGGTCCTTGCGGCCCGAAGGGTTGACGTAGGGGAGGGCTTTCTTCAGGCTGCTTGCTGGGGGCGATTCAAACCCAATGGGGGTCCATGGATGACTGATCGCAAGCCTTACGTTCCGCCTGTCCTGTCCAAGCGTTCGAAGATCGGCCCAATCGTCGCGGCGGCATCGCCCGTCATCTGGACGCCAAGCTAATCGCTTTGCATGGTCCGTCGTCCGGACGGACCATGCATCAGATGCCGCGATCCGATCGCTGACGGCCGTCGGAAACCAAGTCGGAAACCAAGTCGGATGAAAGCGACCAGGCAAGCATGAAGCTCATCGCCTATGTGCTGGATGGCCACGAGCTCGACATCCGGCCGGCGCGGCCGAACCGGGCCTGGATGGACGCCTACTTCGAGCGATATGCCTATGGCTGCCTGCCGCTGCTGATGGCGAACATGCATGGCTGGGAGATCCTGTCGCCGGTGAGCTTCACGGCGATCTGGAACGGCGGCGCCAACAAGGATTGCGTCGCCATTCTCGCGGACGAGGATACGAACGGCGTCATCCTCAGCTTCTTCGGCGCTGGAATCATCACCTACAAGGTACCGGCCGTGTTCCGGACCGAGCCGGGTTACGACCTGATCATCCAGGCCCCGCCGAACAATCCGGTCGACGGCGTGTCGCCGCTCACCGGAATCGTCGAGATGGATTGGGCCTCGACCGTCGTCTCGATGAACTGGCAGCTGACCCGGCCGAATTTCGCCGTGCGGTTCAGGAAGGGGCAGCCGATCTGCCAGATCGTTCCCGTGAAGCGGGGCGAACTGGAGAGCTTCGAGCCGGAAAAGCGAAAGCTCTCCGACGATCCCGAACTCGCCGAATATATGCGGCAATGGGGCGAGAGGCGGGGCGTGTTCCAGCAGGCGCTGAAGGATCCCGATTCACCCGAGCGGCGGCAGAAATGGCCCGGAAACTACCGGCGCGGCACGGATGTCTTTGATGAGCGCGCGGCGCCGGGCGACCACCTGACCCGGCTTCGGCTGAAGCCCTTCGAGGATCCGGACGTCCAGCCAGAATAGCCGCGACGACGGCAGGCGGGGCTCCAAGCTGGTCCCCGCCCGATGTCAGCTTAGCTGGCGGGGGCCGTGCGGCGCATGCCGTCGCGGGCCGGGGCGTAGCCGGAATTGAGCGTGTGGGCGCGGTTGAAGGCGGCGTAGGCCGCGTCGCGCTCGCCCAGCTTCTCCAGCGCCAGGCCCTGGTTGGTCCAGCCCTGGTAATTGTCCTTGTCGCGGCGGACGACGGCGTTGAAGTCGTCGAGGGCTGCCTTGTAGTCGGCGGTCGCGAGATAGGACAGGCCACGGCCGAGATGCGGGGCGACCGCGTTCGGCGCATAGGTCATCGACGCGGTGAAATCGGCGATGGCGTCGTTGTGGCGGCCCTGGCCCTGATAGATCAGGGCGCGATTGTTGTAGGCCTTGGGATCTGTCGGCTCCAACTCGATCGCCTTGGAGAAATCGGCGAGCGCCATGTCGATCTGGCCCTGCGAGCGATAGAGATTGCCGCGGCCGACATAGGCTTCGTTGTAGCTCGGATTGATCTCGATCGAACGATTATAGTCCGACAGCGCCTGGCCGTTCTGGTTCAGCTTGCGCTGGACGAGGGCGCGGTTCGAATAGGCCTGGTAGAAGCCCGGATTGATCTCGATGGCGCGGTTGAAGTCGGCGAGCGCCTGGTCGTAGCGACCCGCGCGGCCGAGCGCCGTGCCGCGCACATTGTAGCCCGAGGCGTCGCTGGGATTCTGGTTCACGACCGAGCTGAGTGACGAGATGTTCGCTTCCGAGCCCATGGCGCGGTCGACATCGTCGAAATCGTGAACATTGGACGCCGTCTGGCAGCCTGCGAGCGCCAGCGCGCCGGCGAGCGCGATCCAGAGCGGTCGCTGCGCCAATCCGCCCATCGACCTCAAGGCAAGCTCCTGGCTGCCGATTGCGGTCGAGGCCGGGCTCGCGGATGAAAACCTGCCGAGCGCCATCATGAGCGTAGCTCCCAAACGGGCGCCCATGGCGAATGGAAAGGGCGCAAGAAAACAAAAGGAAACGAGCCCGAAACAACGGGCTCGTCACCTCTGAACTTCAAAGCGAAAAAGCAGGCGAAAGCAGGGCGATGCCCTGGCTTATCAACGCTTCGGCTTGGGAGCCGCGACGATGCCGCCTTCGCGCTGGGCGCGCTTGCGAGCCAGCTTGCGAGCACGACGGACGGCTTCCGCCTTCTCGCGTGCCTTCTTCTCCGAGGGCTTCTCGTAGAAGTTGCGCAGCTTCATCTCACGGAAGATGCCTTCACGCTGCATCTTCTTCTTGAGAGCCTTGAGCGCCTGATCGACGTTATTGTCGCGAACGAGTACCTGCACGCGGGAGCGTCCTATCTTGATCCGGTCCGGATGAAATCTCGGGGGAGACGAGGCAGGGCGACAAAAGCCGCTTATCAACACCGTCCCAATTGTGGTCGCTCTCATAGCAGAAGGGGGGAGGCGATGTCAAAGCGGAGAGCCGCCGAAACAAGGTAAATTCTCGTTTTCGCCGGGTCAGCGTGGCTTTTTGGCCCGCGTTCCGGGAGCGAGAGCCCGGAATCCGCGAGCGCTAGAGGCCGCCACAAGGCTGATTCAAGCAGAATCCGGCGCTGGAAGCAATTCTTCGCGAGTGAGTCGCAATCGCACGTCGCGCCTCGCCTCAAGGAATCGTGGCGGCGGGCAAAGAAAAGGCCCCGCCCGGTGGGCGAGGCCATTGTGTCGGGATCTGTCAGGCGCCGGCTGAGGGGGCGGGGAGGGCTGTTGGAGCCCCGCCCGTCCGGCCGCGTGGCCCGGGATCAGGCCTCGTCTTCGTCCTCGTCGACGGGGCCCTTCAGCGACTTCAGCTTGGCAAAGACGGCGTCGGCGTCCAGCTCGTCGTCCTGCGGCTCTTCCTGGCGATAGGAGCGCAGGGCAGCCGAGGCCAGGGCGTCGGCGGCGGTCGTCTCTTCCGTCGGCAGCAGGGTCTCGCCCTCGGCGCCGATTTCACGCGGCGGGGCGTTCTTGGCGGCCTTCTCGACTTCGAAATCGAGGTCGATCTGCGAGCACAGGCCGAGCATGACCGGGTCGGACGGCGTCAGATTGGTGGAATTCCAGTGGCTGCGGCCGCGGATCGAATCGATCGTCGGCTTGGTCGTGCCGACCAGACGCATGATCGCGGCGTCCTTCAGCTCCGGATGGTTGCGTAGCAGCCAGAGAATGGCGTTGGGGCGATCCTGACGGCGCGACACCGGCGTGTAGCGCGGACCCTTGCGCTTCTGCACGGGAACGCGGACGCGCGTCTCGGCCATCTTCAGCCGGTACTTCGGATCCTTCTGGGCGCGGTCGATTTCCTCGCGCGTCAGCTGGCCCGTCGTCACAGGATCGAGGCCCTTGATCGTCTGGGCAGCCTCGCCGTCGGCGATTGCCTTCACTTCGAGCGGGTGAAGCTTGCAGAAATCGGCGATCTGGTCGAAGCCGAGAGAGGTATTCTCGACGAGCCATACGGCGGTTGCCTTTGGCATCAGCGGGATAGTCGACATAATTCTCTCCTGGTCGCTCTCCCGGTGGTCGGCCGGAGGAGCAGAGCAATCGTCTGAATGACGGGAATGGGCCGATATATAGACCGGTGCCTTTCCCGACGCAAACAATGCTTGCCGAGGGAAACGCCAAGCTGGCCTTTCCCGATCCCTCGATCGACGACAAAAGCCGGATGCGACCGTGGTCGCATCCGGCAATCTTGCGTTCGCCCGCCGCAGAATTACGGGGCGGGGGTCGACGGAGCCGGCGTTGCCGGGGCCGGGGTGGCCGGAGCAGGGGTAGCCGGAGCAGGCTCAGGGGTCGACGGCGCGGGCGCCGGGGCCGGAGCGGGCTCAGCAGGCTTCGCGGGTTCCGGAGCCGGGGTAGCCGGGGCGGGGGCCGGCGTGGACTGCTCGACGGCTGCCGGCGTGGGCGGCGCGACGTGCGTGCGGGACTTCCACCAGAAATAGGCGATCACCAGAACGATGATGACGACGACGACCCAAACCCAAGTATTTTGGCGTTGCATGTTGTCCTCCGGGGTGCGTGTTGCACCGACAAGCGCAATCTTACATCGAATCGTCCCCTTCCAAGAAGAGGAAACGATGGGTTACGTTTTACGCGGTCTCGAAATCTACTGCATGGAGGCTGATCAAGGGCGTAAGCCCGCCGATTCTCAGCCTCTATCCAGCGGATCTCGACGGGGAGCCACCGATGTTACGCTTGGCAGCGCCGGCGAACTTCGACGCTCCCCAGAGGGGCAACGGCTCTCGCCCGCTCTGGTTTCAGCGGGCGAACCATTTTCGCGCGGGAGGGGCGCGGCCGGGTCACTCAGACGGTCAGGACGATCTTGCCGATATGGCCGGAGCTCTCCATCCGCCGATGCGCTTCCGCGGCCTGCAGCAGCGGGAAGGTGGCATCGATGCGCGGCAAGACTTCGCGCCGCTCGATGAGAGGCCACACCTTTTCCTGGAGCGCGCGGGCAATGCCCGCCTTGAAGGCGATGGTGCGCGGGCGCAGTGTCGATCCCGTCAGGGTGAGGCGCTTGGCGAGCAGGCGGGTGAAGTTCACGTCGGCGATCGGCCCGTTCAGGAAGGCGATCTGGCCGATATGGCCGTCCAGCGCGGCGGCGTCGAAATTGCGCTCGATATAGTCGCCGCCCACCATGTCGAGGATGACATCGGCGCCGTGGCCATCGGTCACCGCCTTCACGACGCTGACGAAATCCTCCGTATGGTAGTTGATGGCGTGGCTGGCGCCGAGCTCGATGCAAGCGGCGCATTTCTCGGCCGATCCAGCCGTTGCCAGCACGGTGGCGCCGAACGCCTTAGCCAGCTGGATCGCCGTGGTGCCGATGCCGGACGTGCCGCCATGCATGAGGAAGACATCGCCCGCCTTCAGGCCGCAGCGCTCGAAGACATTGTGCCAGACGGTGAAGAAGGTCTCGGGCAGGGCGGCCGCCTCGACCAGGCTCAGGCCCTTGGGCACGGGGAGGGCATTGGACTCGTGGACGGCGACATATTCGGCATAGCCGCCGCCGGCGACCAGCGCCGTCACGGTATCGCCGATGGCGAAGCGCGTGACATTGCGGCCGAGCGCCACGACATGGCCGGCGACCTCCAGGCCCGGCAGGTCGGAGGCGCCCTTGGGCGGCGGATAATGACCCTGCCGCTGCGCAACATCCGGTCGGTTGACGCCGGCCGCCGCCACCTGGATCAAGATCTCGTGCTCGAACGGGTGCGGCACGGGGCGCTGGGTCGGCTGCAGAACGTCCGGCCCGCCCGGCTCGGAAATGGCGATGGCGGTCATGGTTTCGGGAACAGCGTTCATCAACGTCTCCTTGGACTTCGGCGCCCTGACTGGCAAAGGCCGATTCAATATTGCTATCTTTGAACCAGGCGGGACCCAAAAACGAGTGGAGCGCATCATGGCCCTTTTCGACGACGTCCCGGTGGAAAAGCCGTCGCCGCATCGGATCGGCGAGGATCTGGGGCGGCTTTCGATCGATGAACTGACCGACCGCATCGCCTTGATGGAGGGCGAAATCGCGCGGCTGCGCGAGGCGATCGCCGCCAAGACGGCGTCGCGCGAGGCGGCTTCTTCCTTCTTCAAGACGTGAGGGACGGAGCACCACGGCGGCGTTAACGGCTCGTTAAGGTTTCGGGAGCCTTAATGAGGCGATCCAGCGATCTGGATGTGACTGAAGCGTTCTGTTGGTCTCCTCCCTCTGTCGCCTCACAAGAGCCGTTCATCGCGGCTCTTTTTTTGACTTCCGGGTTCGCAGGAGTCAAAATCCGGAAAACTTGCGCCCCGCTTGCCCCTGGTGGACGAGCACGGCTGCGCAGTGGAATGGCTTCATGACAGACGATAGCCCTGGGCAAATCGATCCGCCGGTCGTTTTCGGCAGGCGGTTTGCCTTTTCGGACACTTTCCGTGGCCTTTTCCGGGAAGGAATGCTGCTCGTCGAAGAGACGGCGGCCTATCTGGACGGCGACGGCCGGGCCGAATCACGCGACCTCCCGCGCGCCGCCTCGCTCACCTACGCCACCGAATCGATGCGGCTGACGACCCGGCTGATGCAGATCGCCTCCTGGCTGCTGCTGCAGCGCGCGGTCAACGAGGGCGAGATGACCTTCGAGCAGGCGGGTACGGAAAAGGCCAAGGTGCGGCTGCGCGGCTTCGGCACGCTGACCGAGGGGCCGAACTGGCAGGACCTGCCGGTGCGGCTGCGCGAGCTGATCGAGCATTCGGTGCGGCTGCAGGAGCGCGTCATCCGCCTGGACGATGCCATGTACAACGCCGCCAATGCCGAGGAGCCTGCCGAGAACCCGGTCAGTCGCCAGCTCGGCCAGCTGGCGCGCGCGTTCGGCTCGGGCGGCGAATAGGCGCCCGGCGCTCGCCGGCAGCAGCCCTATCGGCAGCCAACATCCGGACAAACAAAAACCCCGGCCAATGACCGGGGTTTTCTTATTCCAGTACTTCGAACGGGCGAATTAGCTGCCCATGAAGCCCTTGAACTTGTTGTTGAAGCGCGAGACGCGGCCGGCGCGGTCGAGCAGGGTCTGGTTGCCGCCGGTCCAGGCCGGGTGCGTCGACGGGTCGATGTCGAGGTTCATGACCGAACCCTCTTCGCCATAGGTCGACTTGGTCAAATATTCGGTCCCGTTCGTCATCACGATCTTGATCGTGTGGTAGTCGGGATGAATGCCATTCTTCATCGTCTGGTCCTCGCGGCTCGGTCCGTTGGACCGCATGGTCGTCGCCCGCCGAAGCGGAAGCGCCGTCCTGATCAATGGGGAAAACGGCTGCTTGCGACCGGCCGTCCTGTGGGGCGACGATATAGCCCAGCGTTCCGGCCGGCACAAGAGGCGGCTTGCCTTGAAACACTGCCGCCGTCAGTGCATCTAGGCGCCATCGAGGCGATCGCCTCCGGGAATGACTGAGACGGGTGCCTATGGCGGACCGAGACGCGATACCGAGCGACGCCGCGGGCGCTGCCAAGACTGGCCGCCGCTCGCTGCGGCCGCTGGCCATGCTGCGGCCCTATGTGTTGCGCCGCAAGCCGCAGCTGGTCGGTGCGATCCTCGCGCTGGTGATGGCGGCGCTGGCAACCCTGACCGTGCCGTTGGCCGTCCGCCGCATGATCGACCACGGCTTCACCGCCGACAATGCCGGCACGATCAACGTCTATTTCATGGCCCTGATCGGCGTCGTCGCGGTGCTGGCCACCGCCTCCAGCCTGCGCTTCTATTTCGTCACCTGGCTCGGCGAGCGCGTCGTCGCCGACCTCCGGGCCGACGTTTTCCGCCATCTTTCAGCCCTCGGCATCGATTTCTTCGACCGCAACCGCTCCGGCGAGATCGCCTCGCGGCTCACGGCAGACACGACGCAGATCAAGTCGGTCGCCGGCGCCAGCATCTCGATCGCGCTGCGCAACCTGGTGATGTTCATCGGCGGCGTGGCGATGATGATCGTCACCAGCCCCAAGCTTTCCGGCCTCGTGCTGATCGCGCTGCCGATCGTCGTGCTGCCGCTGGTCGGCTTCGGCCGCCGCGTCCGGCTGCGCTCGCGCAAGGCGCAGGACCTGCTGGCGGACGCCTCCGCCTATGCCTCGGAAGCCGTCGGCGCGATCCGCATCGTCCAGGCTTTCACGGCCGAGGCGACGGTGGCGCGGCGATTCGCCGAAAGCGTCGAGGGCGCCTTTGTCGCGGCCCGCAATTCGACGGTTGCCCGCGCGGCGCTGACCGGCTTCGGCATCTTCATGGTGTTCGCCAGCATGGTCGCCGTGCTGTGGTGGGGCGCGCACGACGTCATGGCCGGCCGGATGACGCCGGGCACGCTCGGCCAGTTCCTGATCTATGCGGTGATCGGCGCCGGTGCGCTCGGCGAGCTCTCGCAGGTCTGGGGCGACATTTCCAACGCGACCGGCGCCGCAGAGCGGCTGGCCGAAATCCTGGCCGAAAAGCCGTCGATCGCCGCACCTTCGAAGCCGCAGCGACTGGCCGAGCCGGTCCGGGGCGCCGTGGCGTTCGAGGATGTCGGCTTTGCCTATCCCGAAGGCGGGCGGGGCCCGGCGATCCGCCATATCGGCTTCCGCGTCGAGCCGGGCGAGCGCGTCGCCGTGGTCGGTCCGTCCGGGGCCGGCAAGAGCACGCTCTTCAACCTGATGCTGCGCTTCTACGATCCGCAGCAGGGCCGCGTGACGGTGGACGGCGTCGATATCCGCGATCTCGATCCCGTCGCGCTGCGCAGCCATATCGCCATCGTGCCGCAGGATACGGTGGTGTTCGCCGCGAGTGCGGCGGAGAATATCGGCATCGGCCATCCCGGCGCCGACCGCGACGCGATTAAGCGCGCGGCCGTCTCCGCCCATGCCGACGCGTTCCTGGTGACGCTGCCGGAAGGCTACGAGACCGAACTCGGCGAGCGCGGCGTGACGCTTTCCGGCGGCCAGCGCCAGCGCATTGCGATCGCCCGCGCCATCCTCAAGGACGCGCCGATCCTGCTGCTCGACGAGGCGACGTCGGCGCTCGACGCCGAGAGCGAAGTCGCCGTTCAGGATGCGTTGGATGAATTGATGGTCGGCCGCACGACGATCGTCATCGCCCACCGCCTGGCGACGATCCTCAAGGCCGACCGCATCCTGGTCATGGACGGTGGCGCCATCGTCGAGGAAGGCACGCACGAGGCCCTCGTGCGCCATGGCGGCCTCTATGCGAGGCTCGCCCGCCTGCAGCTCCGCGAAGACGCCGCCTGAGCCTCAGGCGGCGACGAGACGGCGCTCGGTGACCCGACTGGCGTCATCCCGGACGCGGCGAAGCGAAGATCCGGGATCTATTCAGCCGCGCGATCGGGGAGGCCATCCTCCAGCGCCCAGGCTGGATGGATCCTCGCTTGCGCGAGGATGACGGCGGAGGGGTGGCGGCGGGCGGACTGATTTCCCGGTCGCTGTCAGAGCGCGCCTACCGCTCGGTGAGCTTCAGCTCGATGCGGCGGTTGCGGGCGTAGGCGGCGTCGTCATTGCCCTGGACCAAGGGCTGGAACTCGCCAAAGCCGGCCGCGACCAAATGGATCGGCTGGACGCCCTGGTCGACCAGGAAGCGCACCACTGCGATGGCGCGGGCGGCCGACAGTTCCCAGTTGTTGCGATAGCGGCCGGAACCGGAAAGCGGACGCGCGTCGGTGTGGCCGTCGACGCGCAGGACCCAGGCGATCTCGGGCGGGATCTCGCCCTCCAGCACCTTGAGCGCATCGGCGAGCTTGGTCATCTCGACGCGGCCTTCGTCGTTGATCTCGTCGGAGCCCGACGGGAACAGCACTTCCGACTGGAAGACGAACCGGTCGCCGACGACGGTGATATCCGGCCGGTTGCCGAGGATCTCGCGCAGGCGGCCGAAGAAGTCGGAGCGATAGCGCGACAGTTCCTGCACGCGCTGCGCCAGCGCGACGTTCAGGCGGCGGCCGAGATCGGCGATCTTCGTCTGGCTCTCGGTATCGCGCTTTTCCGAAGCGCCGAGCGCCTCTTCCAGCGCACCGATCTGGCGGCGAAGGGCGGCGATCTGCTGGTTGAGGATCTCGACCTGCGACAGCGCCTTCTGGCTGACGACCTTCTCGTTTTCGAGTGCCTTGGTGATGATGGCGATCTGGCCCTCGGCGGACCCGGCGGCCGCGGTCGACGTATCCGCCGCGCCTTTCAGCCGGTCGCGCTCCGCCTCGGCCGAGGCGAGGCTCGCCTGCAGGCTCGCCAACTGGTCGGCAGCATCCTGCTTGCCCGCCCGTTCCATGGCCAGCAGTTCGGTCAATTCGGCGATCTGGCCGTTCAGACGGTTCAGCACCGTGTCCTTGCCGGTGATCTCGCGTGTCTGCAGGAATTGCAGCAGCGCGAAGATCGACAGCAGAAAGATGAAGACGAGCAGGAGGTTCGACAGCACGTCGACAAAGGCCGGCCAGACATCGCTCCTGGCCTCGCGACGGCGTCCGCGAACGGCCACCGCCTACTCCCCGGCCGGCTGCTTGAGGGCCTTGGCGATCACTTCCAGCAATTGCTGCATTTCGCGTTGCTGGTCGGCCTGCTGCTCCACCCAGCCGCGCACGACCTGCTGCTCGCTGCGCATGTGCTGCACGAGGCCCTGGATGCCTTCGGCAAGATTGGCCATGGCGGCCGTGGCGCGCTGCGTCGACCCGCCGGAGCCGCCGCCGCCTTCATGCACGGCAGCCGTCAGCCGTTCGATGGCGACGCGCAGGTCCTCGCCCGAGGAGGCCGCGCCTTCGCGAACGTCGAGCATGCTCGGATCGAGGTCGGTGACCGTCGAGAGCCAGTCTTCCAGCTCGGTATAGAACTTGTTCTGCGCCTGTCCGGCCTGAAGATCGAGGAAGCCCAGGATCAGCGATCCGGCCAAGCCGAACAGCGAGGACGAGAACGCCGTTCCCATGCCCTTCAATGGTCCCTCAAGCCCGGACTTCAAATCCTCGAAGATCACGGAGCTGTCGCCGGTGCCGACATTCAGGTTGCGGATCGCGTCGGCGACCGCGCCGACCGTCTCCAGCAGGCCCCAGAAGGTGCCGAGGAGGCCGAGGAAGATCAGCAGGCCGGTGAGGTAGCGCGAGGTGTCACGGTCCTCGTCCAGGCGCATCAGGATCGAATCGAGCACCGAGCGCATGGTCTGGGTCGAGATCGACATGCGGCCGATGCGGTCGCCGAGGATGGCGGCCATCGGCGCCAGCAGAACCGGCGCGCGGTCCATCTCGATCGAGCGATCGGCGTTGCGGAAGCCGTTGACCCAGCGGATTTCCGGGAAGATCCGGATGACCTGGCGAAAGGCCAGCAGGATGCCGATGAACAGCACGCCGATGATGACGCCGTTCAGGGCCGGGTTGGCGAGGAAGGAGGTGTAGACCTGGCGGTAGAGGATCAGCGCCACGAAGGCGGCGATGATGAGGAAGATGATCATCCGCCACAGATAGACCTGTGGGCTGGCAAGTTTGTAAGGGTCGAAGTCTCTTGCCATCGTTCTCCGCCGGATCACGCTGCGTCTCGTTTCGCTCCGCATGTCCCGCCACCAGATGCTTGCGCTGGCCGAACTGCCAAGTCTCGGATCGAGAGTGCCAAGTCCTTTCCCAGCGTGCGGCGCGGCAGGCCGCGTCGCACTCCGGTGATCAAGGTTTAACGTGATTTGACGGAGGATAGAAAGTCCTTAACGCGTCGCGGCGCGAGCGGAAGACGCTTTCCCCTCCGTCATTTGCGCCCGGCGCTCAATCGGCCTGACGCTCCAGCTCCGCCGTCCACTCGCCGAGCGAGGCGAGGCCGTTCATGCGCGCCCGGTGCAGGAAGGCGTGCTGCCCCGCGGCGACGTTCTCCGGCTTGCCGGCCCACGCCTTGAGGGCGGCTGCCTGGAGCGCGCGGCCGTAGGAGAAGGTGATCTTCCAGGGGCGGTTCGGGATCTGGTTGATCAGCGACAGATGCTCGGTCGCCAGCACGTCGGACTGGCCACCCGACAGGAAGGCGATGCCCGGAACGCTGGTCGGCACGGTTGCGTGGAACGCGGCGACGGTCCGCTCGGCAACCTCGGACGGGGCGGCGTTCTGGCCGCTATCCTTGCCGGGCACGATCATGTTCGGCTTGAGGATCATGCCGGTCAGGTCGACGCGGGCCTTTTCCAGTTCGTTGAACACGGCCTCGAGCGTCGCCTCCGTGACCTTCTGGCAGGTCTCGATCGTGTGGGTGGCGTTCGGATTGTCCATCAGGACTTCCGGCTCGACGATCGGCACGATGCCGTTTTCCTGGCAGAGCGCGGCATAGCGGGCCAGCGCATGCGCATTGGCGGAAAGCGCGCCCGGCGTCGGCAGGTTCGCGCCGATGGTGATAACGCCGCGCCATTTGGCGAAACGCGCGCCCAGCTTGTAGTATTCGACCAGCCGTTCGCGCAGGCCGTCCAGGCCTTCGGTGACCGTCTCGCCCGGATAGAAGGCGAGGGGCTTGGCGCCCATGTCGACCTTGATGCCGGGGATCGAACCATTGGCCTGGATCAGTTCGACCAGCGTCCGGCCGTCGCGGGCGGACTGGCGGATCGTCTCGTCGAACAGGATGACGCCCGAAATGTGCTCGCGCATCGCCGTATCGGCTGAGAACAGCATTTCGCGATAGTCGCGGCGGCTGTCCGCCGTCGATTCGAGAGCGATCCCATCGAAACGCTTCTTGATCGTGCTCGAGCTTTCATCCGCCGCGAGAATGCCCTTTCCGGGTGCGACGAGACGACGGGCAATATCCTGAAGGCTTTCGGTCATGCGGAGCGATCTCTTCCCAAACGCGGACCTGGACCGTCCAGGCCGCCCGTAGGCTGCATAGCGCGTCGGGATAGGTTTTGCACTGCAAAATTAAACGCTTCCGAGCCGCTAAAGCTCGGAAGTTGTTTAATTTTACAGATCAAATTATCGCAAAGAGCGGAACCGTCTGCTGTTGCAGTGCGGGATACTCAGCCGTTCCGGCGCAGCACTTCGACGCCGGGGAGGGGCTTGCCTTCCAGCCATTCGAGAAACGCGCCGCCCGCCGCGGAGACATAGGTGAAATCTTCGCTGACGCCGGCATGGTTCAGCGCCGCCACCGTATCGCCGCCGCCGGCGACCGACAGCAGCTTACCGGCCTTGGTGCGCTGGGCGGCGTGGCGGGCCACCTCGACCGTGCCGCGGTCGAACGGCTCCATCTCGAAGGCGCCGAGCGGGCCGTTCCAGACCAGCGTCGCCGCTTCGTCGATGGCGGAATTGATGCGGGCGACCGACAGCGCGCCGACGTCGAGGATCATGCCGTCATCCGGAATGGCGTCGATGCCATAGGTCTGGGTCGGCGTGTGCGCCTGGAAGTGATAGGCGACGGTCGCATCGACCGGCAGGATGATGGCGCAGTTGGATTCCTGCGCCTTGATCAGGATGCGGCGGGCGGTGTCGGCCAGGTCCTTCTCGCAGAGCGACTTGCCGATCGAATAGCCCTGGGCGTGCAGGAAGGTGTTGGCCATGCCGCCCCCGATCACCAGCGCGTCGACCTGGGTGACGAGGTTTTCGAGCAGCTCGATCTTGGAGGAGACCTTGGCGCCGCCGACGACGGCGATCACCGGGCGCTGCGGGCTGGTCAGCGCCTTTTCCAGCGCCTCGAGCTCGGCCTGCATGGCGCGGCCGGCATAGGCCGGCAGCTGGTGGGCGAGGCCCTCGGTCGAGGAATGGGCGCGGTGCGCAGCCGAGAAGGCGTCGTTCACATAGATGTCGCCCAGTTCGGCGAGCGCGCTGGTGAAGATCGGATCGTTCTTCTCTTCGCCCTTGTGGAAGCGGGTGTTCTCCAGAAGCAGCACGTCGCCGTCCGACATCTTGGCGATCGCGGCGGCCGCGTCATTGCCGATGCTGTCATTGGCGAAGGCGACCGGACGGCCGAGCAGCGTCTCCAGCGCCGGCACGACCGGGCGCAGCGTCATCTCGGCGACGCGCTCGCCCTTGGGGCGGCCGAAATGCGCCAGCAGGATCGCCTTGCCGCCGCGCTTCGTCACGTCGCGGACGGTCGGCAGGATGGCGCGGATGCGCGTGTCGTCGCTAACCATGCCGTCCTTCATCGGGACGTTGAGGTCGACGCGGATCAGGACGCGCTTGCCCTTGACGTCGGCGGTATCGAGGGTCCGGAAGGTCGACATGCGCGCTCTCTCCTACAGGGCGTGGATCGCCCTTCAATGTGAAAATGGCCCGGAGATCGTCCGGGCCATCTGGTTCTAGCTGATCTGGTTTCGCCGGATCAAATCGTCTCGATCAAATCGTCTTGGCGAAATAGGCCGTCATGTCGGCCATGCGGTTCGAGAAGCCCCACTCATTGTCGTACCAGGCCAGCACGCGGACGAAGTTGCCCTCGATGACCTTGGTCTGGTCGAGGTGGAACGTCGAGGAGTGCGGGTCGTGGTTGAAATCGTGCGAGACGTTCGGCTGGTCGGTGATCGCGAGCACGCCCTTGAGCGGGCCGGCAGCCGCTGCCTTCATCGCCGCGTTGATCTCGTCGACCGTCGTGTTGCGCTCGGCGACGATCTTGAGGTCGATCAGCGAGACGTTCGGCGTCGGGATGCGGATGGCGCTGCCGTCGAGCTTGCCCTTCAGTTCCGGGATCACCAGGCCGATCGCCTTGGCGGCGCCGGTCGAGGTCGGGATGGCCGAAAGGGCGGCGGCGCGGCCGCGGTAGAGATCCTTGTGCATCGTGTCGAGCGTCGGCTGGTCGCCGGTGTAGGAATGCACCGTCGTCATGTAGCCGTGCTTGATACCGACCGTCTCCTGCAGGACCTTGGCGACCGGCGCCAGGCAGTTGGTGGTGCAGGAACCGTTCGAGATCACCAGGTGGTCCTTGGTGAGGCCCTCATGGTTGACGCCGAACACGGCGGTGTAGTCGGCGCCGTCGCAGGGAGCCGAGACGATGACGCGCTTGGCGCCGGCCGTGAGGTGAGCGGCAGCCTTGTCGCGGGTCGTGAAGATGCCCGTGCACTCGAGCGCGATGTCGATGTCGAGCTCCTTGTGCGGCAGCTCGGCCGGGTTGCGGATCGCGGTGACCTTGATCCGGCTCTTGCCGATGACCAGCGTGTCGCCGTCGACGATCACTTCATGCGGGAAGCGGCCATGGACCGAATCGAAGCGGAGCAGGTGGGCGTTGGTCTCGACCGGGCCGAGATCGTTGACCGTGACGACTTCGATGTCGGTCCGGCCCGACTCGACGATCGCACGAAGGATGTTCCGGCCAATTCGGCCGAAGCCATTGATAGCAACCCGCACCGCCATATTCGATCTCCTTGAGGCGCGTTACGCGCCTTCGTCCGTTTCGGCCGGGCGCGTGCCCGGCCGGGGTTCAGTTCAGGGTTCCGGCTCGGCTTACTTCAGCCGTGCCAGCGCCGCCTCGGCGGCATGCTCGGCCGTGATGCCGAAATATTCGTAGAGCTTGTCGGCCGGCGCGCTGGCGCCGAAGCCGTTCATGCCGATGAAGATGCCGTCGACGCCGATGAAACGGTCCCAGCCGAGGCGGATCGCCGCCTCGATGCCGACGCGAACCTTCGAATTGCCGAGGATCGACGCCTTGTAGGCGTCATCCTGCTCTTCGAACAGCTCGAAGCTCGGAACCGAGATGACGCGGGCCGTGCGGCCGGCTTCCTCGATCTTCGCCTTGGCGTTCATGGCGATCTCGACTTCCGAGCCGGTCGCGAACAGCGTCACGTCGGCATTGTCGGGACCGGCGAGCAGGTAGGCGCCCTTGGCCGACTTGTTTTCCGAGACGTGCTCGGTGCGCAGCGTCGGCAGGTTCTGGCGCGACAGGGCCAGCACGGAAGGATTGTGCGGGCTCTCGACGGCGATCTGCCAGACTTCCGCCGTCTCGACCGCGTCGGCCGGACGGAAGACGCGCAGATGCGGGATCGCCCGCAGCGCCGCGACATGCTCGACGGGCTGGTGGGTCGGGCCGTCCTCGCCGAGGCCGATCGAGTCATGCGTCATGACATAGATGACGCGCTCGCCCATCAGCGCCGACAGGCGGATGGCCGGGCGGGCATAGTCGGTGAAGACCAGGAACGTGCCGCCATACGGGATGAAGCCGCCATGCAGCGCGATGCCGTTCATCGCCGCCGACATGCCGAATTCGCGGATGCCGTAATGGATGTAGCGGCCGGCATAATCGTCCGGCGTCAGCGGGATCTGGATCTTCGCGCGGGTGAGGTTGGAGCCGGTCAGGTCGGCCGAGCCGCCGGCCAGTTCCGGCAGAACGGTGGCGAGCATGTCCAGCGCCATCTCGGACGACTTGCGGGTCGCGACCTTCGGCTTGGTCTCGGACAGGTTCTTCTTGTAGGCGTCGACGGCGGCGTCGAGGCCGGCCGGCAGTTCGCCCTTCATGCGGCGTTCGAATTCCGAACGCACGGCGGCGTCGGCCGCGGCGAAGCGGGCTTCCCAGGCGGCGCGCGGCGCTGCCAGTTCGGCTGCGGCCTTGTGCCAGTCGGCATAGACGTCTTCCGGGATCTCGAACGGCGCATAGGGCCAGCCGAGCGCCTCGCGGGCGCCGGCGATTTCCTTGTCGCCCAGTGCCGAGCCATGCGAGGCATGGCTGTCGGCCTTGGTCGGCGCGCCATAGCCGATGATCGTCTTGCAGGCGATCATGGTCGGGCGGTCGGAATTGCGGGCGCGCTCGATGGCGGCGGCGACTTCTTCCTGATCCAGGCCGTCGACGCGCTCGGCGTTCCAGCCGCTCGCCTTGAAGCGCGCAACCTGGTCGACCGAGGTGGAGAGGTCGGTATGGCCGTCAATGGTGATGCCGTTGTCGTCGAACAGCACGATCAGCTTGTTCAGCTTCAGATGGCCGGCAAGGTCGATCGCCTCGTGGCTGACGCCTTCCATCAGGCAGCCGTCGCCCGCGATCACATAGGTGTAGTGGTCGACGAGGTCGTCGCCATATTCGGCGTTCAGCATGCGCTCGGCGAGCGCGAAGCCGACCGACATGGCCAGGCCCTGGCCGAGCGGACCGGTGGTCGTCTCGACGCCCGGCGTCACGAAGTTCTCGGGATGACCCGGCGTCTTCGAATGAAGCTGGCGGAAATTCTGCAGCTCGCTGATCGGCAGAGCCTCGGAGCCGAGCAGGTGCAGGACGGAATAGAGCAGCATCGAGCCATGGCCGGCCGACAGGATGAAGCGGTCCCGGTCGGGCCAATGCGGCTGGGCGACGTCGTATTTCAGGAAGCGCGTGAACAGCACCGTGGCGACATCGGCCATGCCCATCGGCATGCCGGGATGGCCGGACTTGGCCTTTTCGACCGAATCCATCGCGAGCGCACGGATGGCGTTTGCCATGCGCTTGTGGGTGTCAGGAGCTGTCATCTTTGCTTCCACGCTTGTGGGCCGGACCACTGCTCACTTGTCGAGCAGCGAGCGGCCTCGTTGTTCTGTGGGGGTAGGTACCCGGCCGCCGGACCGTCGCGGAAAGGCGCTGCGACAAATAACAGACCACCTTGGTGAGTCAATCTCGTGACCGTCCTTCGCGACCGGCGCGCATCCCGGAAATTCGCCG
The DNA here is from genome assembly GCF_040548815.1 of Kaistia defluvii. Classification (NCBI taxonomy): domain Bacteria; kingdom Pseudomonadati; phylum Pseudomonadota; class Alphaproteobacteria; order Hyphomicrobiales; family Kaistiaceae; genus Kaistia; species Kaistia defluvii. Next base: position 2,622,054 of record NZ_JBEPSM010000001.1, on the reverse strand, counting down.
AAAATGCGCGTCGGAGCGTAGGCCATTGACGCCCCGTTTCGGGCCTGCCTAATGTCCGGGACGATTTCTGACCGGCTGCATCAGGGAGATTCCGCCACAATGCGAGGGGCGTCGCCCATTGACGGTGCGTTGCGGCGCTTGAGCGCGGCGCTGGACGGGCTGGAGGGAGCCGTCGATCGACGGCTGAACGCCGGCGCACGGCTCGGCGAGATCGAGAACGAAATGCAGCGCATCGGGCTGGACCGCTCGCGCCTGGCGCAATCCGTCGACGCGGCCGAAGCCCGCTCCGAGCGCCTGGAAGAAGCCAACAAGGAAGTTTCCCGCCGCCTCGTCGCCGCCATGGAAACGATTCGCTCCGTGCTCGAACGGCACGACTGACGCGTTTCGGGCAGCGCCGGAACCGGTTCGCGCGACGAGACGCGATCAACCAAGCAGCTAGGGACGTCTTCCCAGTTTTGGGAACAGCGAGACGGCCCTGACGGGAGAGACCATGCCGCAAGTCAATGTCACGATTAACGGCAAGACCTACCGCATGGCCTGCGATGACGGGCAGGAGGCCCATCTCGAAGGCCTGGCCGACCGTCTGAACGAGATCATCGGCCAGTTGCGCCAGAGCTTTGGCGAAATCGGCGACCAGCGCCTGACCGTCATGGCCGCCATCACCATGGGCGACGACCTGGCCGAGGCGCATCGGCGCATCCGCCGGCTGGAGGCGGAACTGGCTGCCATCAACGAGACCAAGACCGCGGTGATCTCGCGCTTCGAGGAATCGGAGGCGAGCATCGCGCGCGCCATCGAGCAGGCGGCCGGGCGGCTCGAGGGGCTGGCCCAGAAGCTCGTCGCCGTCGACAAGCGCGACTGATCGGCCGTTCGAACGTCCTCGCCCGGCCTCGCGCGTGCAGGTTCCTGCGAACATCGCGTCGAGAGCGCTGGCTAAGCGGCATGCGGTCGCCTATATCTGGTTTCGGCGAGACTGCGCGGTGCGACAGGAGCTCACAATTCCCCGGGGCCTTATCGATCCAAACGGGGGCTGTCCCTGACTGGAGCCGTGGTTCCGGTCATATGGCTCCCACCTACACTGTAGGTTCCCTGGGATCGATCACTCCATCGGCCCATCGTGGCTCGCCACCCTATCCTTTCTTCCAGCTTCCCCTGTTGCCGTGACGAACAAAAGCCAGCTTCGCGCCGCCGCCCTTGCCCGACGCGACGCCGTCGACCCGTCCGCACGCGCCGCGGCTGCCGACCGGGTGCTTCGTCAGGCGGGAACGCTGTTCGACCGGCCTGGCCATGTCGTTTCCGGCTACTGGCCGATCCGCAGCGAGGCCGATCCGCGCCCGTTGTTGGAGCGCGCTCGCCTCGCCGGCGCTTCGATCGCGCTTCCCGTGCTGCTCGATGCCGAGACGCTGTGTTTCCGTCTTTGGCAGGCGGGCGCCGCGCTTGAGCCGGCAGGTTTCGGCACGGTCGGGCCATCGGCCGAGGCGCCCTTCGTCATTCCCGACATCGTCATCCTGCCGCTTGCCGCCTTCGACCGGCGCGGCCATCGCATCGGCTATGGCAAGGGGCATTATGATCGCGCCGTCGCCGGGCTGGTGGCTTCCGGCGTGCAACCTTTGCTGGTTGGGCTTGCCTTCGCGGTGCAGGAAGTCGACAAAGTTCCCTTTGAGCCGCACGACATCCCCCTCGATTACATCCTGACCGAGGACGAACTGATCGCTGCGCCAAAGCCTGGCTGACCCATCGAAGGGGAACTGCGTGCGACTTCTATTTCTGGGCGACATTGTGGGACGCTCCGGCCGAAACGCCGTCATCGAAAGGCTGCCGGGTCTGATCGATCGCTACAAGCTCGATTTCGTCGTCATCAATGGCGAGAACGCGGCAGGCGGCTTCGGCATCACCGAGGAGATCGTGCGCGACGTGCTGGATGCGGGCGCTGATGTTATCACCACCGGCAACCACGCCTTCGACCAGCGGGAGGCGCTGGTGTTCTGCGAGCGACAGCCGCAGTTCCTGCGCCCGGTCAATTATCCCATGGGCACGCCCGGGCGGGGCGCTAACCTGTTCATCGCCCGCAATGGCGCGCGGGTCCTCGTCGTCAACGCGGTGGGGCGCATCTACATGGACGCGCTGGACGACCCCTTCGCCGCCATCGACCGGGAAGTCTCGGCCTGTCCGCTCGGCGAGCAGGCCGACGCGATCATCATCGATTTCCACGCCGAGGCGACCAGCGAGAAGCAGGCGATCGGCCATCATCTCGATGGACGCGTCACCCTCGTCGTGGGCACGCACACCCATGTGCCGACCTCGGATTGCCGGATCCTGGCGGGCGGCACCGCCTACCAGTCGGATGCCGGCATGTGCGGCGACTATGATTCCGTGCTCGGCATGGACAAGGAAGAGCCGGTCCGCCGCTTCCTGACCAAGATCCCGTCCGGGCGGTTCCAGCCCTCCGGCGGCAACGCCACCTTGTGCGGTCTGGCCGTCGACGTCGACGATACGACAGGGCTCGCCCGCTCGGTCTCGCCGCTGGCCATCGGCGGCGTCCTCGAAGAGCGGTTGCCGACCTTCTGGGGTTGACGCCGATCGTCATTCCGTGATGGGAGAGGCAAACGCTTCCCCCATTTCAGATTTGCTCCGTCCGGGCGCGGTTCGCCTCGATACCGCCGGACGATGCTGCAGGAGTTTCCTTTATGGCCCGCTCGGCCCTTCTCAATGTCATGGTCAGCGCCGTCACCAAGGCCGGCCGTCCCCTCGCGCGCGACTTCGGCGAGATCGAGAACCTGCAGGTTTCGATGAAGGGGCCGGCCGATTTCGTCGTCGCCGCCGATCGCAAGGCGGGCCAGGCGCTGGTCGCCGAACTGAACAAGGCGCGGCCCGGCTACAGCTTCCTGACCAAGGATCGCGGCCTGCTTCCCGGCCCCGACGAGTCGCATCGCTGGATCGTCGACCCGCTCGCCGGCTCGACGAATTTCCTGCACGGCATTCCGGTGTTCGGCGTTGCCCTGGCGCTGGAGCGGGAAGGGCAGATCGTCGCGGCAGTGTTGTTCAACCCCGTCACCAACGACCTCTATGTCTCCGAGCGGGGCGCCGGCGTGTTCCTGAACGATCGCCGCCTGCGCGTCGCGGGCCGCACGGCGCTGGCCGATTGCGTCGTGGCGACCGGCATTCCGCATCTCGGCACGCCTGATCATCCGGGCGCCATCCGCAAGCTGCAGAGCGTCATGATCGAAGTGGCCGGCATGCGCTCTAGCGGTTCGCCGGTGTTCGAGCTGGCGTCGGTCGCCGCCGGCAGGATCGATGCCTACTGGCAGGAAGGCCTCCAGCCCTGGGATATCGCGGCCGGCGCGCTGTTCGTGCGCGAGGCCGGCGGCAAGAGCTCTGACCTCTGGGGCGGCGAGAAGATGATCGATACCCGCAGCATCTGCGCCGGCAACGAGAAGATCCAGGGCCGCCTGCTGACGGCGCTCACCACCGCCCGCGGCTGAGCGAGCCAAAGCCCCGCGCATGACGTCTTGAACGGCGTCGTGCTTTCGCCATAAGGCTGTGGCGTTTTCGGATGCGTTGTTGAAGGCGATCATGGCCAAGAAGAAAAAAGCCCCTCTGCCAGAGCCGTTTGCGCGCCTCTGCCTCGTCACGCCGGCGGGCCTCGATCCCGAGGCCTTCGCACCCATGCTCGACTCGGTGCTGAAGGCCGGCGACGTCGCGACGCTGTTCATCGCGTCGGAGACGTCGAATGCTGGCGAATTGCAGCGCATCGCCGAGGCGCTGGTGCCGGTGGCGCAGGCCAATGGCGTCGCCGTGATCGTGCCCAACGACACGCGCCTTTTCGGCCGCTCCGGCGCGGACGGGCTGCACGTCGATACCGGCCTCGCCGATCTCAAGGACGCGATGGAGACGCTGAAGCCCGACCATATCGTCGGCGCCGGCGGCATCACCACCCGGCACGACGCGATGCTCGCCGCCGAGGCGGACTGCGACTACATCTTCTTCGGCCGCTTCGACGGCGACACCGCCGACGAGATCTTCGACAAGGCGTTCGACCTGGCGTCCTGGTGGTCGGCGGTGTTCGAGATCCCGGCCGTGGTCATGGGCGGCCGCACGCTGGCCTCCGTCGAGCCGGCCGTCGATGCCCGGATCGAGTTCGTGGCGCTGCGCTCCGCGATATGGGACCATCCGGAAGGGCCGGTCGCGGCGGTGACCGAGGTCAACCGGCTGATCGCCGCCCGCCAGGCCGAAGCGACGCCATGACCCGGCGGGCCGCGCCATGATGAAGCGAACCGCGGTTCTCGCTGCTCTGGTTGCGGCCATGGCACTGCCGATGCAGGCTGAACCGGCCGGGGCCGCGTCCGGCAAGGCGACTGCCACCACCACCGAACCCGCCAAGCCCGCGGGCGAGGAAAAGTCGATCGGCGTTGCCCCCGTGGTCGGCTCGACCGGCACGCTCGGCGTGCCGCCGCCAACGGCCGGCCTGCTGCCCAGCGCCGAAGACCTGATCAAGTCCGGCCGGGCGCTGAACGATGACAGCGAGGGCGATCTCGCCTTTGGCGCGTTCCAGCGCGGCCTCTACCTCACCGCCTTCCAGATCGCGATGAGCCGCGCGCAGCGGGGCGACGCCGCCTCGGCGACGCTGGTCGGCCGGCTCTACGCCGAGGGGCTCGGCGTCAAGCAGAGCGACAAGGCGGCTGCCGCCTGGTACCAGCAGGGCGCGCTGGGCGGCGATCCCAACGCGCAGCTGGCGCTTGGCCTGATCTATATGGATGGCAAGGGGCTGAAGAAGGACCGCGCCAAGGCGGCCGATGCCTTCGAGCAGGCGGCCGAGTGGAACGAGCCCCAGGCGCTCTACAATCTCGGGCTGCTGTATCTCGAAGGCAATGTCCGGCCGCGCGACCCGCAGAAGGCGGCGACGCTGTTCAGCAAATCGGCCGGCCAGGGCAATGTCGACGCCCAGTTCGCACTGGCCCAGCTCTATTCCGAGGGCGAGGGCGTGTTGCTCGACGACGGCATCGCGACGATGTGGATGGCGAAGGCGGCAAAGGCCGGCCATGCTGACGCGGCGGTCGAATACGGCATCCGCCTGTTCAACGGAATCGGCACCCAGAAGGACATCATCGCCGCGGCCGGCTGGTTCCAGCGCGCGGCCGAGGCGGGCAACGCCGTCGGCCAGAATCGGTATGCCCGGATTCTGGCCAGCGGCATGGGCGCGGACCCGGATCCCGTCGCCGCCGCGAAGTGGCATCTGATCGCCGAGAAGCGCGGCGCCAAGGACGAATGGCTCGACGAATTCGTCAAGAAGCTGCCCGAAAGCGAGCGCAAGGCGGCCGAGACCGCAGCGGAACGCTGGCCCTCCGGCCACTGAGCCGACTTTATTTTGGCCTTTCGAGCTTCTATAAGCGTGGCGATCGCGCGGCGCCGCGCCGCCCATTTGCTTCAATAGGACGCCCCAGATGGCCGGACATTCCCAATTTAAGAACATCATGCACCGCAAAGGTGCCGCCGACGCCAAGCGCTCGCAGGCCTTCGCCAAGCTGGCGCGTGAAATCACCGTTGCCGCCAAACTCGGCCTGCCGGACCCGAAGATGAACTCGCGCCTGCGCCTGGCCATCCAGAACGCCCGCGCGGAAAACATGCCCAAGGACGTTGTCGACCGCGCCATCAAGAAGGCGGCCGGCGCCGATGGCGAGAACTATGACGAGATCCGCTACGAGGGCTACGGCCCCGGCGGCATCGCTGTCGTCGTCGAGGCGCTGACCGACAACAAGAACCGCACGGCGAGCGCGGTGCGCTCCTATTTCACCCGCTCCGGCGGCGCGCTGGGTGAGACCGGCGCCGTGTCGTTCATGTTCGATCATGTCGGCCAGATCGTCTACAAGCCCGAGGCCGGCTCGGCCGATAAGGTGCTGGACGCTGCGATCGAGGCCGGGGCCGACGACGTGCAGAGCGGCGAGGAAGGACACGAGATCATCACGTCCTTCGAAACCCTCAGCGATGTCGCCAAGGCGCTGGAAGAGACGCTGGGCGAGCCGGTATCGGTCAAGGCCATCTGGAAGCCGCAGAATCTGGTCCCCGTCGACGAGGAGAAGGCGGTCGGCGTGATGAAGCTGATCGACGCGCTCGACGACGATGACGACGTGCAGAACGTCTACACCAACTTCGAAGTCTCCGACGAAGTCATGCAGAAGCTGACCGCCGCCTGAGTCTTTCTTGCCATAGCCGGCCCGAGACGCTCGGGCCGGCTACGCCTTTGCCGCACCCGCTCGACAGCGTGGCGGCGCGCCCTAGTTGCTCCCCGCGATGGCCATGTCCGGCCGTCTTGGCTTCGGAGTGACCCATGCGCCTTCTTCCCCTTGTTTCCGCCGGCTTCCTTTTGATGCTCGGCTCTGCCGCCGCGCTGGCGCAGCAGGCGGCCATGCCTGACCGCATCGGCGGCACGGTGGAGAGTTTTGCCGGCGACCGGCTGGCGATGAAGACCGCCGACGGCCAGGTTACGACGGTGCTGATCCCGCCCACGGTCAAGGTCACGGCGCTGGAAAACCGCAAGCTCAGTGACATCAAGGCGGGCGACTATGTCGGCTCCGCTGCCGTGCAGGGCACGGATGGCAAGCTGCACGCGCAGGAAGTGCATATCTTCGCCGAAAGCATGCGTGGCGCGGGGGAGGGGCACCGGCCGATGTCGGGGCCTAGCCGTTCGATGACCAACGCGACCGTCACCACCGTGATCGCCGATCCCCAGGGCCAGACCCTGCGCCTTACCTACAAGGGCGGCGAGCAGGATATCGAGGTCGGCCCGGAGGCGCGGATCGTCGCGATCGTTCCCGGCGACCGGGCGCTGCTGAAGCCGGGCACCGCCGTCTCTGTCTTCGTCACCAAGGGCGCTGATGGCAGCCTGTCGGCCCGCGCCGTGCAGGCCGAAAAGGACGGCGTGAAGCCGCTTTGACCGCAGGGGCCGGGGCCGCGGAGGCCCCGGACTTTCCTCGATGTTCCCCGAATGTTCTTCCCAATTGCGCCGGGGTCGGCTAGGCCTTTGGCATGACACACACGATTCGCATCATCGGCATCGACCCCGGGCTTCGCCGTACCGGTTGGGGCATCGTCGAGAGTCGGGGCAATGCGCTTTCCTTCATCGCGTCGGGCACCGTCAAGGCGCAGCTGGATGGCGAACTGGCGCATAGGCTGGTGACACTGCATACGGGGCTGACCGAGGTCATGCGCCAGTATCAGCCCGACGAAGCGGCCGTGGAGCAGACCTTCGTCAACAAGGACGCCGGCGCGACGCTGAAGCTGGGCCATGCGCGCGGCATCGCGCTGCTGGTTCCGGCGCTGGCCGGCCTCTCGGTCGCGGAATATTCGCCGAACTCGGTCAAGAAGACGATCGTCGGCGCCGGCCATGCCGGGAAGGAGCAGATCCGCATGATGGTGAAGGTGCTACTGCCCAAGGCCGAGTTCGACACCGACGACGCCGCCGACGCGCTCGGCATCGCGATATGCCATGTTCATCACCGCGTCTCGCTCGCCCGCATGATGCGGGCGGTGGGCTAACTTCGTCTCGACGCATCACTGGATCCGGCAGGGCCGCCACCTTCCGGGTTCCCGCTTTCGGAGGCTGGTGGAAGCATGATCGGCAAGCTCAAGGGGATCGTCGATTCGTTCGGCGACGACTGGGTCATCCTGGATGTCGGCGGCGTCGGCTATCAGGTGCATTGCTCGACCCGGACGCTGCAGGCGCTGCCGGCCCCCGGCGAGGCGGCGCAGTTGGCCATCGAGACCTATGTCCGCGAGGACATGATCAAGCTGTTCGGCTTCGGCGCCGATGTCGAGCGCGAGTGGTTCCGCCTGCTGATGACCGTCCAGGGCGTCGGCTCCAAGGTGGCACTCGCCATTCTGGGCATCCTGAAGCCAGCCGATCTCGCCACCGCCATCGCCCTGCAGGACAAGGCGCAGGTGTCGCGCGCGCCGGGCGTCGGGCCCAAGGTTGCTGCCCGCATCGTCGCCGAATTGCGCGACAAGGCGCCGGCCTTCTCGACGGCCGATCCGACCTTCGTGGCGCTACAGAACGAACTGCACGAAAAGCGCGCGCCGCAGCCGGTCGCGGACGCCGTTTCGGCGCTGACCAATCTTGGCTATGCGCAGCTGCAGGCGAGCGCTGCGGTCGCGGCGGCGGCGCGTTCCGCTGGCGAGGACGCCACCACCGAGACGCTGATCCGCCTCGGCCTCAAGGAACTGGCGCGATGACCGGGGCCGTGATCGGCAGGGTGCTGCCGTGACCGAGATTCGCGCCGCGCTGGCCAACCGCTGGCCGACGATCGTGATCTTCATGCTGTTCGGGCCACTGCTGGTCATGATCGCCGACATGGCGCTGGAACAGCTGAGCCAGGAGGACGGGCTCAGCCTTGCCCGGCTGCGGAGCTGGATCGTCGAGGACGTGTTCTTCGTGCCGCGCTTCCTCTTCATCCTGGGCGCCGTGCCGGCCGGCCTTCTCGGCGCGCTGGTCGCCTGGCGGGATTCGCGCGGGCGGACCTCCGGCCGGCTGATCGCCATGCTGTCGGCAGGGCTCGGCCTCGCCACGGCGATCTTCTTCGCGCGCAACCTGTTCGTCTTCACCCCGCCGCCTTTCGGCGCTCAACTGGCAATCGGGGGACGCGCCTTCGTCAGCGTGGTCCTGGCCGGCCTCGTCTGTTACGGACTGAGCCGACCATTCGCGCGGCCGGTGTTGTCGCAGGAGGAACGATGAGCGACAGCCGCCTGGTAGCCCCCGAATTCCAGAGTGAAGACTTCGACCGCACGCTGCGGCCGCAGGTCCTGGCCGATTTCGTCGGCCAGCAGCAGGCGCGCGCCAATCTCTCGGTGTTCATCGAGGCGGCCCGCTCCCGCAAGGAAGCGCTCGACCACGTGCTGTTCGTCGGGCCGCCCGGCCTCGGCAAGACGACGCTGGCGCAGATCGTCTCGCGCGAACTCGGCGTGAATTTCCGCGCCACCTCCGGGCCGGTCATCGCCAAGGCCGGCGATCTCGCGGCGCTGCTGACCAATCTCGAAGAGCGCGACGTGCTGTTCATCGACGAGATCCATCGCCTCAGCCCGGCGGTGGAAGAGATTCTCTATCCGGCGATGGAGGATTTCCAGCTCGACCTGATCATCGGCGAGGGGCCGGCGGCGCGCTCGGTGAAGATCGACCTGGCGAAATTCACGCTGGTCGCTGCGACAACTCGTCTCGGCCTGCTGACCACGCCGCTGCGCGACCGCTTCGGCATTCCCGTGCGGCTGCAGTTCTACACCGTGCAGGAGCTGGAGCACATCGTGTCGCGCGGCGCCAAGATGATGGGCATCGGCATGACGCCGGATGGCGCGACCGAGATCGCGCGCCGCTCGCGCGGCACGCCGCGCGTCGCCGGGCGCCTGCTGCGCCGCGTGCGCGATTTCGCCCTCGTCGAGGGCCCGGGCACGATCACGCGTGAAGTGGCGGATGGCGCGCTGCTGCGGCTCGAGGTCGACAGCATGGGGTTCGACTCGCTCGACCGGCGCTACATGTCGACCATCGCCGTGTCGTTCGGCGGCGGGCCGGTCGGCATCGAAACGATCGCGGCGGCCCTGTCGGAACCGCGCGACGCGATCGAGGAGATCGTCGAGCCCTATTTGATCCAGCAGGGTTTCGTGCAGCGCACGCCGCGCGGTCGGATGCTGACGCCGCATGCGTTCCGCCATCTCGGCCTCGCCGTGCCGAACAGCGCCATCATTGAGGCGCCGATGCTCGATCTCGACGGCTAGATCGCATAAGTCACGCCGGGAACGAGCGAAAGCGCGCTTTGGCGCGTCGGGACCGCATGAGAAGGAGCCAGCATCGCATGAGCCAGGACGGCATCCAGGTCGACTATCCCCACCTCGCCGGGCGGCACACGCCGGAGGGCCATGTGCTGCCGGTGCGGATCTATTTCGAGGACACCGACTTCTCCGGCGTCGTCTATCACGGCTCCTATGTCCGCTTCCTGGAGCGCGGGCGCAGCGACTATGTCCGCCTGCTCGGCGTGCATCACAGCGAGTTGCATGCCGGCGAGACGGGCGAGTCGATCGCCTTCGCCGTGCACCGCATGGAGATCGACTTCAAGCGACCGGCGCGCATCGACGACGTCGTCGAGGTGCTGACCCGGCCCAAGGAAGTGCGCGGTGCGCGAATCCTGCTGTCGCAGACCATTCGTCGCGGTTCGGAGATCCTGATCGAGGCGGTCGTGACGGTGGTGCTGGTCAATGCCGCGGGCCGGGCGCAGCGAATCCCGGAGAGCCTCGCGCAGCGCTTCGCGGCGGCGCCGAAATAACCATTGCTTAACCATGCGGGCGCTATAGAGAAGGCGTCGCGACAGCATGGGCGAGCCGGCCAAAACGCCCTCAAATGAACAAATTTGAGGGCGAGACAGCCAATCGGATTGTTGTATCCGGCCCGATGCTTGCAAGGACTTGTTCCAAGGCGGGGATCGTCGCCAGGTGCCGCGTCCTGTCCTCGCTGGCTGCGAGATGCGAGTGATCAACTCCGAGAGGTTGTAAAGCGAATGAATCCGGTCGACGTGGGCCAGGTAGCGCTCGACGCGCCGGCAAGTCTGTCGCTTTTGTCCCTGTTCTGGCAGGCGCACATCGTCGTCAAGCTGGTGATGCTCGGGCTGCTCGTCTCCTCGATCTGGAGCTGGGCCATCATCATCGACAAGGTGCTGCTGTTCGGACGCGTCCGTCGCCAGATGGATCGCTTCGAGAAGGTGTTCTGGTCCGGCCAGTCGCTGGAAGAACTCTACCGCTCGATCTCCACCCGTCCCGCGACGTCGATGGCCGCGCTCTTCGTCGCCGCGATGCGCGAATGGAAGCGCTCGTTCGAATCCGGCGCGCGCTCGCCGATGGGCCTGCAGATGCGCATCGACAAGGTGCTCGACGTAACCCTGTCGCGCGAAGCCGAGCGGCTGGAAAGCCGCCTGCTGTTCCTCGCGACCGTCGGCGCCGCCGGTCCGTTCATCGGCCTGTTCGGCACGGTCTGGGGCATCATGTCGTCGTTCCAGGCCATCGCCGCTTCCAAGAACACTTCGTTGGCCGTCGTGGCTCCCGGTATCGCCGAGGCGCTGATGGCGACCGCGATCGGCCTGTTCGCCGCCATTCCCGCTGTTATCGCCTACAACAAGCTCGCGAGCTCGGCCGGCAAGATCTCGTCGCGTCTCGAGGGTTTCGCCGACGAGTTCTCCGCCATCCTGTCGCGCCAGATCGACGAGAGGGCCTGAACCATGGGCATGTCGGTCGGCGGTCGGTCGGGGGGCGGGGGACGCGGTGGACGCCGTCGCCGGCGCACGACCGGCGTCATGAGCGAAATCAACGTCACGCCGTTCGTCGACGTCATCCTCGTGCTGCTGATCATCTTCATGGTCTCGGCGCCGCTGCTGACGGCCGGCGTTCCGTTGGATCTGCCGCAAAGCCAGGCCAAGGCCCTCACGGCCGACAAGGATCCGATTTCCGTCAGCATCAATGCCGACGGCAAGATCTTCCTGCAGGAGACGGAGATCTCGCTCGACGAGATCGTGCCGAAGCTCAAGGCGATCGCCGCGGCTGGTTATGAAGAGCGCATCTTCGTGCGCGGCGACAAGACCAGCAATTACGGCGCGATCATGCAGGTGATGGGCGCCATCTCGAGCGCCGGCTATCGCAACATCGGGCTTGTCACCGAGGCGACGGACGGCTGATCCATGCGCGTCGGGCTCGCCTTTTCCGCCGTTGCCCACCTCTCGGTTCTCGCCTTGGGGCTCTTTGGGCTGCCCGACAACAAGCCGTTCGATGCGACCATGGTCGAGTCGATGCCGGTCGACCTCGTGCCCATCTCGGAACTGACCAGCCTGCAGAAGGGCAAGAAGACCGCCGAGGTCAAGAACAAGCCGTCTCCGAACAAGCCTTCCGAAAAGGAGACGCCGAAGCCGTCGCCGACGCCGCCGAAGCCCGCGCAGCCGTCGACGCCGCCGCCTCCGCCACCCCCGCCGCCGCAGCCCAAGTCGGAACCGACGCCGCCCGCGCCGACTCCGCCTGAGCCCACGCCCGCACCGCCCGAGCCGACGCCGCCGGAGCCGCCCAAGCCTGCCCCGGCCGAGGTGAAGCCCGAGCCGACGCCCGAACCCGCGCCTGCGCCGAAGGAGGCCGAGGCCACGCCGCCGCAGCCCGCACCCAAGCCGCGCGTCAAGCCGCAGCCGCCCAAGCCGGTCGAGACCGCCGAGGCTCCGAAGAAGCAGCCGGACAAGCCCGCCAAGCAGCCCTCGCAGAGCACGACGCCGTCGGATTTCGACCCCGACCGCATTGCCGCCCTGCTGGACAAGACCAAGCCGACCGGCGGCGAGACGCGGAGCCAGGAACAGGAATCGTTTGGCGCGGAAGAGGAACGCAATCCGAGCGCGACGATGACCCAGAGCGAGATCGACGCGCTGCGCGCGCAGATCCAGCGCTGCTGGAACATTCCGGTCGGCTGGACGGATCCGAAGGACGTCACCGTCACGATCCGCTTCAAGCTGAACCAGGACGGCACGGTCAATGGCGTGCCGTCGATCCAGCAATATCCGGCCAGCCAGTATGGTACGGTCGCCGCGGATCGAGCGGTTGGCGCCGTTCTCCAGTGCGGCCCGTATCAGCTTCCGGCCGAGAAGTATGATCTTTGGAGCGAGGTCCAGATGCGATTCTCCCCGCAAGGATGAGAATCGCCGTCGTCACTGCTCTGCCGTTATCTTCGGCCACAACCGAACCAGCACAGAAGATTTGGATTACAGGAACAGCACCATGACGGTTCACGCCCCCGATAAAGGCGCCGCGGCCGGTCCGCGCCGCCTAAGCCGAATGTCCTTCGGAGCGGCCCTGCTTTTCGCCGCTGCCTTCGTGGTGGCGACTGTCCCGTTCACCCAGCGCGCCGAAGCCCTGATCGAGCTCGACGTGACGCAGGGCAATGTCCAGCCGCTGCCGATCGCCATTCCGACCTTCATCGGCGGAACGCAGGCCGACGCACAGCTCGCGGCGGACGTCTCCGGCGTTATCGCCGCCGACCTGAAGCGCTCGGGCCTGTTCCTGCCGCTCGACCAGGCCGCCTTCATCGAGAAGATCACCAACGCCAACCAGACGCCCAACTTCCAGAGCTGGACGGTGATCAAGGCGCAGGCGCTCGTCACCGGCGGCGTCACGCGCCAGTCGGATGGAAGGCTGCGCGCCGAGTTCCGCCTGTGGGACATCTATGCCGGCCAGCAGATGGCCGGGCAGCAGTTCTACACGACGCCGGAAAACTGGCGCCGCGTCGCCCATATCATCGCCGACGCGATCTATGAGCGCCTGACCGGCGAGCAGGGCTATTTCGACAGCCGCGTCGTCTATGTCGACGAGAGCGGCCCGAAGGACAAGCGCGTCAAGCGCCTGGCCATCATGGACCAGGACGGCGCCAATTCGCGCTACCTGACCCGTGGCAACGATCTGGTGTTGACGCCGCGCTTCAATCCTTCCGCGCAGGAAGTCGTCTACATGTCCTACGGCGCCGACCAGCCGCGGGTCTATCTGCTCAACATCGAGACCGGCCAGCGCGAACTGGTCGGCAATTTCCCCGGCATGACCTTCGCGCCGCGCTTCTCGCCCGATGGCCAGCGCATCGTGATGAGCTTCGAGGACCAGGGCAACGCCAACATCTATGCGATGGACCTGCGTTCGCGCCGCACCACACGTCTGACCAACTCGGCCTCGATCGATACCAGCCCGTCCTATGCGCCCGATGGCTCGCGCATCGTCTTCACCTCGGATCGTGGCAGCAGCCAGCAGATCTACGTGATGGGCGCCGACGGCTCGAACCCGCAGCGCATCTCGTTCGGCCAGGGTTCCTACTCGACCCCGGTCTGGTCGCCGCGCGGCGATCTGATCGCCTTCACGCGCCAGTCAGCCGGCGGTTTCGCCATCGGCGTGATGAAGCCGGACGGCTCGGGCGAGCGCATCCTGACCGAGGGCTTCCACAATGAAGGCCCGACCTGGTCGCCCAATGGTCGCGTGTTGATGTTCTTCCGCGACACGCCTGGCGCGAATGGCGGACCGCAGCTCTGGTCGGTCGATCTGACCGGCTATAACGAGTTCAAGGTCCCGACGCCGGCCTTCGGTTCGGATCCCGCCTGGTCGCCCTTGATCAACTGAGATCGAGTGGATAGTTTCCAAGCCGTCGGCGCCCCGCGCCGGCGGCTTTTTTCATCGCCGTGCGTATTTCGGTAATCATGTTCCCGCCCCTCGTTAGGCATGTGGGAATCCAGGCCGGGCCTAGTGTTTTCCGGCAACCGTCTCGCTCCCACGGCCGTGCGTTAACCTCCTCTCAACCACGTTTTTGAACCCGCGCTTAACCAACGGGCTGCTAATACCGCCTCATGTCCGAGTATGGTGGACAAGGAGTTATCTTCATGACGAATACTCACCCCATTCTGCGCGGCGCCAAGTTCGTCGTGTTCCTCGGTGCAGCGCTTGCGTTGGCAGCCTGCGCCAATAAGCCGGGCGCCGGTGGCGCTGGCGGCGCCGGCGGTTACGGCTCCGGTGGCATTGGTTCGGCGAGCCCGGGCAGCGCCCAGGATTTCGTCGTCAATGTCGGCGACCGCATCTTCTTCACGACCGACCAGACCGAAATCTCGTCGGCCAACCGCGCGACGCTGGACAAGCAGGCCCAGTGGCTGCAGCAGTATCCGCGCTACCAGGTCACGATCGAAGGCCATGCCGACGAGCGCGGCACGCGTGAATACAACATCGCGCTGGGCGCCCGTCGCGCCACCAACACCAAGAACTACCTGGTTTCGCGCGGCATCAATCCCGCCCGTATCCGCACGATCTCCTACGGCAAGGAGCGGCCTGTCGCCGTCTGCAACGACATTTCCTGCTGGTCGCAGAACCGTCGTGCCGTCACCGTGCTGAACAACGCCGGCTCGTGATCGCTGTCCACCATACGGTTTGACGGAAACGGCGGCCTCTGGCCGCCGTTTCTGTTTGTGCGACGCCGCAATTTGGCCGAACTCGACCCGCCCAGATAGGCAGATGAAGACGATAGAGCGGCGGACCCGCGACGATCCTTCAACGGATGGGCTGATGAAACAGAGAATTCCGATCCTGACCGCCGTGCTGTTCGCAGCCGGGCTGACCTTTGCCACGACCGGCCCGGCCGATGCCGGCCTGTTCGACCGGCTGAAGCGCGGCCCGGAGGAACAGGTTCCGCCGGCAGGGGTTGGCGATGGCGGTTTCGCGCCGGCGCAGGCGACCCCGAATGACGGCCAGGCGAGCATGCGCATGGACCGCATCGAGCAGCAGATGCGCGACATGACCGGCCAGATCGAACAGTTGACCTTCCAGGTCCGCCAGTTGCAGGAGCAGTTGCAGCGCCTGCAGGGTGGCGGTGGCGCTGATGCTGGCGCCGGCAAGCGCTCGGAAGCACCGCCTTTGCGCGCTCGCGTGCCGTCGCCGGCCGCCGCCAATGCGCCGCCCGCCGCCCGGGGCGGCGATCCGATCGGCCAGGCCATCGGCTCGACCGATGGCGAGATGGAAGGCACCGTGCCGGTCGGGCAGGGCGCCCCGCCGCGCGACCTCGGTCAATTGACGCTCGACCCCAATGCGCCGATCGACCTGTCGCAGGGCGGCGCCGCGGTGCCGGGCGCCGCTGCGGGTGCAACTCCGCGCTCCACGGGTAGCCCGCGGGGCGACTATGACGCGGCCTACAGCCAGGTGCTGAAGGGCGACTATGACGTCGCCGAGGCGTCGTTCCAGCAGTTCCTGCGCCAGTATCCCGGCGATCCGCTCGCCGCCGATGCCCAGTACTGGCTCGGCGAGAGCCTCTATGCCCGCCAGGATTACCGCGGCGCTGCGGATTCCTTCCTCTCCGGCTACAAGAAGTATCCCAAGAGCGGCAAGGCGCCCGATATGCTGCTGAAGCTCGGCATGTCGCTCGCTGGCCTCAAGCAGCGCGAGGCGGCCTGCGCCACCTATGCCGAAGTGCTGAAGCAGTATCCGAAGAGCTCGAATGCCCTTGTCCAGCGGGTCAAGCAAGAACAGGCCAGTGCCAGCTGCTGATAGCTCGCTGCTGAACGACGGCGCGCGGCTCGACGAACTTTTCGCACCGTTCGCGGAGACCGGGTGTCTGGCCCTTGCCGTTTCGGGCGGCGCCGATTCGCTGGCTCTGCTCCTTCTCGCCCAACGCTGGCGCGCGGCTGGGCCGACCGGGCCCGACCTGCTGGTGCTGACCGTCGATCATGGCCTTCGGCCTGAATCCGCCGCCGAGGCCCGCTTTGTCGGCGAGGTCGCAAAACGCCACGGACTTCGGTTCCACTCGCTGCTTTGGACCGACCCCGCTCCCCTTCGCGGCATCGAGGCCGCCGCCCGCGCCGCGCGTTATGCGCTACTGCTGGACGCGGCGCGCCAGGCCGGTGCAACCCACCTTGCCACCGCCCATCACCGTGACGACCAGGCCGAGACGTTCCTGATGCGCCTGGCGCGCGGTTCCGGCGTCTATGGCCTGGCCGCCATGGTCCGTGATGTCGAACGCGACGGCATCCGCCTCGTCCGGCCGCTGCTCGACGTGCCGCATGAGGACCTCGTCGATGTCGTCCGCGCTGCGGGTCTCCAAGCCGTCGACGACCCGCATAATGCCGACCCCGCCTTCGACCGCGTCCGCTTTCGCCGGCTGATGCCGATGCTCGCTGCCGAGGGGCTCGACGCGGAGACACTGGCGGCCACGGCGAAGCGACTGGGCCGTGCGGCGGCGGCGCTCGACAGCTATGTCGGACGGCTGTTCGAGCGGGGGGCGATTACCGACGCCACCGGCGGCGTCCGGCTCGATGCCGCCGCCTGGAACGGGGAGCCGGAGGAGGTGCGCCTGCGGGCGCTCGCCCGCATCCTGCGCGCGGCCGGCGGTGCGGCCTATGTTCCGCGGCTGGAAAGCCTGGAGACGCTGGAAATGGCGATGCGCCAGGCGCTGCAGGGCGAGCCATCCGGCAAGCTCGCGCGCACTCTGGCCGGGGTGCTGATCGACCTGCGGCAGGGCGCCTTCCGCTTCCAGCGCGAGCCGGGACGCGAGGGTTTGGCCGAAATTACAGTCGAAAGCGGCTTTTCCGGCATCTGGGACGGCCGATTTGCTGTCCGCATGACGTCCGGGGCGGCCGGGGCGTTTACCATAGGGGCGCTGGGAGCCGAGGGGCGGCGACAATTTGCCGTCTGCGTACCGAAGGGCATGCCACGCGCCATTGAGGCGCTGCCGGCGCTGCGGCGAAATGGCGAAATCGTTGCGGTTCCGGCGCTGGGCATCGCGTCGGATGCGGGGCTCGGCGTAGGGTTCGAGGCGTCCTCACTGGTCGGTGAACGGATGCTGGAACCGGTCCGATCGGCGGAATGAGCCGCCGGATCTAAACCATTGCCGCATTTTCCGCGCTTTCATTGGCATAGCTCATATTGGCTTAAGCGGTCGGGCCACCTATCTTAGCTTTCAAATGAGCGGCACCTCGGCCGTAATCCTGCCCTTGAAGGGATTCTGATGAACGCGAATTTTCGCAACTTCGCAGTTTGGGTCATCATTGGCCTGCTGCTGATCGCCCTGTTCAATCTGTTTCAGAACCCGGGACCGCGCGCCGCCGGCCAGGACATTGCGTATTCGCAGTTCCTCAGCGACGTCGACAGCGGACGCGTGAAAAGCGTCGTCATCGCCGGACAGCAGATTTCCGGCAGCTATACCGACAATTCCAGCTTCCAGACCTTCGCGCCCAATGACGCGGATCTGGTCAAGCGCCTCGAGAACAAGAGCATCTCGATCACGGCGAAGCCGCCGACCGAAGGCGGCACCTCGCTGATCGGCGTGCTGATCTCGTGGTTCCCGATGTTCCTGATCCTCGCGGTCTGGATCTTCTTCATGCGCCAGATGCAGGGCGGCGCCGGCGGCAAGGCGATGGGCTTCGGCAAGTCCAAGGCCAAGCTGCTGACGGAGGCCCATGGCCGCGTCACCTTCGACGACGTCGCCGGTGTCGACGAAGCCAAGGAAGACCTGCAGGAGATCGTCGAGTTCCTGCGCGACCCGCAGAAGTTCCAGCGCCTGGGCGGCCGCATTCCGCGCGGCGTGCTGCTGGTCGGCCCTCCGGGTACCGGCAAGACGCTGACGGCTCGCGCCGTCGCCGGCGAAGCCAATGTGCCGTTCTTCACCATCTCGGGTTCCGACTTCGTCGAAATGTTCGTCGGCGTCGGTGCGTCCCGCGTGCGTGACATGTTCGAGCAGGCGAAGAAGAACTCGCCCTGCATCATCTTCATCGACGAAATCGACGCGGTCGGCCGTCATCGCGGCGCCGGCCTCGGCGGCGGCAATGACGAGCGCGAGCAGACGCTGAACCAGCTGCTGGTCGAGATGGATGGCTTCGAGCAGAACGAAGGCGTGATCATCATCGCGGCGACCAACCGTCCCGACGTGCTGGATCCGGCGCTGCTGCGTCCCGGCCGTTTCGATCGCCAGGTCATGATCCCGAACCCGGACGTCATCGGCCGTGAGAAGATCCTGAAGGTCCATGCCCGCAAGGTGCCGATGGCGCCGGACGTCGACCTGAAGACGCTCGCCCGCGGCACGCCCGGCTTCTCTGGTGCCGATCTGATGAACCTGGTCAATGAAGGTGCCTTGCTCGCGGCCCGCCGCAACAAGCGCATCGTCACCATGGCCGAGTTCGAGGACGCCAAGGACAAGGTGATGATGGGCGCCGAGCGCAAGTCGATGGCAATGACCGCCGAAGAGAAGCGCAACACCGCCTATCACGAGGCCGGCCACGCGATCATCGCGCTGCTGCTCTCGGGCACGATCGACCCGATCCATAAGGCCACGATCATTCCCCGCGGCCGTGCGCTCGGCATGGTGATGACGCTGCCGGAATCGGATCGCTACAACTGGACCTATGAGAAGGCCAAGTCGCGCCTGATCATGCTGTTCGGCGGTCGTGAGGCGGAGATCCTGACATTCGGTCCGGAAAAGGTGACGACCGGCGCCAGCGGCGACATCCAGATGGCAACCGGGCTTGCGCGCTCCATGGTCATGGAGTGGGGCATGTCGGAGCGTCTGGGCCGCGTGCGCTACCGTTCGAACGAGCAGGAAGTCTTCCTCGGTCATTCGGTCTCGCAGTCGACCAATATTTCCGACGAGACCGCCAAGATCATCGACGAGGAAGTACGCAAGCTGATCGAGGAAGGTGAAAGCGAGGCACGTCGCCTGATCACGGAAAACCGTGACAAGTTCGTCGCCATCGCCGAAGCCCTGCTCGAATACGAGACGCTGTCGGGCGAGGAAATCCGCAATCTCCTCGAAGGCAAGCCGCCGATCCGCGACACCGGGGACGATGTCCCGCCGTCGCGCCCCTCGGTGGTGCCGACGACCCGCGGTCCGCGCCCGAAGGGCGACACCGGCCTCGAGCCGCAGCCGCAGGTCTGATCGACCGCATGATTGCAAAAAGGGCGGGACCCAGGTCCCGCCCTTTTTCTTTGCCCGCTCGGTCGTTTCAGGCGGCCTTGGTGGCGGCAGCCGCGCCGATCAGGGTTTCGGAATCGGTGATGGTCGCGCCATAGATGGTGCGCAGATAGTCGATCGCCGCGGCGTTATCGACGCCGTCGAACACGCAGACGCCATCGGTCGGGATCTCGATGCCATAGCCGCGAATGAAGGCGCCGTAGCTGGAGTGCCGGACGCAGCAATGGGTGTGCTGGCCCACGATGACGACGTCGGTGACGCCATAGCCCTGCAGGATCTCGTGCAGTCCGGTCTCGTCGAAGGCGCCATAGAAGCGCTTGGGCGAGACGATCTCGCGCGGGGCGCCGATCGGCTTCAGCGCGTCGATGACGTCGGCGCCGCGCGTGCCGGCCATGGCGTGCGGCCCCCAGATGGCGATCTCGGCATCATCGGCGCGATGGGCATCATTCGAATAGACGAGGAGCCAATCCGGATTGGCGCGGGCATGATCGATCAGCCTGGCGATAACAGGCACGATTTTCGACGCATGCAGTTCGTTGTTCAGCACGCCAGAGTAGAAGTCGTTCAGCATGTCGACGGTGATGAGGGCCTTCATATCCTGCTCCTGATGCGGGAAGGGAAGACCCCCTTGCCATCCCGCCCGGCGGGGCGAAATGCACATTGCGTGTCCGGCTGAAATATTCGGCTTCCGAACCAAATTTCGGCAAGCCTGGCCGAATTGCTCAATGAAATCTGGACCTTATGGTCAAGGAATCGAGCCTGGATTTGTCGGCGTCGGTAACGGGCGAGTTGCAACGGGCCGGCGTGTAACAAGTGCTTATGATTTTTGAACGGTTTCGCCGCAATGCTGGGTTAAGACTGCCGGCGAATAAGGAGACGGATTCGACGCATGGCTCGCAAATTCTTCGGCACGGACGGCATTCGGGGCAAGGCCAACGCCTTTCCGATCACCCCGCAACTGGCACTGCAGGTGGGGATCGCCGCGGGGCTGGCGTTCCGGAATGGTGGCCATCGGCACCGCGTGGTGATCGGCAAGGATACGCGCCTGTCCGGCTACATGATCGAGCCGGCGCTGACGGCGGGGTTCACGGCTGCCGGCATGGATGTTTTCCTGCTCGGCCCGATGCCGACGCCGGCCGTTGCCATGCTGACCCGCTCGCTGCGCGCCGATCTCGGCGTCATGATCTCCGCCTCGCACAACCCGTATGAGGATAACGGCATCAAGCTGTTCGGTCCCGACGGCTACAAGCTTTCCGACGAGACCGAAGCGAAGATCGAGGCGCTGATCGAGGAGGACCTTTCCGGCCGCCTGGCCGGCTCCGCCGACCTCGGCCGCGCCAAGCGCATCGACGGCGCGCAGGAGCGCTATGTCGAATTCGCCAAGCGGACCCTGCCGAAAACCCTCGACCTCGCCGGCCTGCGCATCGTCGTCGATTGCGCCAATGGCGCCGCCTACAAGGTGGCGCCCGCCGTGCTTTGGGAACTCGGCGCGGAGGTGATCACCATCGGCGCCGAGCCGAACGGCTTCAACATCAACCTCGATGTCGGTTCGACGGCGACGGATGCGTTGCGCAGGAAGGTGCATGAGGTGCGCGCCGATATCGGCATCGCGTTGGATGGCGATGCCGACCGGGTCATCATCGTCGATGAAAATGGCGAAGTGGTCGATGGCGACCAGCTGATGGCCGTCGTCGCCCAGTCCTGGGCCGAGGATGGGCTTCTGTCGCAGCCGGGTATCGTGGCCACGGTCATGTCCAATCTCGGCCTGGAGCGCTTTCTGGCCTCGATCGGCCTCAGCCTTGCCCGCACCAAGGTCGGCGACCGCTATGTCGTCGAGCACATGCGCCAGCACGGCTTCAATGTCGGCGGCGAACAGTCCGGCCACCTGATCCTGTCCGATTTCTCGACCACGGGCGACGGCCTCGTCTCGGCGCTGCAGATCCTCGCGGTCGTGCGCAAGACCGGCAAGCCGGTCAGCGAAG
The DNA here is from genome assembly GCF_040548815.1 of Kaistia defluvii. NCBI lineage: Bacteria > Pseudomonadati > Pseudomonadota > Alphaproteobacteria > Hyphomicrobiales > Kaistiaceae > Kaistia > Kaistia defluvii. The sequence continues at coordinate 2,600,598 of NZ_JBEPSM010000001.1, read as the reverse complement.
TCTGCCGCCGCTTCGAACCGGTGCCGCAGATCCTCAAGAACCTGCGCTTCGGCGGCGGCAAGCCGCTGGAGAAGGCAAGCGTCCAGGCGGCGATCGCCGATGGCGAGGCGCGGCTTGGCAAGACCGGCCGCCTGGTCATCCGCCCCTCCGGCACGGAGCCGCTGATCCGCGTCATGGCCGAGGGCGACGATCACGCCCTGGTGGAAGCCGTGGTCGACGACATCATCGGCGCATTGAAGCTGGTCGCCTGAGCGGCCGACTCCCGGTCTTCGCCAACGTTATCCCCGGACGGGCCGTCGCGCTTGCTTGGCGCGGGGGCCCGAACCTTTTCCTGCAGGCGGAAATGCGCGGGGGAGGCGGGCTCGCACCGGGGGCGGGCATTTTTGACACGGCCGTTATGCTTAACCTTCCGTTGCGGCGGAAAGATTCTGGTTAAGAGTTGTAGTTAATCCGATGTTAAAAGGTTCTGGCTGAAATTCCGTCCCATGAGTTTCGGGATCGCGCAAGTCGTGGTCCGGCCTTCGATGGGGGATAGGATGACCAGATCAAGAATAGCGGCCCTCGCGATTGCGGCGGGCCTTGGCTGTGCAGTGCCCGGCGGCGCCGCGATCGCAGCGGACCTGCCTTATGTGGAGCCCGTGCCGTTGGCAACCGGCGGCTGGTACCTGCGCGGCGCCATCGGCATGAGCAACCAGCGCCTCGGCAATCTCGACTACCAGTATTTCGAGACCCCCGGCTACGCGACCGAGTGGATCAACAAGGGCGATTTCTCGTCCGCCCCGACCTTCAGCCTCGGCGCCGGCTATCAGTTCAACGACTGGTTCCGCGCCGACCTGACCGGGCAGTATCGCGGCAAGGCGGATTTCTCCGCGACGCAGCGCGTGACGCCGCTGGAAGGCGCTCCCTTTAGCGACGACTATACCGCACAGAAGTCCGAATGGCTGTTCCTGGCCAATGGCTATGTCGATCTCGGCACCTATCACGGCATCACGCCTTATGTCGGCGCCGGCATCGGTACGTCGCGCAACACGATTTCCGGCTTTCGCGACGTGAATACGGAACTGAATGGCGGCGGTTATGCCGGCAGCGATTCGCAGTGGAACTTCGCCTGGGCGCTCCATGCCGGCCTCGGCTTCAAGGTGACCGAGAACCTGATCTTCGATCTCGGCTACAGCTATGTCGATCTCGGCAATGGCAAGACCGACACCGCCTACAACATCGACCCGAATTATTCGCGGCCGAACGATGGCTTCAAGTTCAAGAACATCACCTCGCATGATGTGAACTTCGGCATCCGCTACCTGTTCAACTGATCGTTCCGCTCGGCCTGCCGGAAACTCCGGCATGGCAACGACCATGTGCTTGACCGAAAGCGCGCCACCTCCTGGTGGCGCGCTTTCGGCATTCAGGGCGCTGCGATGGCGTCCGGCTGGGGCATGGCGGCTAGATCCAGCCCTGCGATTTCGCCGCCTGCAGCAGCGTCAAGATCACGATGAGCACGAGAAGGACCAGTTGCCCCGACGGGCGGTAGGGCGGGCGGCGCGGCGGCTTGCCGTCGATCGTCATGGGATCTCCTGGACGCTGGGTCGAACTTCAGGGCTATTCCATGTAGCCGCAGCGGGGCCTATCGACAAAATTTCTTCCTCGTCTTGCTTTCCCTCCGGCCCAGGCGTAAACGCGTCGGCGGGACACGCCTCCCCAACGAGGCGCTGACTATCTGAGAGGATAGAAAATGGCTGACTTCGCTACGCCCGCCCGCCGGCCGGTGAACGCAAACTATTCTTCCGGCCCCTGCGCCAAGCGTCCTGGTTGGACCCTGGATGCGCTCAAGGATGCGGCCCTCGGCCGGTCCCACCGGGCCAAGATCGGCAAGACCAAGCTGCAGAACGCCATCGACCTGACCCGCGACGTGCTCGGCGTTCCCGCCGACTATCGCATTGGCATCGTTCCGGCGTCCGACACGGGCGCCGTCGAGATGGTGCTGTGGTCGATGCTCGGCGCCCGCGGCGTCGACATGCTGGCCTGGGAATCCTTCGGCGAAGGCTGGGTCACCGATGTCGTCAAGCAGCTGAAGCTGGAAGACGTTCGCACCTTCACGGCCGATTACGGCAAGCTTCCCGACCTCAACAAGGTCGATTTCGATCGCGACGTCGTCTTTACCTGGAACGGCACCACCTCGGGCGTCCGCGTTCCGAATGGCGACTGGATCGACGCCGACCGCGCCGGCCTGACCATCTGCGACGCCACCTCGGCCGCTTTCGCGCAGGATCTCGCCTGGGACAAGCTCGATGTCGTGACCTTCTCCTGGCAGAAGGTTCTCGGCGGCGAGGGCGCCCATGGCATGCTGATCCTCAGCCCGCGCGCCGTCGAGCGGCTCGAGACCTACAAGCCCGCATGGCCGCTGCCGAAGATCTTCCGCATGACCAAGGGCGGCAAGCTCATCGACGGCATCTTCGTCGGCGAGACGATCAACACACCGTCCATGCTGGCGGTCGAGGATTATCTCGACGCGCTCACCTGGGCGAAGTCTCTGGGCGGCTGGAAGGCCCTGCAGGCCCGCGCCGACGCCAACCTCAAGGTCCTGGCCGACTGGGTCGAGAAGACCAGCTGGATCGACTTCCTGCCGGTCGTCGAGAACACGCGTTCGAACACGTCGGTTTGCCTGATCATCACCGATCCGGCCATCAAGGCGCTCGACGACAAGGCGCAGGCCGCCTTCGCCAAGGCCGTCTCGACCGCGCTCGACAAGGCCGGCGTCGCCTATGACATCGGTTCCTACCGCGATGCGCCCGCCGGCCTTCGCATCTGGGCCGGCGCGACGATCGAGGCTTCCGATCTCTCCATCGTCACCGAGTGGCTCGACTGGGCTTTTGCCTCGCAGAAGGCCGCCCTCCAGGCCGCCTGATCCAACGCGCTTCCTGGCCGGGGTTCGCCCCGGCCGACATTCCCATTCCCCGTTTGATGCGCCAGCTTGTCCCGTTGGCGTCATCCCCGCGAAGGCGGGGATCCGTTCCGCCCAAGGCTTCGGCTGGATGGATCCCGGATCTCCGCTTCGCTTCGTCCGGGATGACGACTGATGGTGACGGCGGCGAACCCAAAGGAACCATTCACTATGGCACCGCGCGTTCTCATTTCCGACAAGCTCTCCAAGACCGCCGTCCAGATCTTCAAAGATCGCGGCGTCGAGGTCGACTATCTGCCCGACCTCGGCAAGGACAAGGAGAAGCTGCTCGAGATCATCGGCAATTATGATGGCCTCGCCATCCGCTCCAATACTAAGGTGACCGAGAAGGTCATCGCCGCCGCGAAGAACCTTCGCGTCATCGGCCGCGCCGGTATCGGCGTCGACAATGTCGACATCCCGGCCGCGACCGCCAAGGGCATCATCGTGATGAACACGCCCTTCGGCAATTCGATCACCACTGCCGAACACGCCATCGCGATGATCTTCGCGACCGCGCGCCAGATCCCCGAAGCCAATGCCTCGACCCAGGCCGGCAAGTGGGAGAAGAACCGCTTCATGGGCGTCGAAGTGACGGGCAAGACGCTCGGCATCATCGGCTGCGGCAATATCGGCTCGATCGTCGCCGAGCGCGGCGTCGGCCTCAAGATGCGCGTCATCGCCTTCGATCCGTTCCTGTCGCCGGAGCGCGCGATCGATCTCGGTGTCGAGAAGGTCGAGCTGGAGGAACTGTTCCGCCGGGCCGACTTCATCACCCTGCACACGCCGCTGATCGACAAGACCCGCGGCATCATCGACGCCAAGGCGATCGCGATGATGAAGGACGGCGTCCGCATCATCAATTGCGCGCGTGGCGGTCTCGTCGTCGAGAAGGATCTCGCCGAGGCGCTGAAGTCCGGCAAGGTCGCCGGCGCCGGCTTCGATGTGTTCGAGGAAGAGCCCGCGACCGAGAACGTGCTGTTCGGCCTGCCCAACGTCGTCGCCACGCCGCATCTCGGCGCCTCGACCACGGAAGCGCAGGAGAACGTCGCGCTGCAGGTCGCCGAGCAGATGGCCGACTACCTGGTCAAGGGCGCCGTCTCCAACGCGCTCAACATGCCGTCGATCACCGCCGAGGAAGCGCCGCGCCTGACGCCGTTCGTCAAGCTCGCCGAACAGCTCGGTTCGTTCGCCGGCCAGTTGACCGAGACGGGCATCACGGCGATCAAGCTCGAATATGAAGGCGCCGTCGCGGAGATGAATGTCCGCGCGCTGACCGCCGCGGCGCTCGCCGCCGTGCTGCGGCCGCAGCTGCAGACCATCAACATGGTCTCGGCCCCGGCCATCGCCAAGGAACGCGGCATCGCCGTGGAAGAAGTCCGTCGCGAGCAGCAGGGCGCCTATGAGAACTACATCCGCCTGACGGTGACGACGGAGCGCCAGGAGCGTTCGGTCGCCGGCACGGTGTTCGGCGACGTCAAGCCGCGCATCATCCAGATCAAGGGCATCAACATGGAGGCCGAGCTCGGTCCCCACATGCTCTACGTCACCAACAAGGACAAGCCGGGCTTCATCGGCCGCTTTGCCAGCTTGCTCGGCGCCGAGGGCATCAACATCGCCACCTTCAACCTCGGCCGCAAGGCTGCCGGTGAGGATGCCATCGCGCTGATCGAAGTCGACGAGGCGATCTCGGACAGCGTCATCGATCGCGTCAGCGCGCTTGAAGGCGTCGTCCAGGCCAAGCGCCTGACGTTCTGAGACTGGGCTTCATTGCCGGAATGAAGAGGGGCGACGGGCAACCGTCGCCCCTTTTTTTCTTTGCTTTCTGCCGGGGCGGTTGTGGTGGGGATGTGCGGCAGGCGCCGGCGGCTCGACCCGACGCCGCCGTCATCCTCGCGAAGGCGAGGATCCATGCAGCCGTGCCATTGGGAGCTTCATGCATTCGCCAACCCGGCTGAATGGATCCCGGGTCTGCGCCCGGGATGACGGCGAGGGTGGGGAGGAGGGCGAGACAGCTGGAAAGACAGGAAATGAAGGCTACCGCCCGAACGAGCGAATCCTGGCGAGGCTCAGCTGCGCCAGGGCTATGCCGCCGAGGATCAGCGCGTAGCCGGCGCCGTGATACCAGCGCGGCTGTTCGCCGAGGAACAGGATGGCGATGATCGAGCCGAACACCGGCAGCAGGTGGAAGAAGGGCCCGGCGCGGTTGGGGCCGATCAGGGCGACGCCGCGATTGAAGAACATGTAGGCGACGACCGACGGGATCACGACGACATAGGCAAGCACGGCGAAGGTCAGCGGCGTCGCGTGCATGACCTTGCCGGAGACGATCTCCCAGACGCAGAAAGGCAGGATCATCGCGGCCCCGGCTGGGATCGTGAAGCCAAGCATCGACAGGTAATGGATGCGCGGCCCCTTCTTCAGCAGCGCCGAATAGAAGCCATAGCAGCTGATCGCCACCAGCATGATGATGTCGCCGATATTGAGCGTCATATGCAGCAGCACGGCCGGATCGCCGCGGCAGATGATCAGGATGACGCCGCAGAGCGACAGGCAGACGCCGGTGATCTGCGCCGCCGTCATGCGGTCGCGGAACAGGATCAGCGACCAGACGCCAATGACCAGCGGCGCGATCGACTGCATCAGCAGGCCGTTGATCGCCTCGGTATATTGCAGCCCGTAATAGGCAAGCGTGTTGTAGGCGCCGATGCCGGAGGCGGCGAGCAGAAGCATCACGGCGAGGCTGCCGCGGATCGCCGGCCAGTCGCGTTTCAGATGCGGCCAGGCGAAGGGCAGGATGATGACCGAAGCGCCGGCCCAGCGCACCTGCGCCAGCGCAACCGGCGGGATGCTACCCGCGACATAGCGCCCGAGCACGATGTTGATCGCCCAGAACAGGAAGGTGAGGGCGAGCAGCAGATAGGGCCGGTTGAACAACCAGGCGAAGGCCCGCGAAAGCAATGACATGAACTGGCCTCGGACAGCGGAACGTCTGGATAGCGCTGTCGGGTGGTCGCTGCCAAGCGCCAACGCCTCGCCGCGCGGCTGCGATGGTTGTTTACCGGTTTGCAGCGGCGCGGCGGCATGGCTATGCCTTCGCGCTGATGAGGATGGAGAGACGGTTCATGGCAGTTCCGACCAGCAAGGCTGAGCTTCTCGAGGCGATCGAAACCAGCTTCGCCAAGCTGATGCAGGACCTTTCGACCGTGCCGGCCAGTCGGACCGCCGAAAAGACCCTGGAAGGGCATGTGCGGGATACGCGGATCAGCGTGCACGACCTCGTCGCCTATCTGACGGGATGGAACGAGCTCGTGCTGAAATGGCATGCGCGGCGCGATGCCGGCCTGCCTGTCTATTTTCCCGAGACCGGCTACGCATGGAACCAGCTCGGCCCGCTGGCGCAGAAATTCTACGCCGATTATGAGGACGTGCCCTTCGACGCCTTGCTGAGGCGCTTCGCCGATGCCAAGGGCCGCATCGTCGAACGGATCGAGAGCCAGGACGATGCCGCGCTTTATGGCGAACCCTGGTACGGCGCCTACACGATGGGCCGGATGATCCAGTTCAATACATCCTCGCCCTATGCCAACGCACGAGGACGATTGCGCAAATGGAAAAAGGAAAACGGCATCGCCTGAACCGCTGACGTGCCGCTTTTCATGGAATTCGCGCAATTGTGGCGCGGCGATACCACAATCGCGCGTTATGCGGCAGGAAGCGCGCCGGCGGTTCCATGGGTGGCGGCGCTTCATCATGCAGGGGAAGCCCGATGGCCAAGACAATCCTCGCTCTGACGCTGGCGGTGCTGGCCGCCTCCAGTGCGAATGTGCACGCCGCCGACCTGCCGCTCGGCAGCCGGATCACCGCCGTGACCGTGCATCCGCAAGGGGCGGCCGTGCTTCGCGAGGCGGCGTTCTCGGTGCCGCCCGGCGTCAGTGTGCTGGTAGCGGATGACCTGCCGGCCGATATGGTCGCCGACAGCCTGCGGGTCGAGGGCCTAGCGGCGGGCGGCGTCACCATCCGCTCGGTCGAGACGCGCGGCGCCAAGGCGGATGCGGACGCCGATCCCGCCCGCGCTGCTATCCTGGCCGAGATCGAGGTGCTGCGGGATCGGCTCGGCGCGCTCGACGACAAGCGGGCGGCGCTGGATCTGCGCGCAAAGTTCATCGACCAGTTGGCCGAGAGCGTGCCGCAGGGTCTGGCCAAGGGCATGGCGGAGGGCAAGTCGATCGGCGACTGGGTCCAGACTGCCGAAGGCCTCGGCCTCGAGAGGGAGAAGATCGACCAGCAGCGCGCGCAGATCGCCATCGACCGGCGCGGCATCGAGAAGACGCTTGCGACCCGGCAGTCCGCGCTGGACGACTTGCCGGTTGCGGCGCCAAAGCTGGAGGCGCGGATCGAGCTTCTGGCCAATCAGGCAGCGACCGGCAAGCTGACCCTCGGCTATCGCACGCAATCGGCGGGATGGAGCCCGGCCTATGACATCTCGCTCGCGCTCGGCGAAGCATTGGCAGAGCCGAAGCTGGAACTGGTCCGACGGGCCGAGCTGCACCAGGAGACGGGCGAGGATTGGGCCGGCGTGGCGCTTTCGCTTTCCACCAGCCGTCCTGCCGAAGGCACCCAGGCGCCGGAACTCGGCGAAAGCGTCGTGCGCTTCGCGCCGCGTTTCGCCCAGGACGAGGCCAGCGAATCGATGGCGCTGGTGCGCCCGGCGCCCGCGCCCCCGGCGCGCTACAAGATGGAGGCTGCCGGCGGCGGCGCGGATGCGATCGCACAGGCCGAGGCGGTTGCCGATTTCGGCGATTTCCGCGCCGAGTACCGGATTGCGGATCCGGTCTCGGTCTCCTCGGGGGAGGGCAGCCGGTCGGTGCGGATCGCGACGGAAAATCTGGCGCCGACGCTGGAGGTGCGCGCCGTACCGGCGGTCAGCGACGCCGCCTATCTGACGGCGCGCTTCCGCAACACGTCCGGCGCGCCCTATGTCGGCGGAAATGCGGTGCTCTATCGCGACGGGGCTTTCGCGGGGACCGTGCCGCTTGCTTTCACCGCGCCCAATGCGGAACTGACGCTCGGCTTCGGCATCGACGACAAGGTCGCCGTCACCCGCATCACGCTGGAGCGCAAGACCGGCGAGCGCGGGCTGATCTCGTCCGAGAAGACCGACGAGCGGCGCTATCGCATCAAGATCGAGAATCGGCACGCCCGGCCGATCTCGATCGTCGTGCTGGACCAGCTTCCCGTCTCCGAGGCGAAGACCATAACCGTGCAGGCTTTGCCGGAGGCGACGCCGCCGACCGCGAGCGCCGTGGACGGCAGACGCGGGGTGGTCGCGTGGGGCTATGATTATGCCGCCGGCGAAACAAAGGAGATCACCCACGCCTTTGCCGTCAGCTGGCCGGCCGATCAGGACGTATTCTGGGAGAATTGAGGGTCTGACATGCTCCGGCGGGGGTCGCGCCGGGCAGTTGGAGTCTATATAGTCCGCGCGCTTCGTCCTGGCAGCCTGCCGGGACGAAGCCTATCGCGCGCCGCGCATTGCGGCACAAGCAGTGGCTGGACGTCGAAAAAGGAAGTCTCAATGGCGAATGTAGTCGTCGTCGGATCGCAATGGGGCGACGAAGGCAAGGGCAAGATTGTCGACTGGCTCTCCGAGCGCGCCGACATCGTCGTGCGCTTCCAGGGCGGACATAACGCCGGCCACACGCTCGTCATCGACGGCGTTTCCTACAAGCTCAGCCTGCTGCCGTCCGGCGTCGTGCGTCCGGGCAAGATGGGCGTCATCGGCAATGGCGTCGTCGTCGACCCGCATGCGCTGGTGGCCGAGATCGGCCGCCTGGCCGCGCAGGGCGTCGCCGTCTCGCCCGACAATCTCCGCATCGCCGAGAACGCCGCGCTGATCCTGTCGCTGCATCGCGACCTCGACGCGTTCCGCGAGAACAGCAATTCCGGCACGCGCATCGGCACCACCAAGCGCGGCATCGGCCCGGCCTATGAGGACAAGGTCGGCCGTCGCGCCATCCGCGTCATGGACCTCGCCGACCTGCCCGCGCTGCGCGACAAGATCGAGCGCCTGCTGGCGCACCACAATGCGCTGCGCCGCGGTCTTGGCCAGGAAGAGATCCTCGCCGAAACGCTCTATGAAGAGCTCGCCTCGGTCGCCGACAAGGTCCTGCCCTTCATGGATTCGGTCTGGCAGCTGCTCGACCGCGAGCGCCGCGCCGGCAAGCGCATCCTGTTCGAAGGCGCGCAGGGCGCTCTGCTCGACATCGACCACGGCACCTATCCCTTCGTGACCTCGTCCAACACCGTCGCCGGCCAGGCATCGACGGGTTCGGGCGTCGGTCCGGGCGCGGTCGGCTATGTGCTCGGCATCACCAAGGCCTATACGACCCGCGTCGGCGAAGGTCCTTTCCCGACCGAGCAGACCGGCGAGATCGGCGATTTCCTCGGCACGCGCGGCCATGAATTCGGCACGGTCACGGGCCGCAAGCGCCGTTGCGGCTGGTTCGACGCGGTGCTGGTGCGCCAGACGATCCGCACGTCCGGCATTACCGGAATCGCGCTGACGAAGCTCGATGTTCTCGACGGCCTTGAAGAAATCAAGATTTGCGTTGGATATAGGCTGGATGGTCGCGAAATCGACTATCTTCCGGCTTCGCAGGCCGCGCAGGCCCGGGTCGAGCCGATCTACGAGACGCTGGAAGGTTGGAAGGATACGACCGCCGGTGCCCGTAGCTGGAACGATTTGCCGGCGCAGGCCGTAAAGTATGTCCGTCACGTCGAGGAATTGATCGGTGCGCCCGTCGCGCTCCTGTCGACCAGTCCGGAACGGGACGATACAATTCTGGTTCAGGATCCGTTTCAGGACTGAGGTTGTCGATCACAGGCGCCGGTTCGGACGTGTAGTTAGTAGAATGGGACGATGACCGACTATTACGCGGTATTGAAAAAGGCGGTTTCCGGGTTCGAGAGCGAATCCGGCGACGCGCGTCGTTCAGTTTACGACAAGGCGCGCACGGCGCTGATCGGACAGCTGAAGTCCATCGACCCACCTCTGACGACCTCCGAGATCTCGCGCCAGCGCCTGGAATTGGAAGAGGCGATCCGCAAGGTCGAACGCGAGGCCAGCGCCGCGCGTCCGGCCCCGGCTCGTGTCAGCGCCGCGGCGGCCGTCGCCGAAGCGCTTGCGGTTCCCGACGAGCCCGTCTCGCTGGACGAATCCGAATATGCCGAGGAGCTCGAGCACGAGCTGGAAGAGACGGTAGCGCCTCCGCCACCGCCCGCGCCGACTCCGCCGCCGGTTGCACCGCGACCCCGACCGGCCGCGCCGCCGACGCCGCGCGCGCCCGTTGTCGCGCCGACCCCGGCGCCGCCGCCGCGTCCGCCGCAGGATGTCTATCCCGACATCGGCAGCGACGACGAGCACGAGCATCAGCCCGAGCACGAGCCGGAACCCGACTGGCACGAGCCGGAGCCGCCCGCGCCCGTGCGGCAGCCGCCGCCGGTGCAGCCGCAATGGCCGCAGGTTTCGCCCACCAAGCCGAGCGCCTATGACCGCGCCGCGCCGCAGGGCCGCCGCGAGCCGCCCATGGTTGCGCCCGATCCGATCGACGAGCCGCGCTTCGATGTCGATGCGGATCACGATGACGGTCGTCATTTCAGCGCCGATGCCGATTGGGCGCCGGAGCCGATGCGCGTAACGCCCATGGGCAATGACGGCGTCGAGGAGCCGCGGGAGCGCCGGGCGTCGCGCCGCGAGCGCAACCGGGATGCCGAGCGTCCGCCCGTCTATGTCGAACGCACCAAGCCGTCGCGCTGGCCGACCCTTATCCTGCTGGTGCTGATCGGCCTGATGCTGGGCGGCATTGCCGCGCTCGCATGGTCGCAGCGCGGCGTGGTCAAGGACGTCATCGGCGACCTGATCTCCTCGGCCGACACCAGCGCCAAGCCGACGCTGGGCGAGGATCCGATCCCAACCGCATCGGCTCCCGTCAGCAGCAAGAATGCGGATCGCCTGGGTGGCGCTCCGGAAGAGGCGTCGCCCAAGGCGGTGCGCACCGTTGAGGCGCAGCCTGCCACGGACGGCGAAGAGGCGGATCCGCTCGCCGGCGTCATGACGCCGGATGGTACGGGTCCCGTCGCCGCGGCACCGGCGGCGGCAGAGCCCGCGGCCAGCGAGCCTGCTCCGGCTGAAGCTCCCAGCGCGCCGGCCGCCGGCAGCGCCGATGAGTCGCTCGTCGCACAGAAGGCCATTCTGTACGAACAGCCGACCGACGGCAGCCAGAACGTCAAGATCGTGAATGCCAACGTCACGTGGAAGTTCAACGCGAACTCGCCGAACGGTCCGGAGATCCAGGCCAATCTCGACGTTCCCGAAAAGAACATGAAGGTGACGCTGAACATCCGGAAGAACAACGACCCGGCGCTTCCGGCCAGCCATCTCGTCGAGATCGTCGTCGATACGCCGGCCAATTTCGCGGGCGGCGGCATCAAGTCGGTGCCGGCGCTGGTGATGAAGCCGACGGAGGAATCGCGCGGCCAGCCGCTCGATGGCGCCGCGGCGAAGGTTGCCGACGGCTTCTTCTGGATCGCCTTCTCCAACGACGCCGGCCCGCTCGCCCAGAACGTCGCGCTCATGCGCGAGCGCAACTGGATCGACCTGCCGATCGTCTACAACAACGATCAGCGCGCGATCCTGACCTTCGAGAAGGGCACGCCCGGCCAGCGGGTCTTCGACAAGGCCATGACCGCCTGGGGCAACAAGTAATCTCCCACCCGGCAGGATGAACCATGAAGATCCGGCTCATCCTGCATGGCAAGGCGGCGCGGGATCCTCGCGTCCGCGAGGCGGTCGGCGCGGTTCGCGCCGATGGCCATGTCGTTGAGGTCCGCGTCACCTGGGAGGCGGGCGACGCTGGACGTTTCGCCCGCGACGCCGTTGCCGACGCCCATCGCGGCGCGATCGATTGCATCGTGGCTGGCGGTGGTGACGGCACGGTCAACGAGGTCTTCGCCTCGGCGCTTGGCGCGGAGCCGCCGGAGTCCTGCACGTTCGGCATCCTGCCGCTCGGCACCGCCAACGATTTCGCGCATTCCACCAACATTCCCGTCGATGATTTGACCGCGGCGCTTCGGCTGGTCGTCGAGGCGCCGGCCTCGCGCATCGATGTCGGCAGCCTGAACGGTCGGGTTTTCGTCAATCTCGTCTCGGGCGGCTTCGGCTCGCGCGTCACGGTCGAGACCGATCCCGACCTGAAGCGACGCCTCGGCGGGCTCGCCTATGTCGTGACCGGCGTGACGCGGTTTCGCGAGCTCTCCGCCAGTCAGGGCCGCTTCCGCGCCGAGGGCTTCGAGTGGGAAGGCAGCTTCCTGGCGCTCGCCATCGGCAATGGCCGCCAGGCCGGCGGCGGCATCGTGCTGTGCCCCGAGGCCCGCCTCGACGACGGCCTGCTCGATCTCGCCATCCTGCCGGAACTGGCGGGCGACGCCCGCCTCGATGCCTTCACGCAGCTCTTGCTGCAGGGCGCGGCGGCGGTAGAAAGCCTGCAGGTCAAGACGCGAAGTTCCTGGATCGAATTCGATTCGCACGAGGCTCTGCACATCAACCTCGACGGCGAACCCGTGAAGACGCGGCACTTCCGCGTCGAATGCCGTCCCGCTTCCCTTCGCGTCCATCTCGGCCCGACCCCGCTCAACGGCACCGCATAGAAGCTGGTCAGCGAGGGGTCTTGCACCGCGCCGCGTCCTCGGCCATGCTCCGGCCATTCCGAGGGGTGTTCGCGGACGCGAGCTGAGATGGCCTAGGGCCGAACCCTTCGAACCTGATCCGGGTCATGCCGGCGAAGGGACGGGAAGCTGGTTCACGACGTCTGCTCGTCCCCATCGCTATAGGCATGGCCTCGTCCGTATTCCGGAGGAGCGGCTTCGCCATGGTGGCAAGGGCTGAGTTTGAGGCGGGAGACAAGCGGCGCGGCTGGATGGCCGGCGTCCTGCGGGCCCTTATCGTCGCCGTGGCGCTGGTCGCCATCTGGCAGGCGGTGATCCTCGTCTTCGCGCCGCCGCCCTTCATGCTGCCGCCGCCCTCTCGCGTCTGGCGCGCGCTGGTCGAGCGCCCCGATCTCTGGCGGCGCGATGCCGTCACCACCCTCATCGAGACCGTATCCGGGCTGATCACCGGCGCGCTGGCAGGCATCATGCTGGCGCTGGTCATGACCTTCGTGCCGACGATCCGCCGCATCCTGATGCCGCTGCTGATCGTCACCCAGGCCTTTCCGGTCTTCGCCATCGCGCCGCTGCTCGTCCTCTGGTTCGGCTTCGGCATCGGCTCGAAGATCGTCATGGCCACGATCGCCATCTTCTTCCCCGTGGCCTCGGCCTTTCATGACGGTCTGGCCCGCACCGAGGCCGGGCTCATCGACCTGAGCCGGCTCTATCGCGCCAGGCGCTGGCAGGAGATTCTCTATCTACGCGTGCCCGACGCCTTGCCGGCGCTGGCCTCCGGCCTGCGGGTTGCCGCCGTCTATGCGCCGGTCGGCGCGCTGATCGGCGAGTGGGTCGGCGCCTCGTCCGGGCTCGGCTACGCCATGCTGATGGCGAACGGCCGCGCGCAGACCGACGTCGTCTTCGCCGCGCTGGTCATCCTCGCGGCCATGGCCGTGCTGGTCCGCGCCGTGGTCGAGATCGCCACCCGCCATATCGCCCCCTGGGCGCCAGAAACCCTCCGCTAACGTTCTGCATCTGCAAAGGAAAACGCATGAAACCCTTCATCCGGCTCGCGGCGCTCGGTCTGGCAGCGGCTCTGACGATCGGACCGGTCCAGGCGGCCGACAAGCTCACCGTGCTGCTCGACTGGTTCTATAATCCCGATCACGCCCCGCTGGTGATCGCCGAGGAAGCCGGCTTCTTCGAAAAGCATGGCCTCGACGTCGAGATGATCGCGCCGGCCGACGCCTCGGCGCCGCCCAGGCTGGTCGCCGCCGGGCAGGCCGACATCGCCATCACCTATCAGCCCGACCTGATGCTTCAGGTGAAGGAAGGCCTGCCGCTCACCCGCATCGGCACGCTCATCGAGACGCCGCTCAACGCGCTGATCGTGCTCAAGGACGGGCCGATCCGGTCGCTTGCCGATCTCAAGGGCAAGAAGGTCGGCTATTCCGTCGCCAGCCTGCAGAACGCCTATATCGGCGCGATCCTCAACTCGGTCGGCCTGAGCGAGAAGGACGTCGAGATGGTCAACGTCAACTTCAACCTCTCGACCTCGCTGATGTCCGGCCAGGTCGATGCGGTCATCGACGGCTATCGCAATGTCGAGCTGATCCAGCTTGGCATCGAGGGCAAGCCGGGCGTCGCCTTCTTCCCGGAAGAGCATGGCGTGCCGGCATATGATGAACTGATCTATGTGACGCGCAACGAACTGCGCGGCGACCCGCGCATGGCCCGCTTCCTTGCCGCCGTCGAGGACGCGACGATCTTCCTGACCAATCATCCGGACGAGGCGCTGGCGATGTTCGTCAAGTCGCACAAGGAACTGGATGACAAGCTGAACCGCGAGTCGTTCGCGGCGACCCTGCCGCGCTTCGCCAAGCGTCCGGCCGCGCTCGACATCGGCCGCTATGACCGCTTCGCCGCGTTCATGAAGGCGAGGGGGCTGCTGGACACGGTCCCGCCGATCGACAGCTACGCGATCGCACCGCGCTAATCGTTTCAGACGAAACCTTGACCCAGCCCTCAGTCCCAGCAGCGGAGGGCTGGGTTGATCGGCTCGCGGCGCCTAATCGGGAAGGCCCGCCATCTGCAGGCCTTCCATGTATCGGTCGAGCGCCGGGCCGGCGAGGTTCTGGATGCCTGCGCGCACGCCGGCCAGGGTCAGCGCCGGGTTCTCGGCCAGCAGCCGGCGCACGGCATGCCGCGCCAGGCTCGTCTGGCCGGCAAGGGCTGCCGAGGTCGCGAGCAGGCGATAGGCCCAGACCATGCCGGGGCGGCCATGCAGTGCCTGCGCTGCCCAATGCGCCGCCTCGGCATAATGCCCGAGCAAGAAGTGGCAGGTGGCCATGCCGGCGAAGGCATTGAACTGGATCGGATCTTCCGGGCTCAGCGCGATGGCTTTCTCGAAGCTCTCTATGCCCAGTTCCGGTCGCTCCGAATAGGCCTGCGCGTAACCCAGCCGGGTCCAGGCCCAGGCGAAGGTGCTGTCCAGCGCGATCGCCCGCTCGATGAAGAGCAGTGCCCGCGACTGGTCGGTTTGCAGGATGGAGAAGGTGGCGCCGATCGCGGTCATGACGAGCGGGTCCGGCTCCGCCAGTTCCGCGGCCAGTTCGGCGAGCTCGATGGCCTCGGCGCGATCCCGGATGGGATCCTCGGACCAGAGATAGGTGATCTGCTGGCTGAGGCACCAGCCCTTCAGGCTGAGCGCGCCGCTGGAGCGGGGATCGATCGCCAGCGCCTTCTCCAGCAGCGCCAGGGCGGCGGCGTTGTCCTCGCGCCGATGGGCCCAGAAATGCGGCATGGCCTGCAGGATCAGGTCGTGCGTCTTCAGCGTCTCGGCGGTCTTGCGCTTGGCCCGTTCGATCTCGGCCGTCCGGATCGCGGGGCGGAGCGCGCCGGCGACCAGCGTCGCGACATCGTCCTGCAGCGTCAGCGGGTCGTGGATGGTGCCGTCCTTGCGGCCGGACCAGAGATGCGCGCCCGTTTCGGCCTCGACCAGCTGGGCGGTGACGCGCAGCACCTCGCCGGACTGGCGCACGCTGCCCTCGATCACGTAGCGCACGCCGAGATCGCGGCCGAGCGAGCGCACGTCGGTCGGCTTGCCCTTGTAGGTGAAGGCGGAATTGCGGGCGACGACGCGGATGTCGCGCACGCGCGACAGCGTCGCGGTCATTTCCTCGACCACGCCATCGGCGAAGGATTCATGATCGGCGCGCGGCGACAGGTCGTCGAAAGGCAGCACCACCGTGAGCGGGCGGAGATCCGGCGCCTCCGCCGGTTTCAGGGCGGGAACCGCCAGGCTGCCAGGGGTCAGCGTCTGCCCCGCCGTCGGCACCAGGCGCGGCATAGGCTTGCCCTCGGGCATCCAGAACCAGGCTTCGACGGGGTAGGGGATGCTGCGCAGGGACAGGAAACCAGCCGGCTTGAACGCGGCGGCGGGCTCGCCCAGCAGCTGCCAGCGCACGGAATGGGTGATGGCGATGCCGCCCGGCGGGGCGGCCGTCTGCAGCCGCATGGCAAAGCCGATCGCGGCGCCGAAGCGGTCGTCGTCGGTCAGGATGAGGTCGGCCAGGACGATTGCCGCCCGGACTTCGATCGGCGGGCGATCACGCGCCGCATTGCGGGCGGCCATGCCGTTCTGGAAAGCCATCGTCCACTCGACGGCGTCGAGAACGCTGGCGAATTCGATCAGGCCGCCATCGCCCATCGTCTTGATGATATGGGCGCCAAAGCGGGCAATCGTCGGACGCACGAGGTTGCGATAAATCGAGCGGACTTCGCGGATCGCGCCGAGCTCATCCCGCTGGATCAGCTCCGAGTAGCCGACCATATCCAGCGCAGCAATGACGGTCAGTCGACGACGCGCGCGCGCCATGATGGTTCCCCGACACCGAATTGTATGAGCAATGTGGCCCGCCTAAGCTTACGCTGGGGCACGTCCCTATCAGCCGCATACAACATCGCCGTCGCTTTCGCAACGGTTTCGTTTGTCAGGAAAGTCGAAAGTGTCTCGCGTTGGCAGAAATGTCGCCCAACGCGGCAGGACCGGCGCCTGAGCCTCAGGCGTCGGTCGCGGCGAGCTCGTCCTCGCCATGGTTGCGCTCGAGATCCCGAGCGCCCCTTTTGACGGCCTTCTGCACCTTTTCGAAGGCGCGGACCTCGATCTGGCGAACGCGTTCGCGGCTGACGCCGAACTCGGACGAGAGTTCCTCGAGGGTCATCGGGTCCTCGGCGAGGCGGCGTGCCTCAAAGATCCGGCGTTCGCGGTCGTTCAGGACGCCCATCGCGTCGCGCAGGAGCTGGCGACGATTGTCGGCCTCTTCCTGGTTGGCGAGGATGGTTTCCTGGTTGTCGCTGTCGTCGACGAGCCAATCCTGCCACTCGCCGCCTTCGGTGTCGGCGCGGAGCGGCGCGTTCAGCGAGGCATCGCCGCCAAGGCGACGGTTCATCGAGATGACGTCCTCGGTGGTGACGCCGAGCTTGGTGGCGATCTGCTCGACCTGGTGCGGCTTCAGATCGCCTTCCTCAAGCGCCTGGATCTGGCTCTTCATCTTGCGCAGATTGAAGAACAGGCGCTTCTGGTTGGCCGTCGTGCCCATCTTGACCAAGCTCCACGACCGCAGGATGTACTCCTGGATCGAGGCCTTGATCCACCACATGGCATAGGTCGCGAGGCGGAAGCCCTTTTCAGGCTCGAACCGCTTCACGGCCTGCATCAGGCCGACATTGCCCTCGGAGATCACCTCGCCGATCGGCAGGCCGTAGCCGCGATAGCCCATGGCAATCTTGGCGACGAGACGCAGATGGCTCGTCACCAGACGGTGCGCGGCGCTGCGGTCGTCATGTTCCTTGTAGGCCTTGGCCAACATATATTCTTCATCCGGCGCCAGCATGGGAAAGCGGCGGATGTCGTCGAGATAGCGTGAGAGTCCGGCTTCGCCGGACGCGATGACAGGAAGACTTGCTCTGGCAGCCATATGTGCCCCCTCCGTTCTTGCCGGCGTTCCCCGAAAGCCAACACCGGTCGCGGCCATGTTGGCCCGCATGGAGATATATAGGCACGAAATACAAGTTTAACAGGACTCATCGGTCCCAAAGCATCACAGTCCGGTGAAAGCCTCGATCAGATTGGCCAGATCCTCGGGCGGTTCGCTTTCGAAATGCAGGGTTTCGCCGGTTGTCGGATGCTCGAAACCGAGCAGCCAGGCATGCAGTGCCTGGCGGTGGAATGAGGCGATCGCCGAGCGCGCCGGCTCCGGGATCAGGCTCATCTTGGTCAGGAAGCCCTTGCCATATTCCTGGTCGCCGATCAGCGGATGCGCCATGGCCGCCATGTGGACGCGGATCTGGTGCGTGCGGCCGGTTTCCAGCCGCAGGTCGATCAGGCTGGCGATCGGGTTCTTCGGGTCGCCGAAGCGGTCCTGCACCGTATAGTGGGTGATCGCTTCCTTGCCGCCGGTCTTCAGCACGGCCATCTTCAGCCGGCTGGTCGGCGAACGTCCGATCGGCGCGTCGACGAGACCATAGGGCAGGGACGGCACGCCCCAGACGATGGCGCGATAGCCGCGCTCGAGCGGGCCGGTGCGGCCATGGTCGGCGAACTGGTTGGCGAGGCGCTTGTGGGCGCGGTCGTTCTTGGCCACCACCATCAGCCCGGTCGTGTCCTTGTCGAGCCGGTGCACGATGCCCGGCCGGCGCACGCCGCCAATGCCGGAAAGGCTGTCGCCGCAATGGGCGATCAGCGCGTTGACCAGCGTGCCCGACCAATTGCCGGCGGCCGGATGGACCACGAGGCCTGCCTGCTTGTCGATGACGAGCAGGTCGCTGTCCTCATAGACGACGTTGAGCGGGATCGGCTCGCCTTCCGGCTCCGGTGCGACGGCCGGCGGCACGGCGACGCGGATGACGTCGCCCGCGTTGACCGCCTTTTTGGCCTCCACTATGGTCGCGCCGCCGATAGAGACGTGGCCGGCCTCGATCAACACCTTGAGGCGGCTGCGGGAAAGCTCGGCGATCGCGGTGGCCAGATAGGCGTCGAGGCGACGGCCTGCCGCGTCCGGTTCGACCACGAGGTCGACGATTTCCTCGCCGTCATCCGGAAACTGATCCATGGTCAACTCTACTTCCTCTTCGAACCAGCCCGGCGCGCAGCAGCCCGGCGGCGATACGCCCCTCGATCCCGCCGTCGAGCGCGTCCGGCTGAAGCTGAGACGTCTGATCCTGGTATCGAGTTTGACGGTGGTGCTCGGCTTCGTCGCCGTGCTGTTCGCCGTCATCTATCGGATCGGCCCCGGCGGAAGCAAGTCCGGTCTCACGCCATCGTCGGCCGAGCTTCGCATCGAGCAAGCGATTCCGGCCGGGTCGCGGGTCATTTCCTCGTCGCTGAACGGCGACCAACTGGCCCTGACGCTGGATGCCGCCGGCGACACCCGCGTCGTGATCCTCAACATCAATACGGGCAAGGTCCTGCGCAACATCACGCTGGGCGTCACGCCGTAGGATTTCCGCCATTTGGCCTCCCTGCGGCGAAGTTCTGCACAGGGAGATGCGAAGAACCTTGGCGAGATGGCTTGCCAAGGTTCCGATCACCCGGTATATCGCCGTCATCCGCAGCAAACGGATCCGCGCCCATCGTCTAGCGGTCAGGACGTCGCCCTCTCACGGCGAAAGCAGGGGTTCGATTCCCCTTGGGCGTACCAAAATTTGCACCTCCCCCTGAAATGACTGATCTCTGAGTGTTTGTGGCCTCGCACTGTCTTGCGGGCTCTTTCCGTACGCCGATCGCGTGTCAGCCTGCCAGCGGCCTGCCGGCGACGTAGTTGCTGAGCCCCGCGACCAGATGATCGAAGACCAGCCGCATCCGCCGCACCGTGCCGAGATCCTCATGCATCGCGACCCAGCATTCGAGCGGGTAGGCGAATTCTTCCGGCACGAGATGCACCAGATCGGGATCAAGCGCCGCGAGACGGCTCTGGCAGCCGCCAATCCCGAGGCCGGCGCGGATCGCGGCGAGTTGCGTCGTGTCACTGTCGGTGCGCAGGCTGAACATGTCTCGCGTCAGCGGCAGGCCGAGCTTCTGCAGGGCGCGGATGGCCGGGGAATCGCGGTCATAGCCGATCAACGCATGGCCGGAGAGCTCGGCCAGCGTCTTCGGCGTGCCTCGCTGCGCGAGATAGCGCCGATGCGCATGCAGGCCGATATCGACCGCGCCGATGCGCCGCGCCAGCAGTGCCCCCTGGGTCGGCCGCGCCATGCGGACGGCGATGTCGGCCTCGCGCCGCATCAGGTCCTCGTTGCGGTTGGATACCACCAGCTCGATGGCGATATGCGGATGCCGCTCGAGGAAGGGCCGCAGGATGGCCGGCAGGATCTCGGTGCCGACCACCTCGCTCGCCGTCAGCCGGACCGTGCCGCGATCCTCGCGCGCTTCGCCCGAGGCGGCGCGGACAAGGGCATCGGCCGCGGCCGCCATGGTTGCCGCATGCGGTTCCAGCTCCAGTGCCGCTTCGGTTGGCGTCAGGCCAGTGCGGGAGCGCGTGAACAGCACGACGCCCAGCGATTGCTCCAGTTCATCGATGTGACGGCCGATCGTTGGCTGGGTCAGGCGCAAACCGCGCGCGGCCTTCGAAAGGCTGCCATCGCCGAGCACGGCAAGGAACGAGCGGAAATGATCCCATGATGGCGTCATCATTCAAGAATGTATGACTGCTATCCGAAGTTCAACAATTTAGAATAGGAGCTCGGCGCGCGATCTTCTCGTCATCGGAACGACAGGAGATGATCATGACGGATAGCAGGATTGCGTTGGTAGTAGGTGCAACGGGCGGCGTTGGCGGCGCAGTGGCGCGCGTGCTGCTCGTCCGTGGCTGGAAGGTGCGCGGGCTGAACCGGGACCCGGCCGCGGCCAGCCGCAAGCCGGGCGGCGAGGGCATCGAATGGGTACGGGGCGACGCCATGAACGCCGCCGACGTGATCGCCGCCGCGAAGGGCGCCGAGGTGATCTTCCATGGTGCCAATCCGCCCGGCTATCGCAACTGGAAGGGTCTGGCGCTGCCGATGCTGGAAAGCACGATCGCCGCGGCCAAGGCGGTCGGCGCGCGCATCGTCTTCCCGGGCACGGTCTATAATTTCGGCCCGGATGCACGGCCCCTGGTCGACGAGACCGCATCGCAGCGGCCCACCACCCGCAAGGGCAAGATCCGCGTCGCCATGGAGCAGCGTCTGCGCGAGACGGCGGCGGCGGGCACGCCGGTGCTGATCGTGCGCGCCGGCGACTTTTTTGGTCCCCATGCCGGCAACAACTGGTTCACCGCTGGAATCGTCAAGCCGGGCGTGCCCGCGACGACCATCCGCTACCCGGGCAAGCGGGATATCGGCCACGCCTGGGCCTATCTGCCGGACCTGGCCGAGACGATGGTGCAGCTGATCGAGCGCGCCGACGCTTTGGGGCCGTTCGAGGTCTTCCATTTCCGCGGCCATTATTTCGAACGCGGCGTCGAAATGTCGGAAGGCGTGGCGGCGGTGGTCGGAAGGCCGGGCAGCCGGATCCGGGGCTTCCCCTGGTTCGCGGTCTATCTTGGCGCGCCGTTCGTCGAGATGTTCCGCGAGCTGATCGAGATGCGCTATCTCTGGACGGAGCGGCTCGAACTCGACAACCGCAAGCTTCTCGCCTTTATCGGCCAGGAACCGCATACGCCGCTGCCCGACGCCCTGCGCACGACGCTGACGGCGATGGGCTCGATGCCGGGCGTGCGCGCCGGCTGAGCAGTCGTCAGGCGCCCGTGCCGGCGTGTTGGAGGGCGCGGATGCGCTCGGCGAGGCCGGGGGCGGGCGCCGGCGTCTCCTCGGGCGGCGGGGGGAGCAGGGTGACGAGGCCCGGCCCCTCGTTGCGCTCGCTGGCGAGCCGGGCGACCGCGGCGCCGAACTCGATCAGTTTTTCGCGCAGCACGGCGCTTTCCTCGGCGCTGGCCGTACCGCTCCGCTGCTTCCATCCCTCGAGATCGGCCAGGAGGGCGGCATTGCGGCTCTCCAGCGACAGGATCCGCGCCTCCAACTCCATCTTCTGGTCGCGCAACGCCATGCCGCTCATCTCCGCCGCCTCGGCATCGACCAGGCGGACCGACAGGTCCTGGATCTTCGCATGCGCGTCGGCGAGGTCCGTCTCGCGCTGCTTCAATTGGGCGATCGCGGCCCGCATGGTCGCTTCGCTCTCGATCTCGCGCTCCGACTGTGCTTCCACCCGCCGCCGCTCGATCGCCAGATTGGCGCGCAGAGTCGACAGCTCCGATTCAAAGCCGGCGCTCGCCACTTCATCGACGGTGGAACTCATCTTCACGGCCGCCAGCGCATCGCGAAGATTGTCGAGTTCGGTGTCGCGGGCGATGATCTCAAGCCGCTGTTCTTCGCGCTCGGCGGTAATCTTCTCCAGGCTTTCCTCCGCGCTCTCCAGCTTCAGCCGCATCTGCTGCAGGCGCTTCTCGCCCTCGGCGCGGTCCGTCGCGGCGGCGGCGACGGCGAGGTCCGCCTCGGCAACTCGTACTTCCAGTGCGGCGCGGCGCTCTTCCAGCGCGACGATGTCATCGGCGGAGAGCGTGCCCTGCGCGGTCAGGTGCGTGATGACCTCGCGCTTGCGGTTGATGTCGATCAGCTGCTCGGTCACCTGCGTCTTGAGGCGCTCGATGGTCTGGTTGAGGGTTCGCGTCGAGAGGGCGAAGCCGGCGCGGATCTGATCCTTCTCGGCCTGGATCTCGGCGCGGGTCATCGGCAGCGTGCGCTCGATGTTGCGGCGGGTCAGGCGCAAGGCCCGGCGCCAGACCGGCGGCATGACGACCAGGGCAAGGATCCCCGCCGACAGGAAGCCGAGTGCGAAGTACATCAACGCTTCAATCAATGCACCGTCTCCGGATGTCCGTCGCGCCTGAGGACGGGCCGGCAAGGCCCAATCCCGCAGTCATCGGCTTCCCCGCGCCAGCCCACGCGCAGTTTCCCTAATGACATCCTCCGAAGCCCGGAGTCCAGCCACAAGCGCGTGTCGCGGGCCCGGTCGGCGCCGGTTCCCGCGCGGTGTTGCGCCGCCGCCCGCCCTGCGGGCGTTCCAGCCGATCAGAAGGGGTTCCAGGTCTGGCGGTCGGTGAACTTCAGATAGCCGATATTGAGGCCGAGACGGGCGCCCAGGCCGGAAACGATCGGCACGATGAAGACGTCGTCGCGCGAAAGCACCGTCATGCCGACGCCGCCGACCAGGAAGGCCGAGCCGTTGACGCCGCCGAAGCGCGAATAGATCGCGTTGATCGAGGGCAGATTGTAGACGAGCATCATCACGCGCGAGCCTTCGCCGCCAATGTCCCAGCCGAGCGACGGCCCCTGGAAGAAGACCTGATGCTGGCCGGCATTCTTGGTGTAGAGCGTGCCATTGCCATAGCGCAGGCCCGCGAACAGCGCGCCCGAGCCCTGCTCGCCCAGGATATAGCCGTTCGGCATGCCGTATTTGGACACCGCGTGCTCGACGACCGAGGCGAGCCCGCCCGACACTTCGCCGAAGAAGCGATGACCCGTATTGACCAGCTCGTCGGACGAATATTGCTGCGGGTTCTGCGCATAGGCCGGGCGAAGAGCGAGGAGCGGCGCGGCCAGCGCGATCAGCGCGAGACAGAAAGTAAGACGCAGGCTGCGGGTCATGTCGGTCGGCTCCTTGTCGTGGCGGCTGTCATGGCACGGAACCGATCCCCGACGGGTGGCGGAAACCGGCAGCAGGCGCGCGAATCACCGACAAGAGTGTAAGTGAAAAAAGGGCGGCATTCTGGCGTGGTCCCGGCCCGCAAGCTGGCGCGCCGGTTGCAGCCTCGCGCGTGGCGGGCGGTTGGCAGCATCGCTGGGCCGGTGTATCCCCGAAGCACCTATTTTCCATGCGTTGATTCGTGCCAATCAGGGGGATGACCCGTCATGACCAATGAGATCGAACTCGAAGCCCTCGATCTCGCGGCGCTGCTGTGCAGCCGCGTGTGTCACGACATCATCTCGCCCGTCGGCGCGATCAACAATGGCCTCGAGGTTCTCGACGAAGAGACCAATGAGGAAATGAAGGCCTTCGCCTTCGACCTGATCCGCAAGAGCGCCCGCCAGGCCTCGGCCAAGCTGCAATTCGCCCGCCTTGCCTTTGGCGCGGCCGGTTCAGCCGGCGCCGAGATCGACATCGGCGACGCCGAGAAGGTCGCGCGCGGCTATATGGACGGCGAAAAGGCCGAGTTCTCCTGGACGGCGCCGCGCGCGCTGATGCCGAAGAACCAGGTCAAGCTGATCCTCAACCTCGTGCTGATGGCGACCGCCGCCGTGCCGCGCGGCGGTTCGATCAAGGTGACCGTCGAGGGCGAGCCGTCCAAGCCGGACGTGACCTTCCATTGCTCAGGTCCGAGCGCGCGCATTCCGCCCGCCTTCGAAAAGCTCATCCCCGGCACGATCGTCGACGTCAACATCGATGCGCACGCCGTGCAGCCTTATTATGCCGGCCTGCTGGCGCGCAGCTGCGGCATGACCGTGGCGGCGGTGCTGGAGGGCACGGACGTGATCATCACGGCGCGGTCGACCGCTGCGGCGCCGGTGGTCGAGGAAGCTCCGGCGGAAGCCCCCGCAGGCGAGACGATGGTCGCCGAGGCCGTCCCGGACGCGGCCGAGCCGGTCGCGGTCGCCGCCGTGGCGGACGAGGCAACCCACCAGGCCTGATCGGCTTGGCGGCTGCGACCAGCGCAGCCTTCGGAATAAAGACAAGCCGCGCGGATTGATGGATCGGCGCGGCTTTTTCTTTGTCCGGCAAAGGCTTGGAAAGCGGCGGGGGCTTGAACGCGCCATGAGAGGCCGCCGTTTGAGCCAAAGAAAAACCCCGCCGGGGGCGGGGCTTTTCACATTCCAGCCGGGGGAGGACCGGCTATGCGCTTGCGCGCATCTGAACTTCGTCGGGCTCGCGCAGCACGTAGCCCCGGCCCCAGACGGTCTCGATGTAGTTGAGGCCGTTGGTCGCCGTCGCCAGCTTCTTGCGCAGCTTGCAGATGAAGACGTCGATGATCTTCAGTTCGGGCTCGTCCATGCCGCCATAGAGATGATTCAGGAACATCTCCTTGGTGAGGGTCGTGCCCTTGCGGAGCGAAAGCAGCTCCAGCATCTGGTATTCCTTGCCCGTCAGGTGCACGCGGCTGCCATGAACCTCGACCGTCTTGGTGTCGAGATTGACCGTCAGCTCGCCGGTGATGATGACCGACTGGGCATGGCCCTTCGAGCGGCGCACGATCGCATGGATGCGCGCAACGAGCTCGTCCTTATGGAACGGCTTGGTCATGTAGTCGTCGGCGCCGAAACCGAGGCCGCGCACCTTGTCCTCGATGCCGGCCAGGCCGGAAAGGATCAGGATCGGCGTCTTCACCTTGGCGACGCGCAGCGACCGGAGAACCTCGTATCCCGACATGTCGGGCAGGTTCAGGTCGAGCAGAATGATGTCGTAATCGTAGAGCTTGCCGAGATCGACACCCTCTTCGCCGAGATCCGTCGTGTAGACGTTAAAATTCTCGGACTTGAGCATCAACTCGATGCTCTGCGCCGTGGCGCTGTCGTCCTCGATCAGCAGAACTCGCATACCAATCCCCTCAATTGCCTATCCTGGGCTTGGCGCTCCGGCCTCGAAAACCGGTGCTTGGAAAACGGCTCACCCCGATTCGAAGGCTAACGCTTAATGGTTAACAAATTCTGATTCGTGCTCACAAGGGGTTCAGGCGAATTATTCGGAAATCGCCCAAGCTCTTTGAGATTCCGAGCGAATTGGTGTGGATTGCACCCTTTCGCTCAATTGCACGAAATCCGGTAACCAATTGGTCGGACTCACGGAATTAGGATGAAGGCACCGCAGACGGGGTTTACCCGCCCTTAAGCCCTCCTGCGCCATGATTAACGCGAGACGTAAACGAAAGGTTAGCGCGAGGTCCTCGGCTTAAGGTTTTGACAAGTTTGATGGCCGTTAACCACAGCGGCGACGAAAACGTCCCCGAGGCCGTCGGCATCGCAGCGCGTCTACGTCTCAGTGTTCAGGGAGTAACGAGTATGAAGTCGCGTGATAGCATCATTCGGCTAAAGCGTTTCCAGGCCGAGGAAAAACGTCGGCAGGTTAACCAGATCCAGACCATGGTCGCCGAGTTCGAGCGCATGGCGCGCGACCTCGAAGACCAGATCAATGTCGAGCAGGAACGCGCCGGCATCCGGGACACGTCGCATTTCGCCTATCCGACCTTCGCCAAGGCGGCGATGGCGCGGCGCGACAATCTTCGCGCCTCGGCGCAGGACCTCGAGGCACAGCTGGCGGCAGCCCAGGCCGGGCTCGACCTGGCGCTCGACGATCTCGCCAAGGCCGAGCAGATGGCGCTCCGCGACCAGGAGCGAAATGCAGCCGTCGACCTCGCCGCGACGCGGCGCCCGGCTCGCTCGACCGCCGCCGAGCGGCGGTCCTGGTAGGGGGCTGACAGCATCGGCGCTGTTAGCGTTTCGTTAACCCTGCGGTAAGCGCCGGCCTCAGGCCGACGGCGTCGGATCGATCAACGCGACATGCGGGCCCGCCGATCTCGGCAGGTGGCCGTCGAGGCGCGGATCGGTCGAGACCTCGATCGCGAACTTGAACGGCGTGAAGCCGGATCGCTTGTAGAAGCGCAGGGCGGCCGGATGGTCGAACGAGCAGGTGTGGAGCCAGACGCGCTCCGTGCCGCCGTCCCAGGCGACGGCAAGCGCCGCATTCATCAATTGACGCGCCGCGCCGGTGCCGGTCGCCTCGGGCACCACGCCGAACATGGCGATCTCGACATTGTCCGGCCCGCCTTCGCCGCGATGCAGCTCGGCCAGGCCGATCGGCACCCCGTCCTGCTCCAGGAAGTGAATCTCGGTCGACGGCTTGGCGAGCAGGGCGGCGAGCTCGTCATCCGACATCACGGCGCGCGAGAACCAAAGCCAGTCGGTGCCGATGCGGCGGTAGAGGTCGCGATAGGCGGCGAGATCCGGCTTCACGACATGGCGCACCGTCCGGCCGCCCTCCGCCTCGGCGGCCGGGGCAGGGCGGTTCGTCATTTCCAGATAGGTCACGACATTGGCGATCCGGCCGGGCGGCAGGTCGGTATAGCCGTCGAGGTCGAGGGCGATCGTTTCCGTCATTCCAGAATTTCCCGGTCGAGCAGGTAGCGCGCGGCGGCGATCAGCGTCGGGCGGATGTTGCCGCGCGCGGCGAAGACGAGCAGCAGCGGCTCGTTTTCGAGGAAATATTCAAGCACCGCGGCCAGGAAGCCCGGATCGCCGGCCGCATCGCGCAGCGTTTCGGGCCCGAGCCCGACCAGCGCCAGGAAGCGGCCCAGCTCCTCCGGTTCCGATGCCAGGAAGGCCAGGCCTTCGATCGCCAGCCTTTCCGCGCCCTCGAGATCGAGGGGCGGCTCTTTCTGCCGGATCATGCATTTGCCTTTCCGAAACGAATCTTCGCTAAAGTGGAGATCGATACCATCTAGTAGACGCCGTCGACGGGATCGAGGGCTGCAAGAAGGGACGAATGGCAAAGACCGTTCTCGTGGTGGAAGACAACGAGCTCAACATGAAGCTCTTCCACGACCTCCTCGAAGCGCATGGCTATAATATTATCCAGACCCGCAACGGCCTGGAAGCGCTCGAACTCGCCCGCACCCATCGCCCCGACCTGATTCTGATGGATATCCAGCTGCCCGAGGTC
This sequence comes from Kaistia defluvii, assembly GCF_040548815.1. Lineage (NCBI taxonomy): Bacteria > Pseudomonadati > Pseudomonadota > Alphaproteobacteria > Hyphomicrobiales > Kaistiaceae > Kaistia > Kaistia defluvii. The sequence goes on along the minus strand of NZ_JBEPSM010000001.1, from coordinate 2,573,212 downwards.
TCGGGCCTCGAAGTGACGAAGTGGATCAAGGAGGACGACGAGTTGCGCGTCATCCCGATCATCGCCGTCACCGCCTTCGCCATGAAGGGCGATGAGGAGCGCATCCGCCAGGGCGGCTGCGAGGCCTATCTGTCGAAGCCAATTTCGATCGGCAAGTTCATCGAGACGGTGAAGACCTATCTCGGCGACGCCTGAGGCGACTTTTTCCCAATTCGTGCTGCTGGCCGGAACTGTAGCCATCATCGTGAGGTGCCCGGCGAAGCCGGGCCTCGAAGGAGGGTCCAGCGAACGCCCTTGATCTGGATCGCGAGCGGGTTTCGCCGGACTTTCGGACGTTGTCTGCATACTGGAGTGCCCCGCTGGACCCTCCTTCGAGGCTTCGCTTACGCGAAGCACCTCAGGATGATGGCGGAGCAGGTCGATCGGCCTGATAGACTCAGAGGCTTGGACAACTGCCGCCTTCACATTTGAGACAACAAAAAAGGCGCCGAAACGGCGCCTTTTTCGAAACTTCCGAAACCGATCTTACTTGATCTTGGCTTCGCGGAACTCGACGTGCTTGCGCGCGACCGGGTCGTACTTCTTGGCCGAGAACTTCTCGGTCATGGTACGCGAGTTCTTCTTGGTGACGTAGAAGAAGCCGGTGTCAGCAGAGCTCACGAGCTTGATCTTGATCGTGGTGGCCTTGGCCATGGTCAAACCTCAAAATTGTTGCGCGCAGCGTAGCTGGAACTGGCCCGGCGCCTTTGTGCGCGCACCCTACGGATTCAGAACTGAAAGTCAAGAAAGCTTCTTGGACACTCCCTTGGAAACTGCCTTGGGAAGGCGCGCCAGCCCGATCCGGATGATCAGCATGGCGAGATAGGCGGCGAAGAACAGGCCGATTCCGATGGCGAAGCCGTGCGGATTCCAGACATCCATCGCGACGCCCAGGGTCGCCGGGCCGACGAGTCCGCCCAACGAATAGCAAAAGACGAAGGCGGCGTTGGCGGCGGCGAGGTCCGAGCCGGTGAAGCGCGAGCCAAGATGGGCGAGGCCCACCGTATAGAGCGAGCCGATGACGCCGCCCCAGATCGCCAGCGCGATCATGAGCGGCCAGAACGAGGCGGCCACCAGCGGCAGGATCGCCGCGCCGAGCAGGCCGAAGGCGGCGATGATCATCAACAGCTTCCGCCGGTCCATCCGGTCCGACAGCATGCCCATCGGCATCTGCAGCAGGATGTTGCCGATGGTGACGCCAATGCCGAGCAGGATGACCAGCTCGCGCGTATGGCCGACGCGCTGGCCATAGATCGGCAGCAGCGCGAAGGCGCCGGTCTCGATCGTGCCGAACAGCAGCGCGGCGCCGGTGGCGGCGGGCGCCAGGAACAGGAAGCGGCCGAAGGAGTGCTTTTCGCGGCGGTCGAGCTTGGGCGCGACGGGCAAGCCGCAGAGCACGGGAATGATGCCGAGCGTCAGCACGCCGGAGCCGATCAGGAAGGGCAGCATGCCCTGCGTGCCGGTCAGCGACAGAATCACCGGGCCGAGCGCGAAGCCGCCAGAAAGCACCGAGGCATAGATGCCCATGACGATGCCGCGCCGGGCGGGCGGCGCGGCCGAACTGATCCAGAATTCCGACAGCACGAAGGTGGTGGTGACGGCCGCGCCGCCGACCAGGCGCAGCAGGAACCAGGCCCAGAAGGGCGCGATATAGAAGAGGGGCAGGGCGGCTGCGAGGGTGAGGATCGCCAGCGCCAGCAATTGGGCCGTGCCGATTCGGGCGGCGAGCTTCGAGACGAACGGGGTGACGGCGATGGCGGCCAGGCCCCAGGTGGCGGTGTTGATGCCGATCCAGGTCGAGGAAATGCCCCGGTCTTCCAGCGTCAGCGCCAGAAGCGGCAGCGTGATCGAGAAGCCGAGGCCGACGGCCGCGACGGATCCGATCGCCGCGACGAGGCCGATCGTGCCGCCGCCATCGGTCCGCCGCCCGGATGCCATGGTCATGTATTCGCCTCGGATAGTGAAATGCAGCGCTGTGTCGTGAAAGGACGGCGCCGTTCTAGACGCTGCGCCGGCTGGGGTCGAGAGGGGGAGGCTGGTTCAGCCCGTGTCGGATCGGGAGCAGGAGCAGGGTTCATGGGGTCAAACTTGAACTTCACCTCTCCCGGAGGGAGAGGTCGGAGCGCAGCTCCGGGTGAGGGCTTAGGGAACCATCCGGATAGAACAACATGCGGTCGGGAGCTTGACCTGTGAGGCCGTAAACCCTCACCCGCCGGCTCTGCCGTCGACCTCTCCCTCAGGGAGAGGTGAAGGGGAGCGCTGCTCTTCGAGCCAGTCGGGATCCTGCATGACGGATGGGATCAGGGTGAGGCCGGACTTTGTCCGAAAGCCGGCTTTCGCATTTTAAGACCGTCCGGCCCTTAGCCCGAATCGGCGCGCCAGGCTTCCGGCGCGTGGTCGTCGGCGTCGCCGTCGGGATCGAAGCCGTGCATGTAGAGCGCCCATTGCAGCCCGACGATGGCGCCCTTGATCGGCCGCAGCAGGCCGAGCGTCAGGATCGCCGTCAGCGGCAGCCAGATCGCCAGATGCGTCATGTTGGAGAGATGCCAGGCCATTTCGACGATCAGCATCAGCGGCACCACGATGTGGGCGACGATGGTGATGGTGAAATAGGGCGGGGCGTCGTCGGCGCGCTGGTGCGACAGGTCCTCGCCGCAAGCGTCGCAGGCATCGGCGACGGTGAGATAGCCGTTGAACATCCGGCCCTTGCCGCAGGCCGGGCAGCGGCAGAAGAAACCGCGCGACATCGCCTGCCACAACGAACGCTGCGGGCGGACGGTCGCTTCGGAACTGCTGGTCCACTCGTTCATCGGCTTCTCCTTGAAGCGGCTAATATCGCGCCTGCGCCGGGGGATACAAGCCGACGCGGCAATCCACCGCGCGGCCGGCTCCGCCTTCGCCCGCGCATCTGCACCGTCGGCGCGGCATCAAACCTTCATCTGGCGCGGCGTCGGCGGGCGTGCAAAACACACAGCGAAAGGCCCGCCGGTCTTGTCGCCCGGGGCGGAAGTCAATATAGGGGTCGCTTCAATGAATGAGCTCAAAGCCAGTCCCGCCGCAGTGTTCGCGCATCGCCACCTGCTAGGCATTGAAGGTCTCCTGCCCGCGGAGATCATCGCCCTTCTCGATCTCGCCGAAGAGGCGGTCGAAGTCAGCCGACAGGTCGAGAAGAAGAAGGCCGTCCTGCGCGGCCGCACCCAGATCAACCTGTTCTTCGAGGCCTCGACGCGGACGCAATCCTCGTTCGAGCTCGCCGGAAAGCGCCTCGGCGCCGACGTCATGAACATGTCGGTCGGCTCGTCCTCGGTGAAGAAGGGCGAGACGCTGATCGATACTGCGATGACGCTGAACGCCATGAACCCCGACATCCTGGTGGTCCGCCACCACGCGGCCGGCGCGGTTCACCTCTTGGCGCAGAAGGTCGGCTGCTCGGTGATCAATGCCGGCGACGGCGCGCATGAGCATCCGACCCAGGCGCTGCTCGATGCGCTGACGATCCGCCGCCACAAGGGGCCGATCCACGACCTGACCGTGGCGATCTGCGGCGACATCCTGCATTCGCGCGTCGCCCGTTCCAACATCATGCTGCTGAACGCGCTCGGCGCCCGGGTGCGCTGCATCGGGCCGTCGACGCTGCTGCCGAAGGGGCTCGACCGTCTCGGCGTCGAGATCTTCACCGACATGCGCAAGGGGCTGAAGGATGTCGACATCGTCATGATGCTGCGCCTGCAGCGCGAGCGCATGGACGGCTCCTTCGTGCCGTCCGTGCGCGAATATTTCCACTTCTTCGGTCTCGATGCCGAGAAGCTGGCCTATGCCAGGCCCGGCGCGCTGGTCATGCATCCCGGCCCGATGAACCGGGGCGTCGAGATCGACTCGGCCATCGCCGACGGGCCGCAGAGCCTGATCCGCGACCAGGTCGAGATGGGCGTCGCGGTGCGCATGGCGGTGCTCGAGGCACTCGCCCAGAACCTTCCGAACGGATGAGGGCGAGATGATGCCGGATCGCCTGAAAGAAACCCAACGCCCGCTGGTGCTCGCCAATGCGCGCGTCATCGACCCGTCGCGCAAGCTCGACGCGCGCGGCTCCGTCATCATCGCCGATGGCGTGATCGTGGCGGCCGGACCGGAGGCGGACAACGCCGCCGTGCCGGATGGCGCGGAGATCGTTGATTGCCGCGGCGCGGCCGTGATGCCCGGCCTGATCGACATGCGCGTCTTCATCGGCGAGCCGGGCGGCGAGCATCGCGAGACCTTCGCCTCGGCCGGCCAGTCGGCCGCCGCCGGCGGCGTCACCACCGTCATCATGATGCCGGATACCGATCCCGTGATCGACGACGTGGCGCTGGTCGACTTCATCGCCCGCCGCACGCGCGACACGGCGCTGGTCAACGTCATGCCGATGGCCGCCATCACCAAGGGCCTGAAGGGTCGGGAGATGACGGAGTTCGGCCTGTTGCAGGATGCCGGCGCCGTCGGCTTCACCGATGGGCGGCACTCGATCACCAATGCGCTGGTGCTGCGCCGGGCGCTGACCTATGCGCGCGATTTCGGCGCGCTGATCATGCACCACCCGGCCGATCCGGACCTGACCGGCTCGGGCGTGATGAACGAAGGCGAGACGGCGACCCGGCTCGGCCTTTCCGGCATCCCCAAGGAAGCCGAGATCATCATGCTGGAGCGCGACATCCGCCTCGCGGCGCTGACGCGCGGCCGCTATCACGCGGCGCAGATCTCCTGCGCGGAATCGCTCGAGATCATCCGCCGCGCCAAGAAGGCCGGGCTCGCCGTCTCCTGCGGCGTCTCGGCCACGCATCTGGCGCTGAACGAGCTCGATATCGGGCCGTATCGCACCTTCTTCCGCCTGTCGCCGCCGCTGCGTTCCGAAGACGACCGGCAGGCGATGATCGAGGGCGTCGCCGACGGCTCGATCGACGTGATCGTCTCCAGCCATGATCCGCAGGACGTCGACACCAAGCGCCATCCCTTCGCCGAAGCTGCCGACGGCGCGGTCGGGCTTGAAACCCTGCTCGCGGCGACGCTGCGCCTCGTCAACAATGGCGATGTCGACCTGCTGACCGTGGCGCGCGCGCTTTCGACCCGGCCGGCGGAACTGCTCGGCCTGCCGGGGGGCAAGCTGACGCCCGGCGCGCCCGCCGACATCATCCTGGTGGATCCGGCGATGCCCTGGATCTGCGACGGCGAGAAGCTGCGCTCGCGCTCGAAGAACACGCCGTTCGAGGGCGCGCGCTTCGAGGGCCGCGTGCTCCGGACAATCGTTGCAGGCCGGACCGTCTACGCATACGCTGGCGACTGATTTCACGTTTCCCGGTGGCTGGATTTCCCAGGCACCGCGCCATCTTTTCGAGTTCGGGGGAATCCTGCCATGCCGCAGCCGGTTGGCTGGGACTTAAGCGCGTCGCTCGCCGTGGCGGCGCTGGTGCTTGGCTATCTCCTGGGCTCGATCCCGTTCGGGTTGATCCTGACGCGCTTCGCCGGCCTCGGCGACATCCGCTCGATCGGCTCGGGCAATATCGGCGCCACCAACGTTCTGCGCACCGGCAACAAGAAGCTGGCCGCCGCGACGCTGATCGGCGATGCGCTGAAGGGCACCGTCGCCGTGCTGCTGGCCGGCCATTTCTGGGGGCCGGAAGCGGCGATCCTGGCGGGACTTGGCGCCTTTCTCGGCCACATCTTCTCCGTCTGGCTGCGCTTCAAGGGCGGCAAGGGCGTCGCGACCTATCTCGGCGTGCTGATCGGCCTCGCCTGGCCGATGGCGCTGCTGTTCGCGGCGGTCTGGATCGCGGTCGCCTATATCGCGCGCTATTCCTCGCTCGCGGCGCTGGTGGCGAGCGTGCTCGTACCGATCGTGCTGCTGGCGACCGGCGACATCCCGAAGGGTGCGCTGTTCGCGGTCCTGGCGGTGATCCTGATCCTCAAGCACAGCACCAACATCCGGCGGCTGCTCGGCGGCACCGAGAGCCGCATCGGCCAGAAGGGCTGACATGGCGCGCGGGGAAAATGGTTCTCCCCGCGACGCTGGACGGCCCGCCGACGTCCGCCTGACGGACGATGAACGCACCGCCTGGCTGCAACTGATCCGAAGCGAGAATGTCGGGCCCGTCACTTTTCGCGAGCTGATCCGCCATTTTGGTTCGGCCATTGCCGCCCTTGAAGGGCTCCCGGAACTCGCCGCCCGCAGCGGCCGGCGCGTCCGCATTGCCAGCCGCGCTGAAGCCGAGCGCGAGATCGACCAGCTTTCCCGCCTCGGCGGCCAGTTCGTGGGGATTCGCGAGGCGGGGTATCCCGCCTGGCTGAAGGCGATCGATGCCGCGCCCCCGCTGCTCTCGGTTCGCGGCAGCCTCGCCGTGCTGGAGAAGCCGATGATCGCCATCGTCGGCGCGCGCAGCGCCTCGGTGGTGGGCTGCCGCCTGGCGCAGCGGCTGGCGCGCGATCTCGGCGATGGCGGCTTCGTCATCGCTTCGGGCCTGGCGCGTGGCATCGACGCGGCGGCGCATGAGGCGGCGCTGCAGGGCGGCACTGTCGCGGTCTTCGCGGGCGGTCTCGACCGGCTCTATCCGCCGGAAAACGCCGCGCTCGCTGATCGCATCCTGGCCAGCGGCGGCGCGCATGTCTCGGAAATGCCGGTTGGCTGGGAGCCGCGCTCACGCGATTTTCCCCGTCGCAACCGGCTCGTCGCCGGCATGGCGTCGGGGACCGTCATCGTCGAGGCGGCGCAGCGCTCGGGATCGCTGATCACGGCGCGGCTCGCCGGCGAGCAGGGCAGGGCGGTGTTCGCCGTTCCTGGCTCGCCGCTCGACCCACGCGCCGCCGGCACCAACCAGCTGATCAAGCAGGGCGCGCATCTCGTCACCGAAGCCGCCGACGTGCTGGAGATCGTGGCGCCGATGCTGGGCCGCGCCTTCGCGCCGCAATCGGATTGGCCGATCGGCCGCGGCGACGGCCTGGCCGAGCACCGCTTCGAAGGAGCGTCATTCCTCGATGCGGACGAGGCTCTCGAAGCCGACGCCATGCCGGACGACGAGGCGTCGGCGCGGGAGGGCACAACCCGCCACGCCGCGTCCCGGCCGGGCATGGCGAACGAGGGGCCCCGCGCGGTTGTGCCGGATGCCGCGCAGCACGACCGGGATCGCGACCGGCTGGTCGAGGCTCTGGGGCCGGCGCCGACCGAGATCGACGCCCTGATTCGGTTCACCGGCCTGTCGGCGGCGATGGTGCAGATGCTGCTATTGGAACTGGACCTTGCCGGCCGGATCGAGCACCACGCCGGCCAGCGCATCTCGCTGCTGCACTAGGCCAACTGGGGCCCGGGCGTATCCGTCAGGCGCTTGAGCGACGCGGCGCTATCCGGGATGTGCCGTGCGCTGGCTTTCCTGGCGGGCTTCTTCTTCCGAGACGGCGAGCAGGTAGGAGAGAAACTCCATCCCCGCGCTGGTGGCCATGCTGCGCAGTTCCTTCGTCATTTCGGCGATGTAACGGGCCTTCGCATGACGCAGGTCGGCCGTGGCGATGTTGGGTGCTATGCCGTCGCGGCTGGTATCTTCCGGTTGCCACCCCATATCCATACCTCGATTGTTGCAAGGCGTGCATCGACTCTCATATAGTTGCGTTTGCAACCAAATGCAACCAAATGGTGTAGCGTCGCTTGGCGTGACAGCCTTCATTGACAGTCAGGGTGCTTTCCGGGATTGTCCAGCCCGAATGCGCCCACACCGTGGGCCGGCGGGGTTTCCGCCTTGTTCCAATTCTCGTCGGATCGGGTTTTCGTGGCTCGTCCGGCCTTTTCGTAAATGGCATTGATGAATCTCGTCATCGTGGAATCGCCTGCAAAGGCGAAAACGATCAACAAGTACCTCGGCTCCGACTATCACGTCGTGGCGTCCTACGGCCATGTCCGCGACCTGCCGTCGAAGGACGGCTCGGTGCTTCCGGACGAGGACTTCGCGATGAGCTGGGAGGCGGACCCGAAGTCCGCCAAGCGCCTTGTCGACATGGCCACCGCCGCCAAGGCCGCCGACCGCATCATTCTTGCAACCGACCCGGATCGCGAAGGCGAGGCCATTTCCTGGCACGTTCTCGAAGTCCTGAAGCAGAAGCGGGCGATCAAGGACAAGCCGGTCGAGCGCGTGGTGTTCAACGCGATCACCAAGCAGGCCGTCCTCGAGGCGATGAAGAACCCGCGTCCGATCGACGTGGCGCTGGTGGACGCCTATCTGGCGCGCCGGGCGCTCGACTATCTGGTCGGCTTTACGCTGTCGCCGGTGCTGTGGCGCAAGCTGCCGGGCGCCCGCTCGGCCGGCCGCGTCCAGTCCGTGGCGCTCCGCCTCGTCTGCGACCGCGAAAACGAGATCGAGATCTTCAAGCCGCGCGAATACTGGTCGCTGCTGGCAACGCTGGCGACGCCGCGCGGCGACGAGTTCCAGGCCCGCCTGGTCGGCGCCGACGGCAAGAAGATCAGCCGCCTCGACGTCGGCACCGCCGAGGAGGCCGAGGCGTTCCGCGCGGCGCTCGACGCCGGCCGCTATACGGTCGCCGAGATCGAGTCGAAGCCGGCCAAGCGCCATCCCTTCGCGCCGTTCACCACCTCGACCCTGCAGCAGGAAGCGAGCCGTAAGCTCGGCTTCGCGCCGAACCGCACCATGCAGCTGGCGCAGCGCCTCTATGAAGGCGTCGAGCTCGGCGGCGAGACGGTCGGTCTCATCACCTATATGCGTACCGACGGCGTCGACATGGCGCCGGAGGCGGTTGCCGCTGTCCGCGGCGTGATCGGCACCGATTTCTCGGCCAAGCACCTGCCGGACGCGCCGCGCCGCTACCAGACCAAGGCGAAGAACGCCCAGGAAGCGCATGAGGCGATCCGCCCGACCGACCCGACCCGCCGTCCCCGCGACGTCGCCCGCTATGTCGAGCAGGATCAGGCCCGCCTCTACGAGCTGATCTGGAAGCGCACCGTCGCCAGCCAGATGGAATCGGCGGAGATGCAGCGCACCGCCGTCGACATTCTGGTCGAAGCCGGCGGCCGCAAGATCGACCTGCGCGCCTCCGGCCAGGTCATGACCTTCGACGGCTTCCTCGCTCTCTATAATGAGGACAAGGACGAGGAGGGCGACGAGGACGAAGGCCGCCTGCCGCGCATGGAGAAGGGCGAGAGCCTGACCAAGAAGGCGATCGCCGCCACCCAGCATTTCACCGAGCCGCCGCCGCGCTACAGCGAAGCGACGTTGGTGAAGCGCATGGAAGAGCTCGGCATCGGCCGTCCCTCGACCTATGCCGCGACGCTGACCGTGCTGCGCGACCGGGAATATGTCCGCCTCGACAAGAAGCGCCTCGTGCCCGAGGACAAGGGCCGCCTGGTCACGGCGTTCCTGCAGAGCTTCTTTGCCCGCTATGTCGAATATGATTTCACCGCCGATCTGGAAGAGAAGCTCGACCAGATCTCGGCCGGCGAGATCGCCTGGAAGGACGTGCTGCGCGAATTCTGGCAGCGTTTCGCCGCCGATGTCGGCGAAACCAAGGAACTGCGCGTCACGCAGGTTCTGGACGCGCTGAACGACCTGCTTGGGCCCCACATCTTCCCGGCACGCGCCGATGGCGGCGATCCGCGCACCTGCCCGTCCTGCGGCGCCGGCCGCCTGTCGCTGAAGCTCGGCAAGTTCGGCGCCTTCATCGGCTGCTCGAATTATCCGGAATGCCGCTTCACCCGCCAGCTCGTTGCCTCGGGCGACGATGCGACGCCGGGCGAGAATGGCGAAAACGGCTCGGTGCTCGGCGCCGAGGGTTCGAAGGTGCTGGGCAAGGATCCGGCGACGGGTCTCGACGTCACGCTGCGCAGCGGCCGTTTCGGTCCCTACGTCCAGCTCGGCGAACCCGAAGGCAAGGAGAAGCCGAAGCGCGCCTCGCTGCCCAAGGGCTGGGAAGCCGCGACGCTCGACCTCGACAAGGCGCTCGCGCTGCTGTCGCTGCCGCGCGACGTCGGCATCCATCCCGAGGACGGCAAGCCGATCCAGGCCGGTATCGGGCGTTACGGTCCGTTCCTGCTGCATGACGGCAAATACGCCAATCTCGACAGCGTCGACGAGGTCTTCGTCGTCGGCATCAACCGCGCCGTCGACGTCATCGCCGAGAAGAAGGCGCGCGGCGGACGGCCGGCCCGCGCCGGCGCCGAGCCGATCAAGACGCTGGGCGATCACCCGACCTTGGGCGGCCCGATCACCGTGCACGCCGGCAAGTATGGCCCCTATGTGAAGCATGGCGCCGTCAACGCCACGCTGCCGAAGGCCTTGCCGCCGGAAACCGTTTCGCTCGACGAAGCCGTCGCCCTGATCGCCGAGAAGGCGGGCAAGGCTCCGGTCAAGAAGACGCGCGCGGCGGCGAAGCCGAAGGCGGAAGCCAAGACCACCGCGAAGAAGGCGCCGGCGAAGAAGGCCGCTGCCAAGGTCGCGGATGGCGACGGCGTGTCGGAAGACGCGCCGAAGAAGGCTCCGGCCAAGAAGGCTGCCGCCAAGAAGCCGGCCGCGAAGAAGACCGCGACCAAGAAATCGCCTGCCGAGGCCGACGCCGAGTAGCCGGCCGCCGCGTCACGCATTCTCGAGGCCGGCTGTTGCCAGAATGGACACAGCCGGCCATTCTCATTTCTCCCCCTTGGGAGAGGACGGGCGCAGTCCCGGCCGCACCCCATTCCGAACTGGACATAATTTACTTGGCCAAGAAGCCAGACACTCCCCCCAAAGCCGCCAAGGTCCGGACGCCCGGCGCGAGATCCGCGACGCGTTCCGCAGCCTTCGCCAAGGCCTCCGGCAAGCCGGTCGCCCCCGTCGCCCCGCCTGCCAACGGCATGCCCTCGCGCGAGGCGATCCTTGCCTTCATCGCAGAGCATCCCGGCAAGGCGACCAAGCGCGAAATCTCGAAGCATTTCGGCATTTCCGGCGGCGCCCGCATCGCGCTGAAGCGCACGCTCAAGGAATTGAGCGAGGACGGCCTCGTCGAGAAGAACCGCAAGAAGCTGTCGCGTCCGGGCGATATCCCGCCCGTCACCGTGCTGCTGATCACCGAGCGCGACGAGCATGGCGAATTCGTCGCCCAGCCCGCGCTCTGGGACACCGACCATGGCACCGCGCCGCGCATCCTGATCCGTCTCAATCGCGGCAAGCCGCTGGTCCCGGCGCCCGGCATCGGCGACCGCGTGCTGTCGCATGTCGACGCCGCCGACCTGGAAGAGACCGGCTTCGCCCATACCGGCCGCATCATCAAGGTGCTGGAGAAGCGGGCCGCCTCGATCCTCGGCGTCATCCGCATCACGCCCGGCGGCGCCCGCGTGCTGCCGGTCGATCGCAAGCAGAAGGAAGCCGAAGTCGAGGCCGACGACCTGAACGGCGCCAAGAATGGCGATCTCGTTTCGGTCGAGGCCAAGCGCATGTCGCGCTTCGGCCTGCCGCGCGTGCGCGTGGTCGAGATCATCGGCGACATGTCGAGCGAGAAGGCGGTCTCGATGATCGCCATCCATGCGCACGACATTCCCTACATCTTCCCGCCGCAGGTGCTGGAAGACGCCGAGAAGGCCAAGCAGGCGAAGATCGCCGGCGGCCGAGAGGACTGGCGGCAGGTGCCGCTCGTCACCATCGATCCGGCCGACGCCAAGGACCATGACGACGCCGTCTATGCCGAGCCGGACACCGACCCGGAAAATCCGGGCGGCTTCCTGGTCACCGTCGCGATCGCCGACGTCGCCTGGTATGTGCGCCCGAATTCGGCGCTCGACCGCGAGGCGCTGAAGCGCGGCAATTCGGTCTATTTCCCCGACCGCGTCGTGCCGATGCTGCCCGAGCGCATCTCGAACGATCTCTGCTCGCTGCGCGAGGGCGAGGATCGCCCGGCGCTGGCCGTGCGGATGCAGTTCACCGCCGAAGGCAAGAAGAAGTTCCATTGGTTCCACCGCATCATGATGCGGTCGGCGGCCAAGCTCTCCTACCAGCAGGCGCAGGCCGCGATCGACGGCCGGCCGGACGACAAGACCGGGCCGCTGCTCGGGCCGATCCTGAAGCCGCTCTGGGCGGCCTATGCCGTGATGAAGCGCGGCCGGGACAATCGCGAGCCGCTCGATCTTGACCTGCCCGAGCGCAAGGTCATCGTCGGCGCCGATGGCTCGATCGACAAGATCGTCATTCCCGAACGGCTCGACGCGCACAAGCTGATCGAGGAGTTCATGATCCAGGCGAATGTCGCGGCGGCGGAAACGCTGGAGCGCAAGGGTTCGCCGCTGGTTTATCGCGTGCATGACCAGCCCTCGCTGGCGAAGCTCGAATCGCTGCGGGAATTCCTCGCCACGATCGAGATGAACCTGCCGAAGAGCGGCAATCTGCGCCCGAGCAACTTCAACACCATCCTCGGACGGGTGAAGGACAGCGAGCACGCGGCACTTGTCAACGAGGTGGTGCTGCGCTCGCAGAGCCAGGCGATCTACAGCCCCGACAATATCGGCCATTTCGGCCTCAACCTGCGTCGCTACGCGCATTTCACCTCGCCGATCCGCCGCTATGCCGATCTGATCGTGCATCGCGCGCTGGTGCGGGCGCTGGAAATGGGCGAGGGCGGGTTGCCGGACGGCATGGACAAGGACCTCCCGGCGATCGCCGAGGAGATCTCGACGGCCGAGCGTCGGGCCATGGCGGCCGAGCGCGAGACCATCGACCGTCTCGTGGCGCATTGGCTGGCGGATCGGATCGGGGCCCAATTCCATGGCCGCATCGCGGGCGTCACCCGCGCCGGCCTGTTCGTCAAGCTGGACGAGACCGGCGCCGATGGCTTCGTGCCGATCGGCTCGATCGGCTCGGACTTCTACCAGTTCGACGAGGCGCGCCAGGCCGTGATCGGCTCGCGCAATGGCGAGATGTTCCGCCTGGGCGACAGCGTCGACGTCAAGCTGGTCGAAGTGGCGCCAGTCGCCGGCGCGCTTCGCTTCGAGCTGATGTCCGATGGCAAGCTGCTTCCCAAGGGAGAACGCAAGGTTGTGGAGCGCGAGTTCCGCGGTCGCGGCGGGCGTCCTGCCGGAGCGGCGTTCAAGGGACGGCCGGGGGGCAAGCGGCGCTAGAAAAATCTCAAATCCTTGAGGCAAGACACCGGCGCCTTTTGCCCCTATTAACCTTGGCGGGCCATAAGGGACGCGGGCCGAGGACGGGGCAGGAGACGCATGGTTTCGCCGGATTATGAGACGCACGAAGTCAACAACCAGGTCGCGTTTCGCGTCGGCGCGAACCTTTATGCGTCCGACCCGGTGCTGGCCGCCCTAGTCGAGGGCCTGCCGCGACCGGTGGTCGAGGGGCTTGCAACCCATGGTCAGCAATGGGGATCGGCCGAGATGGCCGATCTCGCGCGGTTGGCCAACGCCGTGCCGCCGGTCCTCAAGACGCATGACGCAGCCGGGCGCCGCGCCGATACGGTCGAGTTCCACCCTGCCTACCATGCCCTGATGCGGCGCAGCGTGGCCGCAGGGCTGCAGGCGTCGATCTGGGACGCCAGCGGCGACGAGGCCAGCGTTCGCGCCGTTGCCCGCGCCGCCCGTATCTACATGACCGCGCAGGTCGAGGCCGGCCATGTCGGCGCGATGTCGGTGACCAGCGCCAGCGTCGCGGCGCTCGCGCACGCGCCGAAGCTCGCCGAAACCTGGCTGCCGATGATCCGTTCGAGGCGCTACGATTCGCGCGTCATCCCCTCGGCGCAGAAGGCGGGCGCGCTGTTCGCCTTCGCCACGACCGAGAAGCAGGGCGGCTCGGACCTTCGCTCCAATTCGACACGGGCCGAGGCCTCGGGCGATGGCAGCTACCGGCTGGTCGGCCACAAATGGTACGTCTCGGCGCCGATGAGCGACGCGCTGCTGGTGTTGGCGCAGACGCTGGAAGGGCTCTCCTTCTTCCTGGTGCCGCGCTTCTTGCCCGACGGCAAGCGCAACCCGATCCGCCTGGCGCGCCTCAAGGACAAGCTCGGCACCCGCTCCAACGCGGTCGCAGAGGTCGAATTCCCCGGTACGACCGGCTTCTTGGTCGGCGAGGCCGGGCGCGGCGTCTCGACCATCAACGAGACGGTGACGCTGACCCGCGTCGACAGCGCCGTCACCTCGGCCGGAATTTCGCGCGCAGCCTTGGCGGAAGCGGTGCATTATGCGCGCCACCGCAAGGCCTTCGGCGCGCCGCTGCTCGACCAGCCGCTGATGACCCGCGTGCTGGCCGACATGGCGCTCGACGTCACGGCGTCGGCGGCGCTCGCCTTCCGCCTGGCGGAAGCCGTCGACCGCTCGCATGACGATCCGCTGGAGGCCGCCTTCGCGCGGCTGATGACGCCGGTGGTGAAATACTGGATCACCAAGGTGACCCCGTCCGTGGTCGCCGAGGCGATCGAGTGCACCGGCGGCAACGGTTTCGTCGAGGAAAGCCATCTGGCGCGGCTCTATCGCGACGCCTTGGCGCCGGCGCTGGCCGACGGCCCCGGCAACGTGCTCTGCCTCGACGTGCTGCGGATCCTGCGCCGCTCCTCGGATTCGCTCGAAGCAGTGCTGCGGGTGATCGAGGACGGGCTCGGCCAGGCCGCCCGCTCGACGCTCAACGTGCTGCGCGCCGCCACCGCCGTGGCGCTGGCCGACGAAGGCTCGGCCCGAATCCTGGTCGAACAGCTGGCCATGACGGTTGCCGCCGCCGCGATGCGCCGCCGCTTCCCGGCGGTGATCGCCGACGCGTTCCTGGAATCGCGCCTCGGCAAGCCATGGCGTTCGACCTATGGCATGCTCGACGCGCGCTTCGATGCGCGCGCCTTTGTCGACTATATCTGCCCGAAAGGCTGATCGTCCTCGAGATCGCGCGCGTCCTGGATGTCGCGCGTGATCTTCTGCATGCGGTCGAGCGCGCCCTGCAGGATGAAGGCGGCCGCCATCTTGTCGACCAGCTCGCCGCGCCGCTTGCGGCTGGTATCGGCCTCGAGCAGCGTGCGTGTCACCGCCACGGTCGACAATCGCTCGTCCCAGAACGACACCGAGATGTCGATCTTCGGCAGCAGATTGCGCACGAAGGCGCGCGTCGCCTGGGCGCGCGGGCCTTCCGAGCCGTCCATGTTGAGCGGAAGGCCGATGATGATGCCCGCGACCTGGCGCTCGCGGATCACCTTGGTCAGCGCCTCGACGTCCTGGGTGAACTTCACGCGGTTGATCAGGACCAGCGGCGAGGCGATGCGCCGGCCGAGATCCGAGATCGCGACGCCGATCGTCTTGGTGCCGAGATCGAGGCCGATCAGGGCGGCGGCCGGCGGCAGCGCCTGCTGCAGTTCCGCGAAATCCAGGATGGTGCCGGTCATGGTCGCCTTCAGATGTAGATGACGGCGACGAAGCCGAGGATGACGACGATCGTGCCGACGATCATCACCGTCGAGAAATGCCGGTCGATGATGGCGCGCGCCTGCGGCCCGAAGGTATAGAACAGCCCCGCCACCAGGAAGAAGCGCAGCCCGCGCGTGATGATGCAGGCGATGATGAAGGTGGCGAGGTTCAGATGCGCCACGCCCGAGGCGATCGTCACCAGCTTGAACGGGATCGGCGTCAGCCCCTTGGCGACGATGATCCAGCCGCCCCATTCGTCGAAGCGCAGCTGGAAGGTATGGAAGGCTTCCTGCAGATTGTAGAAGACGATGACCGGCTGGCCGATCGCCTCGTAGAGCCCGGCGCCGATGGCATAGCCGGCAAGGCCGCCCAAAACCGAGAAGACCGTGCAGACCAGGGCCGCGATCCAGGCGCGCTCGCGCCGCGCCAGCACGATGGCGGCGAGGATCGGATCGGGGGGAATCGGGAAGAACGACGCTTCGGCGAAGGACACCACGGCCAACAGCCAGAGCGCATGCGGCCCGGCCGAGAGTTCCATGCATCGGTCGAAGAGCCGCTTCATCAGCCCTGGGCGGGCGGCCTTCGGCGCGGTTGCTTCCATGTCCGTCACGTTCCCTCCGGTCGGTTCACCCGCCCTTATCACGGATCATGCCGCGCGCGGCAAGCAAGCCCGCCGGGGCGCGGCAAGATTGCGCGCCCGCGGGGGTGTTTAATCGGCCCGCCGCCGCCATATTGGAGCTGAAATTCGACAGAAGGATGAATCTCTCCATGCAGCTTACCTGGCTCGGCCATTCGGCCTTTCGCGTCGAGATCGACGGCGCCGTCATCCTGATCGACCCTTTCTTCACCGGCAATCCAAGCTTTCCCGGCAATGAAGAGGCCTGGACGCGCGGCGTCACGCATATCCTGCTGACGCATGGCCATGGCGATCATCTGGGCGACACGGTCGCGATCGCGGCGAAGACCGGCGCCAAGGTGGTGGCGGATGCGGATCTCGCCAGCTATCTCGCCCATAAGGGAGTCGCCAAGGTCGACCCGATGAACACGGGCGGGACCACCGACCAGGGCGCGTTCCGCGTCTCGATGACGGTGGCGCACCATTCCTCCGCCACGCTGGACGAGAACGGCGTCTCGCATTCGCTCGGCCATCCACATGGCCTGGTCATCGCGGCCCCCGGCGAAAAGACCCTATACCTCGCCGGCGATACCGACATCTTCTCCGACATGGCGCTGATCGACGAGATCTACCAGCCGAAGATCGGCATTCTGCCGATCGGCGACCGCTTCACCATGGGCGGCAAGGTCGCGGCGCTCGCGGCGCGACGCTTCTTCCATTTCGAGACGGTGATCCCCTGCCACTACGCCACCTTCGGCCTGCTCGACGCGACGGCGGACACCTTCGTCGAGGCCATGCAGGGCGCCGACACCAAGGTGGCGGTCCCGGCGATCGGCGAGACGCTGACGCTCTGAGGGGGCCGCCTTCGCCCGCCCCACGCTCTCGGTCATCCTGGGCGGAGACTCGGGATCCATCCAGGGAGGCGTTGGGCGCCAGATGGCTGAAGCTTCGGTCGTATGGATCCTCGCTTCCGCGAGGATGACGGCGGAGGGTGGGGATGCGGCTTTAATTCTTTCGGAGGAGCCTCCTTGCAGAGGCTCCAAGGCCGCCACGCAGTCCACTGCGCCCAGGCAGGTCGTCGCCCCGGCGCAGGCCGGGGCCCATAAACACCGGCCAAGCAAATTTGGTCCGACCTTCTGGTCCAAGCCGGTGGGTCTGGATCCCGGCCTTCGCCGGGATGACGGCGGAGGGTGGCTCCCGTGGGGAGGGTCTCTGTTGAGTCGAAAGGCGAACAGGTGCCCCGGCCAACCGACCGGCGAGACGTTGAAAAAATCCAAAAGAAAAGGCCGGCGTTGCCGCCGGCCTCTTGGTGCTTTTGAAGGTCAACCGGTGGCCCGGTTGCCCGATCTACTGGCGATATTGCTGAATCCGCGTCGTCCGCAGCCCGGCAAGGCCGTGCTGGTCGATCGATTGCTGCCAGGAGATGAATTCCTCGACGGTCAACGTATAACGCTGACACGCCTCTTCAAGGCTGAGCAGGCCCCCCCGCACCGCCGCGACAACTTCTGCCTTACGGCGGATAACCCAACGTTTCGTGTCCCGCGGCGGCAAATCGGCAATCGTAAGCGGACTACCGTCCGGTCCGATAACATATTTGACGCGCGGACGCATTTGATCGGTCATTCTACTCTCACACACTCAACCTGACCTTGTCGAAGGCGAGACTACGACGTCGGCTTTAAAAATTGACTAAGCCCCCGGCAACGCTTCGGTAAGGTTTGCAACCGCCTGCAGCCGCCCGAAATCAGCGCGGGCGCGACGGCCGGTCGCCTCAGCGCCGCAGCCATTCCGGGCATCCGGGACGCTCCCATTCCAGGTTGTGGCGACGCTTGCGCCTTGAAGATGACGCGATCGCCGCTATAGTCCCGCCCTTAACGCGGCTCTGCCGCCTCCTGCGTTTCTGCCGCGGCCTGAAACCTGTTCGTGCGGCATCCCGGCAAGGCATTCCCACCATGCTCAACAGTCTCGATCTTCCCGGCCGCCCCGAGGACACGCGCATCGTCGTGGCCATGTCGGGCGGGGTCGATTCGTCGGTTGTCGCGGGATTGCTGAAACGCGAGGGCTATGACGTCGTCGGCATGACGCTGCAGCTCTACGATCATGGCGAGGCGACGCACCGCAAGGGCGCCTGCTGCGCCGGGCAGGACATCCACGACGCCCGCCGCGTCTCGGAGAGGCTCGATATCCCGCACTACGTGCTCGACTATGAGGAGCGCTTCCGCAAGTCGGTCATCGACCGCTTCGCCGAGAGCTACATCGCTGGCGAGACGCCGATCCCCTGTGTCTCCTGCAACCAGACCGTCAAGTTCTCCGACCTGCTGACCACGGCGCGCGAGCTGGGCGCGGCGGCGCTCGCCACCGGCCATTATGTCCAGAGCCGGCTGCAGCCGAACGGCCATCGCGGCATGTTCCGCCCCGCCGACCTCGACCGCGACCAGAGCTATTTCCTGTTCGCGACGACGCCCGAGCAGCTCGATTTCATCCGCTTCCCGCTCGGCCATCTGACCAAGCCGGAGACGCGCGCCATCGCCCGCGAGCTCGGCCTGGAGATCGCCGACAAGCATGACAGCCAGGACATCTGCTTCGTGCCGAACGGAAAGTATTCCGACGTCATCGAGCGGCTGAAGCCGGGCGCGGCCGAGGGCGGCGAGGTGGTGCATATCGATGGCCGCGTGCTTGGCCGGCACGAGGGCATCATCCATTACACGGTCGGCCAGCGGCGCGGGCTCGGCATCGCCTCGGCCGATCCGCTCTATGTCATCCATCTCGACGCGCGGCGCGGCCGGGTCATCGTCGGCCCGCGCGAGGCGCTCGCCGCCCGCCGGCTGGTGCTGCGCAACGTCAACTGGCTGGGCGATGCGCCGCTGGAGGCGATCGGCGCCGACGGGATGGAGATCTATGCCCGCGTCCGCTCGACGCGCGCGCCGCAGCGGGCGCAGATCGTGCAGAAGGATGGCGAGACCCAGGTCTCGCTGATCGACGGCGAGACAGGTGTCGCGCCGGGCCAGGCCTGCGTATTCTACGCGGGCCAGGGAGAGGGGGCTCGCGTCCTCGGCGGCGGCTGGATCAGCCGGGCCGAACGCGACGCCGAGGCGGAGCAGGCGCTTCGCCGCCTGATCGTGACGGATACCGTCGCCGCAGCATGAGGGAGAGCAATGCCGGAATTCTTTGAAGACGTCGCCCGCAAGTGGAAGTCCTTTGCGAGCAAACGCCGTTCTTCCAACCGGATCGACGAGAACGCCGTTCGCAATACCTACGCCCGCTGGGCGCCGGTCTACGACCGGGTATTCGGCTATGTCTTCGAATCGGGCCGGCGCGCCGCCGTCGCCTTCGTCAACGAATTGCCGGCCGGTCGCATTCTCGAATGCGGCGTCGGCACCGGCATCTCGCTGCCGCATTACAGCACCGGCCATCGCATCACCGGCATCGACCTGTCGCCGGAAATGCTGGAGATTGCGCGCGAGCGCGTCACGGCGGGCAAGCTCGACCATGTCGAGGCGCTGGAAGTCGCCGATGCCGGCGACCTGCAGATGGCGGACGCCAGCTTCGACACGTCCGTCGCCATGTTCGTGCTGACCGTGGTGCCGGATCCGCGCGCCGTGATGGGCGAACTCGCCCGCGTCACCAAGCCTGGCGGCGCCGTCGTGCTGGTCAGTCATTTCCCGGAGCAGAAGGGCTGGCGCGGCTGGCTCGGCGAGCGTCTGGCGCCGCTTTCCGCAGCGCTCGGCTGGCACATGGATTTCGACATCAGCCGCATCCTGGGCCGCTCCGATCTGCGCCTGGTCGACCGCCGGCGGGTGGGTCCGATCGGGTTTTTCACACTGCTTGTGTTTGAACGGGCCTGAAGCGTTCTGGCTGCTTGACAGCCCTCGGCCCGGCTCCCTATAAGCGGGCCATTCCAGCCGGCGCCCCAAGCGCCGGTCCTGGGGCGGAGTAGCTCAGCTGGTTAGAGCAGCGGAATCATAATCCGCGTGTCGGGGGTTCAAGTCCCTCCTCCGCTACCAAAACCCCCCACGCTAGTTCGCCGACGTTCAAGACGCGGCATCATCCGTTGATTTTCCGCCATTTGTCGCCCAGAGCAGTTCCTGGGTGTCCCCCCGGGTAGCCAAGAGCTCGATAGGGGATCGGGCAGGGTACTGAGGCCATCCTCGCAGAGTTTGGTACCCTGCGGAGGATGCGATGGTGCTTACGGATGCCGCCACACGCCCTTGGCGTCACTCACCTAGATCTGGTTCGTCCGGACGGCCGAGAAGACAGTTGATGGGGCGACTTCGCGCGACGGCATATTTGAGGCAACCACTGCTCGAGGCCGGCGCTCAGTTGTGATGTGCCGGGAGTGGTCTGTCGCTCTTGGCCGGAGAGCGGACGCTCCGAGCATCAGCGCATGGAAATGCAGCTCTTCTCGCTGGGTCGGTTTGGCTGTGCGACGGAGAGAATCTCGAGTTCGTGGTTGCCGAGTTGAACAACGTCACCGACGCGTTTACCGAGCCAGGCGATAGCCACTGGCGAGCCATGCGATATCGAACCTTGTGATGGGTCGGCCTCGTCCTCGCCCACGATCCGGAAAGGTCTGCTGGCGGCCATCGTCGCGCTCGAAGGAGACGGCGTGACCGAAGGCAATCAGGTCATTCGAAGTCGGAGGGGGAGACACCTGGGCCATGCGGACCCGCTCCGCGTAGTAGCGGTTATCGCGAACGGGAAGTGCCGACAGCCGACGACTCTCATTGACGTCTTCCAGCGCATCGCCCGCATCAAGAGCCGCTCGCGCCCTGACTAGTATCACTCTGCAGGAGACGGAGGTCTGCCTCCGTGACAAGGTTGATGGGATCGGAGATGGGGGCGCGCGGGCAGAATCGTCTCCGACGCGGCCTCGGAGCTCTCCTCTTTGACAAACGCCACACTCACGGGATCGATTTCCTGTCCGGGTCTTTCGGGACTCGATTAACGGATAGTCCGGGATAAGGCTGCACCAAATCGGTGGCTTCGCGCCGGCGCCCTGCTTTGTCTGCGAAGGAGACTTCCGAGAGCGGAGCCCCGCTCACCGATCGCGAGCAGCCAACGTCAGCCCGCGCATCGCGAGGAGCGCCGTCGTTCGAAGCTCGGCCATTGTCGCGCCGCCCCGAGCCGCGACCTTGAGCCCGGATCGCAAGGCGAGAAGCATGCGACCAGCCTCATCAACGTCGAGATCAGGATCGAGCACGCCGGCGGCGATGCCCTCGCGAACCCGCTCCGCGAACGATGCAATCACGGCTGCGCCGGCCTTGTCGTTCAGGGCGGTGATGTCTTCATCCTCGCGACTGAACTCAATGATTGACCCGACACCCAGGCAGCCACTTTCGATGTCTCGGCTGGAGCCGAGGCCGACCAACAAGGCTGCCTCTATGGACTCGGTGACCGGTCCCTCCGCCAATGCGTCCTTCATCTGCTGAAGCGAGTCTTCCGAATAGCGACGCAGTGCTTCGAGAAAAAGGCCGCGTTTGTCGCCGAAGGCGCCGTAGAGGCTTTGCCGGCCGATTCCCATGCCCTTGATGAGGTCGTTCGTCGAGGCAGCCTCGAAGCCGTGCCGGGCGAACACCTTGATAGAGCGGGCGATCGCCTCGTTGCGATCGAATTCCGGAGGTCTGGCCATGGCTGCACTCTATCATTCTTGAACGGCAAGTCCAGAATTTTCTTGACTCTCCAGTCCATAACGGTGAGGAATTGTGGACTGATCAATCAATAACGGAACTCTCGCATGTCCTCTTTTTTCTCCGACACATCGCCGGCCCTCGTCTTCGGCGGTTCGCGCGGTATGGGCGCTGCCATTGTCCGTCGCCTCGCGGCGGATGGCCGCCCGGTTGCGTTCACCTATGTGAGTTCGCCGGCCATGGCAGCCGCGCTCGCAGCGGAAATCGAGCAGGAAGGCGGCTCTGCTTTCGCCATCGCCGCCGACAGCGCCGATCCGGAAGCAGTCCGTCTCGCTATAGAAGCCACCGTTGAGCGCTTCGGCAGTCTTGGCGTGCTAGTTGTCAATGCCGGCATCCTAATCGGCGGCACCATTGACCGCTTCACCATCGCCGACTTCGATCGTATGGCCGCCGTTAATGTCCGCGGCGTGTTCGCAGCGATTCATTATGCGGCGCCGCATCTGCTCGACGGCGGCCGCATCGTCACGATCGGCAGCAACACTGCTGAGCGGGTCGGCTCCGCGGGCTCCAGCGTCTATGCGATGACAAAGGCTGCCGTGGCCCAGCTCGTGCGTGGAGCCGCCCTCGACTTCGCTCCGCGCCAGATTACTGTCAACAATATCCAGCCAGGCCCAATCGAGACAGATATGACGGCGGATCTGATGGAGTACATAGTGCCGAAGCTGCCGCTGGGGCGGATCGGCAAGGCTGACGAGATTGCCGATCTCACCGCCTGGCTGACTGGCGTCGGTGCCGGCTATATGACAGGCGAAAGCCTCACCATCGACGGCGGCTGGACCGCCTGAGGCGAACGCCCGCTGCATTCCTCCCTACGATTGCGCGAGCGTTTCAGGATCGATACGTTATGGCCGTATGATGCTCGCTTTTGATGAGGATTAGCGGAGCGGCCGCGACCGGGTACCGCCGATGACCAGGGGTGAGCTCGGTGCCTACCGTGGAGACGGTGAGCGACGCGCCCGCCTACCGTCCGCGCCCAAAAGCATGTGCAAGACGCCCGACCCCGCTAACCGGTTGCACGAGAGGATGACGCTGCATCGCCCGGACCTTCTTTTCCGCCACCATACGGGCGATGTCACGGCGCTCCAGGTCGTCAACCTCGATCTTTTCGTCGGTGACGGTTTGCAGGAGCCGAATGGTGCCCATTCGGGTGATCTCGACGCCTTTCACCTCAAGGTCGGCCTTGGTTGCAGTGCGTATGGCGCTTGAGATCCACTTCTGTGAACGTTGCGGCCCGCTGCCCCATCACGTCTCTCCCTTCGGCGCGGGAGAGGCGAGATAACGAAGCTCCCAAGTCGGGTGGTACGGGAACGAGTTCTTGTGGCCGTCGAGCCTGATTTCCAGACGTTGGCCCAGCGCGCCAGTGATCGTGCCTAGCTGCTTCTTGCCGGAACCGGTGTATTCGACACGGCCACCAACTTTTGCCGGCACGCCGTAATAGCTGCAGATGTAGTCGATGCTCATTGGTCCTCTCCCTTCGGCGCGGGAGAGGCGAGAGAGCGGATGCGGTCGCCGGATGCGAATGGCGGCTTCAGATCGACCCATGGCCCTGTATTTCTGCCCCTCGGTCTTGGCCGCTTGCCCGGCTGCGATCGCCGCATAGTTCTCATCTAGAGCCACATGGGCGGCTTTCTCCAACCCCTTCAGCTCGCGCTTCGGCTCGAGAACGGTCCAGAATTCTTCTATGAAGCCATCCAGAGTCTGGCACCGCGCCTTAATCCGCTCGGCGTCGATGGCGATGCGCTGACGCTCCGCCTCAGACGCTCTCCTCGCCCTCTCCGCCCTGATCTGCCTCCTCATCTCCGCCGGCGGCACCGGCAAGCGGACCGAAGAGAGCTTCGAGGCGGTTGAGGTCATTGTCGCTCATGTGGCGGGAGCGACAGGAAGGGCACATGGGGCGATCCGAGAGCATTGCGATCGGGAAGTCCGCGCCGCGTGTCCAGAGCAGCGTTCACATATCAAGGTCGACCTGCTGAAGGCAGGGCTTCGTGCCGTTCTTCGGTCTCGCATTGCGCCCCTTGCAGCGCGCCGAGACGGTCCAGCCTGCGCGCCAAGCGTCTCCGAGCGTCTCGACCGACATCAATCATTCCGACAGGTAATTGCGGGCAGACATCCCCGCACGAAACCAAAAGAGACGCGCTCCGCCCGCGCATCCACGGCGAGCAGAAGCGTTTCGATCACGACGAGCGGATCCCCGTTGTGGGATGCCAAGAGGCTTCTCACACACTTGTCCAGTGCCTCTTGCACCAGGTCGACATTCTCGGCCGGGTCGCCCATCGCTACTCTCCGCACGCTGATGTTCTTATTTTGTTCTCATGTGCGAGAGAGTCAATGAGACTAGGAGTTGAATCCTATGCTCGCTTTCGAACTTCCGAGGCTGGGCTTCCCTTTTTGCGCAGCCTCGATAGGCTCGTGGCATGTGCAACCTCTACTCGATGACCCGGAACCAGGATGCCATCCGCGCAATCGCTCGAGCGATGCGTGATCAAACCGGCAATCTTCCGCCGATGCCGGGCATCTTCCCCGACTATCCCGCGCCGATCGTGCGGAACGCCCCAGACGGGGTTCGCGAGCTGGCGCTCGCCCGGTGGGGCATGCCGTCGTCTCAGTTCGCCCTCATGGAGGCAACCAAGAAGCGCGCTGCCAAGCTCGAGGCGAAGGGCAAGGCAGTCGACTTCACGGAACTGCTGCGGATGGAGCCGGATACCGGCACGACCAATATCCGCAACATCGGCAGCAAGCATTGGCAGCGCTGGCTCGGCATCGAGAACCGTTGCCTCGTCCCTTTCACCTCATTCTCGGAATTCAACCGAGAGGCTGGTGGCGACATCTGGTTCGCGCTCGCCGAGGATCGGCCGCTCGCCTTCTTCGCCGGCATCTGGGCCAACTGGACGAGCGTACGGAAGGTGAGAGAGGGAGAGACCACCAATGACCTGTTCGGCTTTCTGACGACGGAGCCTAATGCGAGGTTGGCGCCATTCATCCGAAGGCGATGCCCGTCATTTTGCGGACCGAGGACGAGATCGAGCGGTGGATGACGGCGCCGGCGAATGAAGTGCCCGGCATGCAGAAGCCGCTGCCCGATGGCGCTCTTCAGATCGTCGCGCGGGGAAGCAAGCAGGATGGATAGCGCCGCTATGACCGGGCTGGCCTCCTCGCCCATATGGGTCGACCGCTATGTCAGTAAGGATCACTGCGCGTTCTGCCAAGAAGGGGCGGAACTGCGGGCGAGCCACATCTTACCGGCGTTCGTCTTCAGGTGGCTTAAGAAATCTGGCGGCACAGGCCACCTGCGCAACGCGCGGACACCCAACCGCCGCGCCCAGGACGGAATCAAGATCCGGCTGCTTTGCCGCGATTGCGAGCAGCTCTTCAGCGGCTTCGAGCGCCAGTTCGCCGACAAGTTGTTCCTTCCGTACACCAAGGACGACGGCCTCAAGCTCGTCTACGGGGACTGGCTGGCGAGGTTTTGCGCGAGCCTTTCGTGGCGCGTTCTCGTGCTTCTGATACGGGAAAACCGCCTGCAGAGCATTACGGCCGCCCAGTCGAAAGCCGCACGCGCCGCCCTTGCCACGTGGGAGAGCTTCATTCGCGGAGACATCAGCAATCCAGGCGTCTTCGAGCAGCACATCCTTCCCTTCCCGGGCATCTCCGAAACAACTATCCAGAACCTACCCAACAACATGAACCGCTACGCGCCGGGCGGTCGAGATCGATTTTCCCAGCGCCGAGCCGAGCGGCATGGCCATGACGTTCGCCAAGATCGGGCCGCTTTCCATCTTCGGTTACGTGGTGCCGCCTCATAATAGGTGGCTGGGGACGAAGATCGCGGTGAACCGAGGCACGTTCGGCCCAGGCCAGTTTGTGCTGCCGGTGGAACTGCTGGACTATATAAAGTCCCGCGCCGTCAACGCCGCCGAAGTTAACGGCCGGATTTCTCCTGCCCAGCGGGCCATCATTGAGGCCGACCTCCGAGCCAACATTGACCGCTTTCGGTCGTCGGGCCAATTCCAAGCCATGATGGAAGATATTGAGTTGTTTGGCCGCGACGCGATCATAGATCGCGACCAGTGAGCTATCGGCCCTGCAGCTGGTCGACGCCGATTTCAACCCGCAGCGCCATCGGGGCGACTACCGAAGGCGTGATCGTGTTGGCCGATGCCATGGACATCACCGATGCCGGCATCTGGTGCGCCCTTATGGTGAAGAAGGGTGTTGCCGGCCTCGTCACCGACGGGGTGATGCGCGAAGTGGCCGGGGGTGCTGGCCACGATCCTGCCCGTCTGGCGCAACGGCGTGGCCGACCCGCCGTCCGCAATTCTATCGATCCAGCGGACCGCCGACGCGGAGCCTTTTCTCCAGCCACAGGCTGTAGCGCGAGGCGGCATAGCTCAGGCTGAAATAGACCAGCGCCGCGACGGTGTAGGCCTCGTTGTAGGAGCCGTTCCAGTTGACGTCGGTCGCCGCCACCCGCGCCGTATTCAGGAAGTCGAACAGGCCGATGACGATCACCAGCGTCGTATCGAGGAACAGTCCGATGCCGAGATTGACGAAGGCTGGAATGACGGCACGCAGCGCCTGCGGCAGGACCACGAGCCGCATCATCGCGCCCCAGGACAGGCCGAGCGAGCGCGCCGCCTCATACTGGCCGGCCGGCAACGATTGCAGCCCTGCTCGAACGATCTCGGCCATGTAGGCGGCGACGAACAGGATGATGGCGATCTGAGCCCGGGCGAGCTTGTCGATCGCCGCGCCTGCCGGCAGCATCAGGGGGAAGATCAGCGTCGAGACATAGAGCACGGCGATCAGCGGCACGCCGCGCATCACCTCGATGAAGGCGATCGCCATCCAGCGCAGCAGGCGCATCTCCGATCGCCGCGCCAGTGCCAGTCCGATGCCGAGCGGAAATGCGCCGGCAAAGCCGATCACCGAGAGCAGCACCGTCAACGGAAAGCCGCCCCATTTGTCGGTCGGCACCAGCTGACCGGTAAGCGCGCCGGACATCACGGCCAGCGCCGCGCCGAGCGCCGCGAGCCACACCAGGACCAGGCGGCGGTTCCAGAAGCGCGGCATGCCGGTCACGACGACCAGCGTTCCCACCAGCGCCACCGACAACGCCGCCTGCCAGTCCCGGTCGTTCGGATAGAGGCCGAACAGGATGAACCTGCCCTTCTCGGTGATGAAGGCCCAGCAGGCGCCGGATCGCTCGGCGCAATCCTTCGCCGTGCCGAACCAAGTGGCATCGACCAGCGCCCAGCGCAGGAAGGGCGCGACCACGAACCACACGAAGACCAGAAATGCCACCGTGATGGCGAGGTTGACCGGCGATCCGAACAGGCCGCGCCGCCAGAGCGACCACCGCTCGGCCCAGGTGAGAGGCTTGCGGCCTGCGGCGCGGCCGATCAGTTCCGACAGCGCCATCGTCATCGTCCGAGCCCCTTGAGGGCGTAGCGTTTGTTGTAGCGGTTTATGGCGAACGAGACGGCGAAGCTGATGGTGAGATAGACCGACGCCATGATCAGGATCGTCTCCAGCGCCTGCCCGGTCTGGTTCGCGGCAGTGTTGAGGATCGAGACGAGATCGGGATAGCCGATGGCGACCGCTAGGCTCGAATTCTTGGTCAGGCTCAGATAGGTCGACGTCATCAGCGGCGTGATCACCCGCAACGCCTGCGGCAGCACGATCTTGGCGAAGATCAGCCCGCGAGGCAGGCCGAGCGCGCGAGCCGCCTCCCATTGTCCCCGGGGCACCGACTGGATGCCGCTGCGGACGATCTCGGCGATCAGGGCGGCCGCATTGACGACGAGGCCGACGAGCAAGGCGGCAAATTCCGGCGTCAGCGACAGGCCGCCCGTGATGTTGAAGCCTTTCAGCGACGGAATTTCTGCGCGCATACCGCCGGTGGCGGCGAGCGCGGAGATCACCACCACGAGGCCGATCACCGAGACGGCGGATGCGGTCGGTGCGGAAAGCCCGATGCGCTTGCGCCGCCAGAGCAACAGCAAGGCGATGGCAAGGCTGGCGAGAGCCACCGTCGCGGCGAGCCCACTCTCGAAACGCAGCGCCGGGATGTAGATGCCGCGATTGCTGAGATAGACGCCGGCGACCGGCTCGAACGCCTTCCGCGCGGCCGGCAGAGCGTGAAACGTGGCGCTCCAGAAGAAGAGCTGCAGCAGCAGCGGTGTGTTGCGGATCAGCTCGACATAGGCGCGGACCGAGCCGGAGAGCAGCGGATTGTCGGACAGGCGGGCAAGCCCGAGGGCGACGCCCAGCACCGTCGCCAATATGCAGCCGACCGCCGAGACCAGCAGTGTGTTGAGCAGGCCAACCAGGATGGCGCGGGCAAAGCTGCTCTGCGACGAGTAGGCGATCAGCGTCTCGCCAATCTCGAAATTGGTCGGACGGGCGAGAAAGGCGAAGCCCGGCGTGATGCCGACGCGACCCATATTGGTCGCCATGGTCTGGCCGAGGAAGCCGAAGGCGGCGAGCACCCCGACAAACAGGAGAATCTGGGTGAGCGGACGCTCACCCAGAAGGTTCTTCAGGAGGGGAGAGCCGGGCGCCGGAGCGTCCGGACCGAGCGCGGTCATGGACCCTTGGCGCCTAGCGGAACGGCGGCGAATAGAGCAGGCCACCCTGGGTCCAGGGCTGGTTGTAGCCGCGCTCGAAGCCGACCGGCGTCGACTTCCCGATGTTGCGTTCGAAGATCTCGCCGTAATTGCCAAGCGACTTGATGATGTTGTAGGCGAACTTCGGGTCGAGGCCGATCGCCCCGCCGAGCGACGGGTCGACGCCGAGGAAGCGCTTGATCGCCGGGTCTTCGCTGGTCAGGAAGCTGTCGACATTTTCCTTGGTGATGCCGAACTCTTCCGCCTGGATCGTCGCATAGACGGTCCAGTTGACGATCTCGAGCCACTGGTCGTCGCCGGCGCGGATGGCGGGCGCCAGCGGCTCCTTCGACAGGCGCTCCGGCAGCAGCAGGAAATCATCCGGCTTGGCGAACTGCGCCCGCTTCAGGGCGAGATCCGAGGCGTCCTGCGTCAGCGCGTCGACGCGGCCAGTCTCCAGCGCCGAGACGAATTCCTTGGTGTCCTCGATGACGACAGGGGTGAACTTCTTGCCGTTCTTGCGGAAGAAGTCGGCGATGTTCAGTTCGCCCGTCGTGCCGCTCTGCACGCCGATGGTAGCGCCGTCGAGCTCCGAACCCTTGCTCACGCCGAGCGACTTGGCGACCAGCAGGCCCTGGCCGTCATAGAAGATAATCGGGCCGAAATGGAAGCCGAGCTTGAACGAGCGGGTGATCGTCTGCGTCACGCCCGATAGCAGCACGTCGAACTCGCCCGCCTGCAGCGCGGGCAGACGCTGCTGCGGCGAAGATGAGGTGAATTCCACCTTGTCCGGGTCGTTGAAGACGGTGATCGCCAGGGCGCGGCCGAAATCGATGAAGAAGCCCTGCCACTTACCATTGCTGTCGGGCGAGAAGAAGCCGGGCAACGTTCCGACGCCCACCTTGATCTGGCCGCGCGACTTGATCTTGTCGAGCGTCTCGCCGGCCTGCGCCGCGCCGGCCAGCATCGAAGCCGAGACCAGCAATGCGCCAAGCGCCGCGACAGTCTTATTCACAATAGTTTTATTAGAAATCGCCATGATTCATCATTCCTCGAACGAGTCCTGCCCGTCTGGGTTCAATTCATTGTCGTTATTCTGCAATCGTGCGGTTCAGCCCCGCGAGACTTCGATGATCATTCCATCAACATCGATGAATGGCGAAGCATGACTGCTTACGAAACAGGCAGAATGCGGAAAAATCCATTTCAATTCTTCCCGCCCAACTGTGTTCCCGTTTCCGTTGATCCAGCCGTCGCCACCACCAGCTGGAAGGCGCCGGCGGCCAGCGTCAGCGCCGCGCCGACCCAGAACAACCCCTCCCAATAGCGAGGGATGCCGAGCCAGTGGCCGGAGCCGCAGAGCGACATCGCCAGCGAGCAGAGGTCAGAGGTGTTGATGAGGCAGGGCACCGCCGCCGGGATTGTCAGGCTGGTGTTTTCAGCGACGTTGACGAAGACCAGCGCCCACCAGGCGAGCGCCGCGAGGAGCGCCAGGATGCCGGCGGCGAGCAGCCCGGTACCCAGGGCGTCGCGGGAAAGCAGTCTTTGGCGGGAAATCCATTGCCGGCTCATATCGCCTCGCTGACGCCAAGAAGCTGCAGGATTTCGCGCCGCAGCGCGATCAGTTCCGTGCCCGCACGATTGCGGGGGTGGGGAAGCGCGACCCGACGCTCGCCGACGATGCGGGCCGGGCGGTCGCTGAAGATGATGACGCGATCCGCCAGCAGCAGCGCTTCCTCGACATCGTGGGTGACGAGCAGCGCGGTGAAACCGGATTGCTGCCAGAGCGACAGCAATTCTCCCTGCATGGTGAGGCGGGTCAGCTGGTCGAGCTTGCCAAGTGGCTCGTCGAGCAACAACAGGCGCGGATCGTTTACGAGGGCTCGCGCCAAAGCCGCGCGTTGCGCCATGCCGCCGGAGAGCTGATGGGGCAAGGCGTCGGCGAATTCGGCGAGCCGCACGCGGGAAATGGCCTCGTCGATGCGATGGCCCTCGGTCTTGAGCCGGCCCTGCGCCTCGAGCCCGAGCGCGACATTGCGGCGGACGGTGCGCCAGGGAAACAGCGTGGGATCCTGAAACACCAGCACGCGGGACGGATCGGGGTTCTCCAACGGCACGCCGTCGGCGAGCACGCTGCCCGTCTCCGGCCGTTCGAGCCCGGCGACGAGGCGCAGCAGCGTAGACTTGCCGGAGCCGGAGGGCCCGAGCAGGGCCACGCAGGCGCCGGGCGCGATCGAGAGGTCGATGCTCTCCAGCACCGCCAGCCGGCCGGATGGCAGGTCATAAGCATGCGAGACGTTGCGCAATTCGATGGCGAGGCCGGTTCCAGCCGGTTCCGGCGCCGAGGCGACAGCCGCTACCATTGCACGATCCCCTTCTGCCAGCCGAGCAGGCGATCGCGCCCGACGAAGAGCAGCTTCACCAGCCCCGAGCAGAGCAGCGCCATCAGGATCAGCGCGGCATAGACATTGGCATAGGCGGAATAGGCGGTCTGGAACTGCAGATACCAGCCGAGCCCGTATTTGGCGCCAAGCATCTCGGCGATGACGAGAACGGCGAAGGAGGAATAGAGGCCCATGAACAGGCCGACGAAGACGTTGGGCAGCGCGGCGGGGATCGCCACCTTCAACACGAGGAAACGGCGATCGGCGCCGAGCGTGCGGGCGACATCGTAAAGCGAGCGGTTGACCGAGGCGACGCCCGAGGCGGTCAGGATGATGACGGGGATACCGGAAGCCAGCGCCACCAGGAAGATCGAGGCGCCGAAAGTGGTCGGGAAGACGAAGAAGGCGCTCGGAATCCAGGCGCTGGCCGGTACCGGCCCGATCAGCTTCAAGAGCGGCATGCCCCAATAGCTGAAGCGCTTCGACCAGCCGAGCGCAACGCCGACGACGAAGCCGATCGCGATGCCGGAGAAGAAGCCGAGCCCCCAGAGACGCAGCGAATAGAGCATGCAGACGAGCAGCCGGTCCCAATCCGTCATATAGACATGCAGCAGCCCCTGCGGCGGCGAGAAGAACGGCTTTGGCAGCCAGCCGAGCTTTGCCGTCGACACCTCCCAGGCGGCCAGCCAGAGACCGAGCGCGATCCACCACGCACCATAGTGAACCAGCTTGCGGCCGATGGCGCCGAGGCGATGGACGGTGAAGGCGAGCAAGACGAACCCGCCGGCGCCGATCGCCAGCAGCAGCGCGAACAGCTGCGTCTGGCCCCAGGGCACGACGTCGGTGAAGCCGGCCGTCACGGCGGCCGCCAGCAGCCAGCTCGCCGCGGCCAGCAGGCCGTTGCGCCAGATCTCGCCGGAGAGTGCCGAAGACGCGAGCGCGCCTCCGGCCGTTTGCGTGGTGTCGGCCATGGATCGCTCAGGCGAGCAGGTTAGCGGTGACGCGCTGTGCCAGTTCGGCCGGGTCGGTCGAGGCATCGATCACCTTGATCAGCTGCAGGTCCTCGGCCGCCCATTTCACCTGCTCGACCAGTTCCGGGCCGATCGGGTGGATGTGATAAACGAAGGAGCCGAGATCGTCGGAGAGATCGGCCAGTGCCAGGTCCGGCTTGAGGTTGTCGAGATACCACTTCGCCACTTCTTCCGGATGCTTGCCGGTATATTCGTGGATCTCGATATTGGCCTCGGCCAGGCGGCGGATTGCGTCACGGTTGGCCTCCAGGAACGGACCGTTGACGCCGAGCACGCAGCAGACCTTGTCGGCGAAGATGCCGGTCTGGGTGTTGGCGATCTCGACCAGGTCGTATTTCTTCTTCAGCGAATAGGCCCAGGGATCGAGATGGGCGAGCGCATCTGCCTCGCCGCGGTCGACCGTCGCGCCGACGAGATCGAACGGCACCGCCTTCCAGTTGACGTCCTGTTCGGGATCGATGCCGGCGCGCGCCAGCGCGATCTGGAAAGAGTGCTTGGGCGGGCTGGCCGGGTCGTAGCTGACGATGGTCTTGCCCTTCAGCCCTTCCAGCGTGGTGATGCCGGAGGCCTTGGAGGCGAGCAGCCGGGTGCAGCCGCCATGCGAGCCGACGAACAGCTTGACGTCGAGGCCTTGTTCCAGCGGCTTGACCCAGTCGAGCAACAGGCCGGCCCCGGCATCGGCCTTGCCGGTCGCGAGCGACTGCACCAGCGTCTGGCCGCTGGCGCCCTGGTAAAACAGCTCGATGTCGAGGTCGTGCTTGTCATAGATGCCCTTGGCGACGCCGAAGGCGATCGGCGA
Organism: Kaistia defluvii; assembly: GCF_040548815.1. NCBI lineage: Bacteria > Pseudomonadati > Pseudomonadota > Alphaproteobacteria > Hyphomicrobiales > Kaistiaceae > Kaistia > Kaistia defluvii. The sequence goes on along the minus strand of NZ_JBEPSM010000001.1, from coordinate 2,540,672 downwards.
ATGGCAGGCGGCGAATTCGGTCCAGGCGAGCCGGATCTTGGTGCGATTGCCGGCGCGGGCCGAGAAGGTCGGCGCGACGCCGAGGAAGGCGGCGCCGGCCAGCACGCCGCCCCCGGTCAGGGCTGTGCGCCGCGAGATGCGGCGACCGAACAGCGAAGGCTTCTTACCGTCGAGAATGCTCATGGCAATGTCCTGAAAAGGGTGGCGGGTCAGGCGCGGTCCAGCGCCTGGGCGAGGTCAGCGATGATGTCGTCGGGATGCTCGATGCCGACCGAGAGGCGCACATAGCCGGGCGTCACGCCGGTCGCAGCCTGTTCCTCTACGGAAAGCTGCGAGTGGGTGGTGGTCGAGGGATGGATGGCGAGCGAGCGCGCATCGCCGATATTGGCGACGTGGTAGAACAGCTTGAGCGCGTTGATGAAGGCGCGGCCGGCGTCGCGGCCGCCCTTGACCTCGAAGCCGACCAGCGCGCCCTTTCCGCCATTCAGATAGCGGTCGCCCCGTTCCTTGGCGATGCCACTCTGCAGGCCCGGGAAGATCACCTTCTCGACCTTGGGATGCGCGTTCAGGAAGTTCGCCACCTTGATGGCGTTCTCATTGTGCTGGCGGATGCGCAGCGGCAGTGTCTCCAGCCCCTGGATGAACTGGAAGGCGGCGAAGGGCGAGATCGCGGCGCCGATATCGCGCAGCAGCACGGCGCGGGTGCGCAACACATAGGCGATCGGACCCAGCGGCTTCGCCTTCTCCAACCAGGTCGCGCCGTGATGGCTCGGGTCCGGCTCGTGCAGATTGGGGAAGCGCTCGGGATGGTCCGCCCAAGGAAAGTTGCCGCCATCGACGATCAGTCCGCCGATGGTCGTGCCATGGCCGCCGATATATTTCGTCGCCGAATAGACGACGATTGCCGCGCCATGGTCGAGCGGACGGATGGTGAGGGGGGCGGCTGTATTGTCGACGATCAGCGGCACGCCAAGCGAGCGCCCTATCGCAGCAACTTCGGCAATCGGAAACACTTCGAGGCGCGGATTGGGCAGCGATTCCGCGTAATAGGCGCGGGTCCGGCTGTCGGTGGCGCGCCGGAAATTCTCCGGGTCGGACGGATCGACGAAGCGGGTCTCGACGCCGAGGTTCTTCAGCGTCGCGTTGAACAGCGCGTAGGTGCCGCCATAGAGGCCGGTCGAGGAGACGATGTTGTCGCCCGGCCGCGTCAGGTTGAGGATGGAATAGGCCGAGGCGGCCTGCCCGGAGGCGAGCGCCAGCGCGGCGACGCCGCCCTCGATCGCCGCGATCCGCTGTTCCAGCGCATCCTGCGTCGGGTTGCCCACGCGGGTGTAGATGTAGCCGAGCTCGTCGAGGGCGAAGAGCCTATCGGCGTGGTCCGTATCCTGGAACTGGAACGAGGTCGACTGATAGATCGGCACGGCGACAGCGCCGGTTGTGGGGTCGGCACGATAGGTCCCGCCGTGCACGGCGAGGGTTTCGAAGCGCTTGGTCTCGAATTGGGTCGGCTGGAAGGTCATGGTGCGTCTCCGGATGCCGATGAATTTTCGTCAGGGATCAGTAGGCCGAGGCCGGCTCGCGCTTGGCGGCGGGGTCGAGGAGGTCGGCGTAGTGGCGCTGCGCCACGTCAGGGTGCGAACGGAGCCGACCCTTCAAGTAGTTCTGGCCGATCTCGCGGAATAGCGGATTGAGCGGGTCCGCGGTGGGGCCGAGTGCCTGCGCGGCAAGGTCGGCGTCGAGATCGAGCAGCGGGATATGCGCGTCGAGGGCAGCGCCCAGGAAGAAGGCGACCGAGAGCCGGTCCTTGCCGGCCGGCGGCGTGACGACCCGGTGCACGGTGGCGCGGAGATAACCGTTGGACGCCATTTCCAGCACTTCGCCAATATTAACGATGAAGGTGCCGGGGATCGGCGGCGCATCGATCCAGCTGCCGTCATCCGCCTCGACCTGCAACCCGCCCTGCACGTCCTGGAGGAGCAGGGTCAGGAAGCCGCCATCCTTGTGCGCGCCGACGCCCTGATCGCCGCCGGTGGCGTCGCGCCCGGGATAGCGGATCAGCTTGATGTGCTGGACAGCGCCCGTCTCGTAGATCGGCGCGAATACGTCCTTGTCCTGGCGCAGCGCCAGCGCGAAGGCCTCCAGCACGCGGATGCCGAGATCCGTCAGCTGGCGCTGCCATTCGAGCACGGTCGGCTTCAGCTCCGGCAACGCCGCCGGCCACTGGTTGGGACCCTGCAGGCGCGCCCAATCCGGCGTTCCCGGTGTGCGCGGCAGGACCTCGCGCTCGGAGGAGAAGTCGATCTGCTCGCGCCAGTCGGCCCGGCCCCGCGTGATCTCGAGCCCGGCCCGGGTATAGCCGCGGAAATGCGGCGAGTTCACCATCTCGATGGCAAGCTTCTCGGCATCCGGCAACGCGAAGAACTGGCGCGACGCCGCGACGATGTCGTGGATCAGCGCGTCAGGGACGCCATGGCCCGTCAGGTAGAAAAAGCCCACGTCACGGGCGGCATCGCCGAGTTCGGCCAGAAAGGCGGCCCGCTCTTCCGGGCTGCCGTCGAACTTCGAGATATCGAGGATCGGAAGCGTCTTGGGTGTCGGCATGGTCGTCCTTCCCTGAATCCAGGCACCGGGCGGTGGTCCGCCGGTGCGACGGGCACGTTGTTCCGTGGCCCGGTTGCTGTCTAGGATTTTAAGACGACTGAATTGGTAGAGAAGAAACGGCGTTCTTTTGTGCAGGCTCGCCGGAGTTCGTTTCCACAAAGGACAAGAGAACGACGCGACGGCCATGCTTGGCACCCGGACGGACAGCTGCCGCCGCGCGCAGCACGCGGACCTGCGGGGCTGCCCCCGACTCGGCCCATAGCGGCCTCGCCTCGCGCAACACAGGGTTGTTGCGAGGACGCTAGGCGTGCGTGGAATGGGGTCGGGGCGCTGCAGCCCTCGTTATCGTGCCCCAGCCGGCTTCGGTCTGTCTTAACGAAGTCGTCGTCAGCCCCAGGCTGAACGAAGTCTAGAAGCGATACCGCTCCGCGCGGCGCCGCAAAAGGCCGGTGTCCCGACGGAATGAAGTCAGGACACTGGCGATCTGGTTGGCGAACGCCGGTCAGGCCTTGGGTGCGGCTGCGCTGCGCTTCGGCGTATCCTCGCGCTGGCCCCATTCGTGCCAGGAGCCGTCATAGAGCTTCCAGTCCGGATTGCCCGCGCGCTCGATCATGAAGCCCAGGATCGCGGCGGTGACGCCGGAACCGCAGGTGGTGATCACCGGACCGCTGACATCGACCTTCGCATCGGCAAAGACCTTGGCGGCGGTGTCCGCGTCGACGAAGGCGAAGTTGTTGGCGGGATCGAAGAATTTGGCCCAGGGCGTATTGACCGCGTTGGGCATGTGGCCGCTGGCCACGCCGGGATAGCCGGAGCCTTCCGTTCCCTCGAAGCGCGCGGCGGTGCGCGCGTCGACAACCGTCACGCCGCTGTCGAGCGCTGCGCGAACCGCCTCGACGTCGACGACCCGTCCGGGCTGAAGCACGGTTTCGAAAGCCGCGGGCGTGGCTTCCTCGGGATCGCCGGCCTCGACCGGGCGCCCTTCGGCGACCCATTTGCGCAAGCCGCCGTCCAGAATGCGGACCTTGTCGTGCCCGAAGACGCGGAACATCCACCAGAGGCGGGCGGATACATAGCCGGCGTCATAGACGATCACGGTCGTCTCGTTGTCGATGCCGAGACGGCCGATCTCGCGCGCCCAAAGCTCGGCGGACGGCAGCATGTTGACATAGGGTGAGTCCGGGTCCGACACGGCGCTCAGATCGATGAAGCGCGCGGTCGGAATATGGCCGCGCCGGAAATCGTCGATCGCCTGCTTGCCCGAATCGGGCAGGTACCAGGAGCAGTCGAGCACGGCCAGCTTGGCATCGCCGAGATGCGATGCGAGCCAATCCGTGGTTACAAGCCATTCGCTCATCGTCATTCTCCAACAGGAGCGGAACTACGGTCCGCCCGGATGAGTATCGTTCGCGGTGACAGAAGACATCCCGTTCGGACGGGATGCCATAAGAGGTGTCTGCCGGTCGCCCCTGCGGGGGTGGCTCGCAGCCTGCCAGGCCGGCCGAAATCGAACTCCGCCCGATGGAGGCATGGAAACGCCGCCTCCGCCGCTCGCGCTTCCAGCCATTCGGCCCGATCAGAGGATCGTTAGCCTTGGGGCCGTCTGGCGGGGGAGGGGACTATACGGCTCCCCGGCTCGCCCTTTCAAAGGACACAGCCGGGCGAGGCCTCCCCGTTTTGGAATTGTGTTTCCTCGGCTCGCCTTTCCGCAGAACATCCTGCCTTCATCAATACACGACAAAATCAATATAGATACTGAAGTATCAACCGCCCAAGACGCTTGGGCACTGAAGTCCCAAGGGAATTTCCGATGTCGATCAAGACAACGATCTCCGCGATAGCGCTCGCGGCGCTGGCAACCGCGCCTGCCTTCCACGCTTCGGCCGAGCCGAAGGGCAAGGATGCCGAGGTGACCATCCTCGTCTCCTCGCTGACCTACTCGTTCCCGCACTTCGTGTTCCTGCAGGAGCAGCTCGAAGATGAAGCCGCCAAGATCGGCAAGGTTAAGGTGCTGCGCGCCGATGGCCAGCTGAGTGCGCCGAAGCAGATCGCCGATATCGAGGCCGCCATCGTGCAGGGTGTCGACGGCATCATCATCGCTCCGGCCGATGCGGACGCGCTCGCGCCCGCCGTGAAGGCCGCGATCGACGCCGGCGTGCCGGTCGTGACGATCGACCGCCCGGTCAATGGCGTCCCAGAAGTGCTCGCCAATGTCGCGGCCGACAACGTCAAGGGCGCCGAGCGCCAGGGCGAGGCGATCGCTGCCCAGTTCCCAAAGGGCGCGACGATCATCAACCTGCAGGGCATCCCAGGCGACAAGACCGCCAACGATCGCAATCAGGGCGTCCACACCACCCTCGACAAGCAGCCCGATCTCTACAAGTTCGTGTCCGAGCAGACCGCGCGTTTCAGCCGCGACCAGGGGCTCGCCGTCACCGAGAACATCCTGACCGGTCTCGCCGAGGTTCCGCAGGTTATCGTCGCCGCCAATGACGACATGGCGCTCGGCGCCGCCCAGGCCGTCGAAGCCCGCAAGCTCAACGGCAAGGTCGCCATCTATGGCTATGACGGCTCGACCGACGCCCTGAAGGCCGTCAGCGACGGCTCGCTTGCCGCGACGGTCGACCAGTTCCCCGGCAAGCAGGGCCGGGTCGCCGTCAAGACGCTGGTCGATTTCATCCGCGAAGGCGTGAAGCCCGCCAACGCCAACATCCTCGTCGAGCCGGTCGCCATCACCAAGGCGAACCTTGCCGACGCAGAACGCATCGGCACGATCACGCAATGACCGCCATCGGCAGCGATGCCGGGACGACTGCCTCGGGTGGCGTTACGCCGCCCGAGACTTCGTTTCTGAGCCTCGAGAATCTCTCCAAGAGCTTCTTTGGCGTGACCGTGCTCGACCGCGTTTCGCTCGCGCTCCACCCCGGCAAGGTGCATGCACTGCTGGGCGAAAACGGCGCCGGCAAGTCGACCCTGATCAACCTCCTGAGCGGCATCCACAAGCCGGATGGCGGCGCGCTGCGGCTGGACGGCGAGACGGTCGAACTGACGGGGCCGCATGACGCGCAGAAGCGCGGCATCTCGACGATCCACCAGGAATTCAGCCTGTTTCCAGACCTGACCGTGGCCGAGGCGATCTTTGCCGGCCGCCTGCCGCTCAACCGCTTCGGCTTGGTCCACTGGCGCCGCATGGCGCAGCAGACGGCCGAGGTGATGCGGCAGCTCGGCGCCGAGATCGCGCCCTGGCGCCGGGTCGCGGATCTGAGCATCGCCGAACAGCAACTGGTCGAGATCGGCCGCGCGCTGACATTGAAATCGCGTTTGATCATCATGGATGAACCCACGGCCTCGCTGACGCCGCGCGAAGTGGATCGCCTGAAGGCGGTCGTTCGCGCCCTCACCGCCGAGGGCGTCTCGATCCTGTTCGTCAGCCACCGGCTGGAAGAGGTCAAGGAACTCGCCGACAGCTTCACCGTGTTGCGCGACGGTGTCGTGGTCGCCCGCGGCGACATCGCCGACGCGACGATCGACGACCTGGTTCGCTGGATGGTGGGCCGCGAACTGCTCGAGGAGGACTGCAGTCATGCGCCGTCCAAGTCCGGCGCCATCGTGCTCGAGGTGGAGGCGCTGAAAAGCCGGCCACACTCCGCCCGCTCGGCTTCGGTCGAAGGCGTCAGCTTCACCGTCCGCGCCGGCGAGATCGTCGGTCTCGCCGGGCTGGTCGGCGCCGGCCGCACCGAGATTGCCCGTCTCATCTTCGGGGCCGACCCGATCGGTGGCGGCGCCATCCGTTTGAACGGCCAGGCTTTTCGCCCCAAGGGACCGGGCGACGCGATTGCCGCTGGCGTGGCGCTGGTGCCCGAGGACCGCAAGCAGCAGTCGCTGTTTCCAACGCTTGCCATCAGCGAGAATTTCGCGGCGGCAGGCGGCGTGCCCACCGGCCCGTTCGGCATTCTTCGCCGCAAGGCGGAAAAGGGCGCGTTTCAGCACTTTCGCGACCGGCTGAAGCTGCGTTCGGCCGGCGCCAACGCGCCGATCGCCACGCTTTCCGGCGGCAACCAGCAGAAGGTCGTGCTCGCCCGCTGGCTGGAGCTGAAGCCGCGGCTGCTGATCGTCGACGAGCCGACGCGCGGCGTCGATATCGGCGCGAAGGCGGACCTGCACCGCCTGCTGCGCGAACTGGCCGCCGACGGCGTCGCCATCCTGCTGATCTCCTCCGACCTGCCGGAAGTACTGGCGCTCAGCCATCGCATCCTGACGCTGCGCGCCGGCCGCTTGACCGGCGAACTCGCCGGCAGCGATGCCGACGAAGAAAGCCTGATGCGGCTGATGACGCTTCCCAAGGCGGCAGCCTGATCCCCAACCCCGGTTGAAACCATGTCCCTTGCTTCATCGCCTCCCTTGGCCCGTCAGCGGCCGGCGAACCTGATCGCGCTGCTTGCCCGCTTCGCGCCGCTGATCTTCCTGCTGCTGTTGATGGCGCTGTTCACCTTTCTCGCGCCGCGCTTCCTGTCGTCGCTGAACCTGTTCAACATCCTGCGCCAGGTCTCGATCTTCGGCATCGTCGCCGTCGGCATGACCTTCGTCATCCTGACGCGCGGCATCGACCTCTCGATCGGTGCGCTGATCGCGCTGACCGGCCTGGTCGCGGCCGTCGTCGCCAAGGGTGGCATTCCGGGCCGGCTTGAACTGACGGCCGGCGGCGGGCCCTTCGCCTGGTATTGGGCAGCGCTGGCCGCGATCGTCGTGGGCGGCGTCGCCGGCGTGCTGCAAGGCGTTTTCGTCGCCAGGCTGAGCGTGCCCGCCTTCGTGGTGACGCTGGGCGGCATGACGATCTTCCGCGGCCTGGCCTTGATCATCGGCAATGGCGGCCCGATCAGCGGCTTCGACGAAAGCTTCGGTTGGTGGGGACGCGGCATGGTCGGCGCGGTGCCGGTGCCGGTGATCGTCTTCCTGGTCGTCGTGGTGATCGCCGGCTTCGTGCTGCATTCGACCCGCTATGGCCGCTCGGTCTATGCCATCGGCTCCAACCCGGAAGCGGCGCGACTTTGCGGACTGAACGTCAACCGCACGCTGATCAGCGTCTATGCGCTGACAGGCCTTTGCGCCGGGCTTGGCGGCTTCCTGCTCGCCTCGCGGCTCAATTCCGCCGAGGCGGTCGCCGGCAACCAGTATGAACTGAACGTCATCGCGGCCGTCGTGATCGGCGGCACCAGCCTCTATGGCGGAACCGGCAGCATCGCCGGCACGGTGATCGGCACGCTGCTGATCGGCGTGCTGCTGAACGGTCTCGTGATCCTCAATGTCTCGCCCTACGTCCAGCAATTGCTGATCGGCGCGATCATCGTCGGCGCCGTCACGTTCGACATCTTCATCAAGAAGTACAAGCGATGAGTCGCCCTCTTTTTCTCACGGGAACGGCGAGCCTCGAGCCGCCGGTTCGCAGTCTCGTCGCCGGCGCGCTGTCGGCGACCTATGATCGCGGCGCGCTGCGCTGGGTGCGCTGGCATGGAAGAGAGATCCTGCGCGGCCTCTCCTTTCTCGTCCGCACGCCGGGCTGGGGAACGCCGGACGCCGAAATTTCCGATCTCGATATCGCAGAGAGCGCCGACCGGTTCTCGGTCGGTTATTCCGCGCGCTATCGCAACGGCGCTTCCATCATTTCGGCCCGGATCCGTTTCACCGGCAACGCCGACGGTGCCCTCGACGCGACCGCGACGATCCTGCCGGAGACGGATTTCGAGACCAACCGCACCGGCTTCGTCGTGCTGCACCCGCTCGACGGCGTCGTCGGCCAGCATTTGTCGGTCGAGCATGCCTCGGGGGGCACGGAAGAATTCGTCATGCCGGAGGCGATCAGCCCGGGCCAGCCGCTGTTCGACATTCGCGCCATCACCCATTCGCCGGAGCCCGGCCTTTCGGTCACGGTCCACTTCGAGGGCGACGTCTTCGAGATGGAGGACCATCGCAACTGGTCCGACGCCTCGTTCAAGACCTATAGCCGGCCGATCGGCCTGCCTTACCCCTACCGGCTCGAAGCGGGGACGCCGACGCAGCAATCCGTGAAAGTCACGGTCCGCGACACGGTCGAGCGGGCTCAGCCGGCCGGTGCGGGCGACGGCGCGCCGAAAGCCACGCTGGTCACGATCGGCGACGCGACAGACGTCCGGCTACCCCGGATCGGCATCGGCCTGCCGGCCGGTCTCGCGGGCGCGGCGCTTGCGGTCGCGCCGCAGTTGGCAACACTGGCGGGTGCGCACTGGCTGCTCCGCTATGATCCGGCAGCCGGCGACAAGCCCGGGGACATCCTCGTTGTCGGCGACCTCGCCCGCCGCACGCGCCTTCCGGTCGCCTTCGAGCTTCTCCTGACGGCCGAGTCGGATCCGCGTCCGGAAATCGCCGAGGCGGCCGGATGGCTCGCTGACGCTGGAATCGCGCCGCTTTTGGTCGCCGCCTTCCCTAAGGTCGACGAAACCTCGTTCCAGCCCGGCGAAGAGCGTCCGCCCGCGCCCGGCGAGGCGGCCATTTATGAAGCAATCCGCGAGAGCTTCCCCGGCATTCCGGCCGGCAGCGGCTCGCCCGCCTTCTTCACCGAGTTGAATCGCAAGCGGCCGCCGGCCGGCACCTTCGATTTCATCACCCACGCCACCGCGCCCACGGTGCACGCAGCCGACGATCTCTCCGTGATCGAGACGCTGCAATCGCTGCCGCATATCCTGCGCTCGGCGCGGGCCATTGCAGGCACCGCGCCCCACCATATCGGCCCGATCGGTATCGGTGCGCGGCTCAATCCCTATGGACCCGGCCCGACACCCAATCCCGACAATGGCCGCGTCGGCCTCGCCGCCGCCGATCCGCGCCAGCGCGCGCTGCTCGGAGCCGCCTGGCATGTCGGTTATGCCGCTGCCGTAGCCCCATTCGGCATCGACACGCTGGTCCTCGGAGCACCTGCCGGCCCGTTCGGGCTGGTCTCGACGCGCCAGGCCTATGCGCGGCCCTGGTGGGACGACGTCGCCGAGGGCAGCGTCTATCCGCTGTTTCATGTCGTTGCCGATCTCGCCGAAGCGTCCGGCAAGCCCCGGCTCGCAATCGAGATGCCAAACGCCGACATCGCAGCGCTCGGCTGGGTCCAGGATGGCAGGCGGCAGGTGATTCTCGCCAACCTTTCCGACCGTCCCGTGGCGCTTCGCCTCGCCGGCCTCGGCGCCGCGACGCTCCGGCTACTCGATGCCGAAAGCTTCACCACCGCCGCGCTGACGCCTGGTGCCTTCCGCGATGCAAGCCTCAGCCTACCGGACGATGGCGCGCTGACGCTTGATGCCTACGCGATCGCGACGGTTTCCGAGACAGGAGCGGCAGCATGACCGCACGCTTGAAGGGCGCCGTCATCGGCTGCGGGTTCTTCGCCCAGAACCACCTGCATGGCTGGGCCGACCTGGACGATGTGGAGATCGTCGCCGTCTGCGACGTCGACGAAGCCAAGGCGCGAGCAGCGGCTGAAAAATTCGGTATCACCCGCGTCTACACCAGCGCGAAAACCCTGTTTGCCACTGAGGCGCTCGGCTTCGTCGACATCCCGACGACGATGGAGACGCATGAAGCGCTGGCGGGGCTCGCCTTCGCCCATGGCGTGCCGGTGATCCTGCAGAAGCCGTTCGCGCCCGATCTCGACGCTTGCCGGCGGATCGTCGCTGCCGCGGCAGCCGCCAACGTGCCGCTGATGATCCACGAGGATTTTCGTTTCCAGAACCTGTCCCGGACGGTGCGGAAGATCCTCGACAGCGGCGAACTCGGGCGGCTGACCTTCGGCCGCCTCTCCTGGCGCACCGGCATCGACGTCTATTCGAACCAGCCCTATCTCGCGAACGTCAAGCGCTTCATGATCATGGATGTCGGCATCCATCTGCTCGACCTCGCCCGCTTCCTGTTCGGCGAGGCGGACGGCGTCTTCTGCCGCACGCAGCAGATCAAGGAAGGCATCGCCGGCGAGGACGCCGCGACCATCCTGCTCAGCCATGAGCAGGGCGCGACGTCGATCCTCGACTTCAGCTACGCCACCAGGCGCGATCCCGACCCGTTCCCCCAGACGCTGGGCGAGATCGAGGGCACCGAGGGCACGCTGGTGATCGGCGCCGACCAGGTGCTGACCGTGCATGGCAAGGGCGGAACGCGGCGTATCGCCGTGCCGCAGGACGGCCGTGCATGGACCCGCGAACCCTGGACACAGATCCAGGACAGCGTGGTCCACACCCAGCGCCATTTCATCGACAGCCTGCGCAGCGGTGTCGAGCCGGAGACTTCCGGCCGCGACAGCCTTGCCACCTATGCGCTGCTCGAAGCCGCCTATCTCTCCGCCGCCAGCGGAAGGCTCATCCATCCCGAACGCCTTGTGGGAGACCCCGCATGACCCTCTTTTCGACCCGCCGGCTCGGCAAGACCGAGCTCCGCCTTCCCGTCTTCGGCGTTGGCACCTGCCCGCTCGGCGATCTCTTCGAGGCAATCCCGGAAGCCGAGGCCAGCGCCACGCTGGAAGCCGCCTGGAATGGCGGCGTTCGCCTCTATGACACCGCGCCCTGGTATGGGCTCGGCCAGGGCGAGCACCGCACCGGTCGTGCGCTCTATCGCCGTCCGCGCGAAGACTTTGTCCTATCCACCAAGGTAGGAAGACGGCTGTTCCGGCCGCGCGACCGCGCCAGTTTCGACGGTTCGAAATGGAAGGGCGGCCTCGCCTTCGAGCATGTGCACGATTACTCCTATGACGGCATCCTGCGCTCCTATGAGGACAGCCTGCAACGGCTCGGCATCAACAAGGTCGATGTCCTCTACATTCACGACCTCGACAGCGGCTATTTCCCCGACGAGGCCGACCTGCTGGCCCGGCTGCGGGAACTGGAAACCGGTGGATTTCGCGCGCTGGAGGAATTGAAGTCTTCCGGCGAGATCAGCGCCATCGGCGCGGGGATCAACGAGCGCGGCATGATCCACCGCTTCCTCGATCGCTACCCGCTCGACGTCTTCCTGGTTGCCTCCCGCTACACGCTGCTGGAACAGACGATCTATGCCGACGAGTTGCTGCGCGCCGAGCGCGAAGGCGCCGGCATCGTCATCGGCGGGGCATTCAATTCCGGCATCCTGGCAACGGGCGCCGCGGGCGCCGGCCGCTACGAATATGGCGCCGTGCCAGTGGCGATCCTCGATTGGGTGCGCCGGATCGAGGCGGTGGCGGCGCGCCATGGCGTCCCGCTCGCCGCCGCCGCGCTGCAGTTCCCGCTCGGCTTCCAGGCAGTCGCGAGCGTGCTGAACGGCCCGTCGCGGGTTGGCGAGATCGAGCAGAACCTCCGGCATTTCCGCCATCCAATCCCGAGCGATTTCTGGCTGGAACTCCGCGCCGAGAAGCTGCTTGGCGACGAGATCCCGATCCCGGCGGCCGTCGCCCACGCACCCGCGGCCGCCTAGCCCTTTCCCCACACGGGACGCGGCTTTTCGCCAGGTCCCCGATCGTTTCCATCATCCCCTGGAGCAAACTTATGGCTCGAATTCTCGATACGCTCTTCTCGCTGGAAGGTAAGACGGCGCTGGTCACCGGCGCCGGTGGCGCCATCGGCCGTGTGCTCGCCAAGGCCCTGGCCGAAAGCGGCGCCAAAGTCGCCATTCACGATTTCGATGACGAACGCCTCGCCGGGGCGAAGGCATTCATCGAGGAGACCGGTGCAGCCGTCCTTACCTTCAAGGCCGATCTCACGGACGCCAAGGCCTGCCGCACGCTGGTCGACGACGCGCATGCCGCCCTCGGCAAGCTCGACATCCTGCTCAACAGCGCCGGCACCAACCGCCGCAAGCCGATTGTCGAGGTTACGCCGGAGGATTTCGACGCCATCATCGACGTCAATCTGCGCAGCATCTATTTCCTGAGCCAGGCAGCTCAGCCGCACATGGCGGCGCAGGGCGGCGGCAAGATCGTCAACATCTCGTCGCTGAGCGCCAAGCACGCCTTCAACACGATCTCGGTCTACGCGGCCTCGAAGGCCGGCGTCAGCCAGTTGACCAAGGCGATGGCGCGCGAATGGGTCGGTGACAACATCCAGGTCAACGCCATCGAGCCGGGCTTCGTGAAGACGGAATTCACCCGCCCGCTCTGGGACGATGAATACCGTGCCGACTGGTTCGCCCGCTTCATCCCGACGGGCCGCCTCGCCAACCCGGACGAACTGATTGGCGCCACGCTGCTGCTGGCCTCGCCGGCCTCCTCCTACATCACCGGTCAGGCGATCGTGGTCGATGGGGGTGTCCTGTCGGGCGCAACATGGGTCAAGCCCTAGCCGCACTCGATGGCGGAAGGCGCGCTCGCGCCAGGACGCAACGAGCCGTCCATGACGGTCCTGGCTGCGCGGGTCTCATCGCGCAGCCCTGAGGAAACCCATCTCAACCCAGCGGAATCCATTCGAGGCCCACCTTCGGCCTATCCATGAGGCCATCTCGTGACTCGGCGACGCGACCGCGAATGAACTGTCTAGAACTGGGCTGTCTGGTGCTTGACCGCAGACTACGAATGGATACGGACCACCAAGGTTTCGCGGAGCAGACTCACCAGCTGTCGAATTTGGTCGATCTACGAGAGCGTTGAGCTCTCTGAGTTTACGACGCGGGTCTGGACTATGGGTATCGCTATAATGGAGCACGCCCTCGACCCCGAGGCTTGGGCAGACCAATGTAGCCCTTGGAATCAGAAGTCCGCAAAGGGTCATATGAGACCTTTGCGCCAGCGGTTTGAGCGTTCGCTGTTAGTTTGCGGTCGCCAGAAGCGGTCAGTCTGCCTCCGGCCCCGTTCCTGTCGGATTTGTCCTCAGCCCCCATGGGCGCCACCATCGCCACACGCCCTGCAAATCGGAATTCGCCGTCTGCTTTCGCGCGGTCCGGGAAATGTCTTCCGGTCGCAATCCCAGAATAACTTCGTCGCGACCAACGCGCGCGGCGATGCTTGCCTGCGCCCCTGCGGATCCCCCGAGCCGGAGGATACTTCCGCCTTCGGCAGCCATGCAGCTCGCCTTTCCCATGTTCATCGCCGGAGAGCCCATGAAACCTGCCACGAACAGATTCGCGGGGTTGTCGTAGATCTCTTTATCTAAACCGTCAGGGGCGTAGTCGCTTCTTCCCGACGTCCTCGCTGCTTCGTTTGCCGGGTTCCTTTGGATCGCCGCTCACGCCAGTCGCGACCGTGTAGTTCGTGCGCGCCGAATTCTCATCAAAGCGGAACAGAACATTTTCGCCGTAGACATGCTGAACGGTCGTGCCGCTATTGTAACACGCGCCGGCGGAGCGATTGGAGGCGCTATTTGCATTGCCCTCACTGTCGCAGGCGCTTGCGTCTTGGCCGTAGACAAGAATGCAGAGGGACTGGCCGGACTGAGGTCTGAGCGCTGTATTTCGTTCGTTTAGGACCTCACCGCCAAGAATGCAGCCGAGGCGATCATCAAGGCTGCGCGTGCGCAGGGGCCGGTCGACATCCTGATCAACAATGCGGGCATCGGCAATGCGCCGGCCCTGCACGAGACCAGCGATGGGACCTTCGACCTCCCGATGGAGGTCAATTTCGGCAGCGCCTTCCGCCTGACGCGGGTGTGCATCCCGGGTCTGATCGAGCGACGTGGATGCGTCCTCAAAACTGCATCGGTAGCAGCTGTGTCAGGATATCAACGGCAGGCTGCATATAGCGCTGCCAAGGCGGAGTTGACTGGCCTGACCCGAAACATCGCGGCAAACTACGGCCGCCATGGCGTCGGCGCCCATTGCGTCGCGCCCGGGATCATCCGCACGGCCCTCGCCGAGCAGAGGCTATCCCAGCCAGAATTTTGGAACCTGATCGTCGGCTCGACTGCCTTGGAACGAGCGGGAATGCCGGACGATGTAGCTGCGGCCATTTTGTCCTAGCCAGTGCCCTTGCATCGTTCATAACCGGGCAGGTGCTGGGCTTGGATGGGGGCAGGGGTGCACGAGCTATATCTCGCCCGACATTATTGCGTCGTCGACGGCGTGGAGCGGGCTCAGGCTGAGCGCTAGCACCAGACTCCCGAAAACTCGGCCTCACGCGCTTGTCATGCCATCGGCTTTGAGGCCGCCGCACCGATCGCGGCAGGGCGGTTGCCACGCCGCTTCGTTGAGCACTCCCGACTTTATCGACGCTCGCACCAGACGCGTCCATCCGTCGCGTCATTCATGCACAAATTCGAGGCCATGGTACAAAAATATGGTATCGTCAATGCAAGATGATGAAAATAAATCATATTTGGTAGCCTCCCCCGCTACCAAATCTCTCAATGAAATTAGGTACTTACAAGGCGCCCTCCGAGGCGCCTTTTTTGTGTCGACAGTCTTGTCGCGTTTTCTGGATAATTTTGTTCCCCGAGCATTCGCGCGCTCCATCTTTTGGGCGACGCCGCGCATCTGCATTTGGCGGTCTGCTTCGGCGCTGTAGTGGTCGGCTTGCGCCTGCGTTTTCTGGCCGAGCAGCGACGATCGAAGCTTTGCAAGGGGCGTCGGGATAGACCCATCCAGGCATGGCAGCCACGTCGACATTGCCCACCGCGCCCGTCTGCGTTTCGGTGGTGTGATTGTCTGGGTCCGATCTCCGTTTCGCGGCTCGGTGCTAGACGACGATCACTGACGCTCCAACAGGAACGCGATCATAGAGTTCAATGATGTCCTCATTGATCATCCGGATGCAGCCGGAAGATGCCTCCGTGCCGATCGTCCACGGTTCCGAGGTGCCGTGGATGCGGTACAGCGTGTCGACACCGCCTGCGTACAAGTAGAGGGCTCTCGCCCCCAGCGGATTGGCCACCTGAATTCTGTAGAAGTTGACCATAGGGCTGGCTGTTACCCGGATTGTCGTGGATGGTGACATTGGCCCCGCCAGACAGCGTTAGCCCGCCATCCAGCGAGCCCTCAACAACCATCGTTGTGTATCTGCCGGCATCCCATATTGTTCCAGTACCATCCAATGTCAGGGTGTGCCCCCCCGTGGTATCAATTGTCACACTTTCGGGTGCGACAGCTGAGGGCAAAACCGTGGGGGCGGTAACGGAAACATCGCCCTGCAAGCGGATGGTTGTGGGCTCCGCGTCCGTGCTGGCATCTGTCAGCGCTTGCACGAACTCAGTGCTGTTACTCACATTGATGTCCGCAGCATAGGCGGGGGGAATGAAGCTTATCGGGGCTAAGATGGCAAATGAGGCCCCGCTAAGCAGCCAGGAGTTAACACGAGGGCACCTTCGGGCTTGCCGCGCAAAGCTTAGCGGCGGCGAGATGCGCTGTTGGCCCGTTAACTCTTTCATTCCATTCCCCCAAAGTCATGCACTCAGCCCCATCGGACAAGAGCACCTAGCCAAAAAGTTAAGTATTTTTTGATTGGATAATAGTTAAGCGCCTTATCAGGCTAGACGACGATCACGGATCGGTCCTACAGGAGCGTGATCATGGACATGTCCCTATTGATCATCCGGATGCAGCCGGAAGAAGCCTCCGTACCGATCGTCCACGGTTCCGAGATGCCGTGGATGCGGTATAGCGTACCGAGTGTAAACCCAGGGGCAGGCCTGAGGCAGAATAGATCAGGCGTACTGCCAGATCCGCCCCCACGATAGTGGGAATTCCGAACTATAATAGGAGTAGGGTGAAACTTACTCTTGATGCAACGCCACTTGCTGTCACTCCCTGTCACTTCCTGTCGGTCGGCGGCGCCAGGCTTCGCGCTTCCCCCTCCCATGCCCGGCCCTCGCTCCTGGGAGCGGCAAGGAGGGCTTGCAGGAAAATTTGGAGGCTCGAACGTTCTCACGGAGCGCTCCGCGGAATGGCATCGCGTCAGGCAAAGGCAACGCTTGCCGGAATGTCCGAGACGGGGCGCGAAGCGGACCTGCGGTCGGGCGGGCAAGATCATTCGAGGCCGCTGATGGCAAAAGTGGTAAACTGCCATAAGTCTTTTGAAGCGATCCCTTTGCGCCCTCATTCAGGTCGTTCAGCGACAGTTTCCGAGTTCCCGAAAGCTGCCGTTCGGTGCCTCTCGCGAGGATGCCGGCCCCGTTGCTGTCGCAATGCGCGCCAGATTAGTCGTTCGATCCAGTCTCTCGCTATCTGGCAACGCGAAGCAAGTTGATCGAAGCGATCGGTGAATGATCCGCCGACCTCCGACGAAGAAAAGTGCGGCCAAGTAAGTAACCGTTGGCGCATCTGGATTTTCGGGCCCTAAGGCAGCTGACTCGATTCGAACTCCGCGGATCCCATGCGCTTTTCGAAGCGGAACATGCCGTCATCGTCCGGGAGGTCTTGGCTGGGCGGATGGTTGGGATCCGGGTGGCGGGCGTGGTGGTACTCGACGATGTGGAACCCGCAGACGTTGACGTAGAAGTGGATGTTACGCTTCTCGAAGTAGGGCGTGTGTGTCGTCCAGACTTTGGTGTCGGGATAGCGCGCCTCAATAGCCGCCCAAGCCTTGCGGCCGATGCCGCGACCCAGTTCGTCAGCCCGCAAGTAAAAGAGGTCGAGTGAGTTGCGTTGTGTCGCGACGTCGATCGAGACAACGGCCCCGCCGACCCACCGGCCATCCTCCAGGATGCGGTGAACCACGGCGTTCGGAGCCTTGAAGGAGGCCTCCACGTCCTCGTCGGCGGGAACAGGCCCATCGGCGACCGAACCAAACGCTTCCACGACCGCGATGGCGAAAGCCTCCTGAAGATCCCTGCGGAAGCGAGGGAGGTCGGCGGCGCTCGCGATATCGAGGGTGATTTTGCCGGTGGGGGAGGCAGTCATGACTTTTCTCCAGTTCCGGTTTCAATGACGGGCGAAACCAGGAGGCGCCCGGTCGGGCTCGTCGCGACCAACTCGCTGCCTTTGCGTGCGGCAGGACGCATCACGAGTACGAAGAAGACCGGCACGAAGAGGAGTGCGAGTACGGTGGCCGAGATCATGCCGCCGAACAGGCCCGTGCCGAGAGCGTTCTGCGTTTCCGAGCTCGGCCCCCTGGCGATGACCAGGGGCACGATGCCGAGCGCGAAGGCGAGCGATGTCATGACGATGGGGCGCAGGCGCAGACGCGCCGCTTCGAGAGCAGCCTCGCGCAAACTCAAACCCTCGTTCCACAGCTTGCGGGCGAACTCCACGATCAGCACCGCGTTCTTGGCCGACAGGCCGATAAGCGTGATCAGGCCGACCTTGAAGAACACATCGTTCTCTAGCCCCCGCAGATGGACCGCCGCGACCGCGCCGATGATGCCGAGCGGCACGACCAGCATGACCGAAATCGGAATGGCCCAGCTTTCGTAGAGGGCAGCCAGCACCAGGAAGACGACGACGATGGAAAGCGCCACCAGAAGCGGCGTCTGGGCGCCCGACTGGCGTTCCTGGAAAGACTGGCCGGTCCATTCGACGGCGAAGCCGGCGGGAAGCTGCGCGGCGATCCGCTCCATCTCGTTCATCGCATTGCCGCTCGACACGCCCAGCGCGGCATCGCCGGAGAGGCTGAGTGAGGGGTAGCCATTATAGCGGTTGAGCTGCAGCGGGCTGACCGACCATTCCGGCGTCACCACTTCGGACAGGGGAACCATGCCGCCCTTGTCGTTGCGCACATGCAGCTTCAGCACGTCCTCGACCTGCATGCGGTCGCTGGCCCGCGCCTGCAGAATGACCTGCTGGAGGCTTCCGGCGCGCGGGAAGTCGTTGACATAGGACGAGCCCATGGCGGAAGCGAGCACGTCGCTGATGGCCGTGAAGGATACCCCGAGCGCGCCGGCCTTCTGGCGGTCGACGTGAAGCTTCACGCTGGGGCCGTCGGGAAGGCCGTCCACCCGCACATTGCGCAGGAGCTTGCTTTGACCGGCGAGCGCGACCAGCGTCTCCGACGCATCCCGCAGCGCCGTCGCGTCGCGCCCTGCGCGGTCGACCAGGCGAAGCGACACGCCCGAGGTCGTGCCCAGTTCGTCGATGGCCGGCGGCTTCATGATCAGGACTTCTCCCTCCGTCGCTTCCTGCATCGCCCGTTCGGCAGCCGCGATTTCCGCGTCCGTGCTGCCGCTGCGCGAATCCCAGTCGCGCAGCGTCGTGAAGGTCATCGCGGCATTTGGGCCCGAACCGGAAAAGCCGAAGCCCATGATGGACAGGTTGTTGGCGATATCGGGACGCGTCGCGGCGTGGCGGTCGAAGCGTGCCACCAGCGCCTGGGTCCGCTCGGAGGTGGCGTCGGCCGGCAGCGTGAACGAGGTCATGAACGTCCCCTGGTCCTCGTCCGGCACGAAAGCGGTCGGCAGCGCGCCGTAGCCCAGCACCAGCGCGCCGATGAGGACGCCATAGACCAGCATGACGCGACCGGCCCGCCGGACGAGCCAGGCGACCCATGTCGTATATGGTCCCGTGAGCCGGTCGAAACCCCGGTTGAACCAGGCGAAGAAGCCCCTGCGCTCTGGATGATGGGCGACCGGCCGCAGGATCGTGGCGCAGAGCGCGGGCGTCAGGCTCAGGGCGAGGAAGGCCGAGAACAGGATCGAGACCGCGAGCGCGACGGTGAACTGCCGATAGATTGCGCCGACCGACCCGCCGGCGAGGCCCATCGGCAGGAACACCGCTGTCAGAACCAGCGTGATGCCGATGACCGCGCCTGTGATCTCACGCATGGCCCGGCGGGTGGCGCCGCGCGGGGACAGGCCCTCGGTCGCCATGAGCCGCTCGACGTTTTCCACGACGACGATCGCGTCGTCGACGATGATGCCGATCGCCAGCACCATGCCGAACATCGTCAGCACATTGATCGAATAGCCGATGGCCCACATCACCGCGAAGGTGCCGAGCAGCGCGATCGGCGCGACAATGGCAGGGATCAGCGTGTAGCGAATGTTCTGCAGGAAGAGGAGCATGATCAGGAACACCAGCACCATCGCCTCGGCGAGCGTCTGCACGACCTTCGCGATCGAGAGCTTCACGAAGGGCGCCGTATCGTAGGAGACGGCATAGGCGATACCGTCGGGCATCGACGGGGCGAGTTCGGCCAGACGCGCCTTCACGCCTTCGGATGCCGCGACGGCGTTGGCGCCGGGGGCGAGCTGGATGGCCGCGGCAGTGGCCGGCTTGCCGCCGTCGAAGATCGAGAAGCCCATCGTCTGCGGGCCGATCTCGATCCTGGCGACATCGCCCAGTGTCAGCTTCGAGCCGTCCGGGTTGGAGCGCAGGACGACGGCGGCGAACTCTTCGGGCGTCTTCAACTGGCCGTCGAGGCTGAGCGGAACGCTGATCATCTGGCCGGGAACGGCAGGCGCCTCGCCGAGGCGGCCGGGCGCCACCTGGACGTTCTGGGCCTGGATGGCCTGCGTGATCTCGGCCATGGAGACCGCGTAGGAAACCAGCCGGGCCGGATCGATCCAGACGCGCATGGCCGCCTCCGAGCCGAAGGACTGGACGCGGCCGACGCCGGGCACCCGCTTGAGCTCCGGGGCCAGGCGGCGCGCGAGATAGTCGTCCAGTGCCAGGGAACTGGCCTTGCCGCCTTCGGAACGCAGCGAGACAATCATCAGGAATCCCGACGTGATGCCCTCCACGGAAAGGCCCGCGCGCCGGACCGTCTCGGGCAGGCGCTGCTCGACCGCTTTCAGGCGGTTCTGGACATCGATCAGGGCGAGCTCCGGGTCGGTGCCGGGCTTGAAGGTGACGGTTATGCTGGCATTGCCCGACGAGTCGGATGACGACTCGAAGTAGAGGACATTCTTGACCGCCGTCAGCTCACGCTCGATGGGGGCGGTGATGCTGTCGTTGACGGTCTGCGGGCTGGCGCCCGTATAGGTGGCATTGATGCTGACGCTCGGCGGCGCGATGACGGGAAAGCGCGAGACCGGCAGTTGCGGGATCGCGGCGAGACCGGCCAGCACGATGAAGATCGCGATGACCCAGGCGAAGACCGGCCGTTCTATGAAGAAATGAGGCATCGGACGCTATCCCTAGATTTCGTTCTTCGGCGAGGCGGGCTGATAGGGGACCAGCTCCAGCGGTTGGCCGCTTTCGGCGCGATCCTGGCCCTGCACGACCACGGTCTCGCCAGCCTTCAGGCCGGACAGGATCACGTATTGACGGTCGACCAGCGCCCCCAGCTCGACGTGTCGGCTGACCGCGGTTTTGTTGTCTGCAATGACCGTCAGCTGGGCCCGTCCCGACGGATCCCGGCGCACGGCCTCCTGCGGCACGGTCAAGGCATTCGCATAGATGGCGCTGGGCACCCTGGCGCGCAGATACATGCCCGGCAGCAACTGCCGCGCCGGGTTAGGCACCTCCACGCGCATGGCGATGCTGCCGGTGCCGGGATCGACGGTACTGTCGGAGAAGAGAAGCTTGCCCTGGGATTCGTAGGGCTTGCCCGTGATCGTCAGGATGTCGACCGGAAGCGCGCCGGCATCCTCCCTCGATCCGCTTTCCAGCATTTCCTCCAGCAGCTCCCGACGCATCGAGGGCTGACGGACATCGAGATAGACGCGGTCGATCTGCTGGACGACGGCAAGCGCCGTCGCGGCGCCGACGGAAGCGAGGCTGCCCTCGGTGACGAGGGCTTGGCCGATGCGCCCTGTGATGGGACTGCGGATCGATGCATGCGACCGTTCCAGTTCGCGGCGCCTCAGGTTGGCCCTGGCCTCCGCGACACTTGCGCGAGCTTGCGCCAAGGTCGCGGTCGCATCGCCGAGCGCGGCGGCGCTCACGGTCTGCGCGGCCGCGAGTGCCTGGACCCGTTCGTGCTTGTTGGTTGCGTTGAGGAGATCCGCCTCCGTGCGGGCCAGGACGGCGGCAGCCGCTTCGACGTCGGCTTCGAACGGCGCCGGATCGATCTGGAACAGGGGCTGGTCGGCCAGCACCTCGGAGCCTTCGGTGAAGAGCACCTTCTGGATGATGCCGTTCACCTGGGGACGAATCTCGGCCGTTCGCAGGGCTGAGACGCGCCCCGGAAGTTCGTCATAAACCACCACGCGGCGTGGCTGTGGCGTCTGCACGGCAATGCGGACGGTGGCGGTCTCGGTTTGCGCCTGCGCCGTCGCGCTATCCTTCCTCTGGCTTTCCCCACCGTCCGTGCAGGCGGAGAGAAACATCGCCGTGGCGGCGACGAGCGCGTGTATCTGGGGGTGGCAAAGGCGCATCGTCGCGGTCATCCTCTATGGCAGTCCTTGAGCAGGGCTCGCGCCCTCTATCGATCCGCCGGGTTGACGCCGTGTGGAGGGTATGTCGCGACTTGATGGAGAAAGGCCGAGACCTCTCGACGCGAGCCACGCTGGATGGCATCCCTTGTCGAAGGAGACCGCCATGACAGCCCTCGTTCTGATAGCCGAAGACGACGACGAGATTTCAGCGATCCTGGACGCCTATCTCGTTCGGGAGGGGTTTCGGACGGTGCAGGCGCGCGATGGCCGCACGGCTCTCGACCTGCACCTCGCGCTGAAGCCGGACCTCATCCTTCTCGACATCACGATGCCCCGAATTGACGGATGGGAGGTGTTGGCGGAATTGCGACGCCGGGGAAACACCCCCACCATCATGATCACAGCGCTCGACAAGGACATCGACCGACTGCAGGGCCTGCGCATCGGCGCCGACGACTATGTGGTGAAACCCTTCAACCCCATCGAGGTTGTCGCCCGCTGCAAGGCCGTCCTCCGCCGCTCGGGCCTTGCGACCGCGGCGGGCATCCTGCGGGTCGGCGATCTCGCTATCGATCTCGATGCCTATCAGGCAAAAGTCGGCAATGACGCCGAAGCAATACGGCTCGCGCTCACGCTGACTGAATTCCGTATCCTTGCCCATATGGCGCGAAGCCCGATGAAGGTTTTCACCAGAAGCGAGTTGTTGGATGCCTGCCTGCCTGGATCCGATGCACTCGACCGCACGGTGGACAGTCATGTCAGCAAGCTTCGTCGGAAGCTCGAACAGGCGGGAGCTCTCGGCTTGCTGCCTGGGGTGCGCGGCATAGGCTACAGGCTGTCGGCCTGACGGGATGGGGCCTCGCACCGGATTGGGCCGGCAGATCCTCCTCGCCATGTTGGCGATCTCCGTGACGGCCGGCGTGCTCGTGTTCTTCGGGACCTATTTCCTCTACAGCGCGATCCTCGCTATTTTCCCCGCTCCAGAGGCGTCGGACAGCTGGCTTACCGCGACGGACCTCGGCATCCTGGGCCTCGTGATCCTTGTAACGCTGCCGATCGCAGCCCTGGTCTCCCTGCGTCTCGCGCGTCGTATCCTGGAGCCGCTGGAATCGCTTGCCCTCAGCGCACGCCGGATCACCGCCGGCGACCTCTCCTCGCGCGCATTCCCTGGCGAGCGGGCACTCGGGGAAACCGCCGCGCTGATCGACGACTTCAACACGATGGCGCAGAGACTTCAGGACATGGCTGCCGACATGGCCCTGTGGAACGCGACAATCGCGCATGAGCTACGCACCCCGCTGACCATCCTGAAGGGACGCATGCAGGGTATGATCGACGGCGTTTTCGAGCCAGACGAACGCTCTCTTCAGGGGCTGATCCTGCAGGTGGACGGGTTGGCGCGCCTCGTCGAGGACCTGCGGACAGTGACACTGGCCGACAGCGGCCATCTGGATCTGCGTATCGAGCCGATCCGTCTCGCGCCGGAAATCCGGCAAATGGCCGAGCTGATGGCGCACGACCTCAGGGCCAGCGGCTTTCGCCTGGAGCTCGACCTTGCCGATCTCGTAGTGGATGTGGACCCGACACGTATCCGTCAGGCCCTGCTGGCGCTCGTCACCAACGCGCGGCGCTATGCGGTTCGAGGCACGATAACGATCCATCTTGCCGAAGGCGACGGCGACATTTTGCTGGGCGTCGCCGATGAGGGGCCGGGACTATCGCCCGAGATGGCAACGCGGGTATTCGATCCGTTCGTCCGCGACGATCCGGTGCGGTCCCAGGAGCTCGGCGGCAACGGGCTCGGGCTGTCGGTCGTGCGCGCCATCGTGGAGGCGCATGGCGGACGCCTTCGCTACCGCAGCGCGCCGCAGGGCGGCGCGCTGTTCGAGATGATCTTTGCAAAGCCAAAGCGTTCCCAGGCCGCGCACGATGCATGATGTTCGGGCGCGTGGGCCTTGTGCCCAAGGTTTAAAGCCCGGGCATCATCTGGTCTTCTCGCGCCTCTCGATGGGAGACCTCTGAACTTCGGCAAACTGCCCAGCTAGGCTGGATCTGGCGATACACTTGTTGGCGTCTTTGCCAGACGCCGACGACGTGGAAAAGAAATAGGCTGGCGAACGAGACGTGATCGAGCCGTAGCCGGCCTGCGATGCTCTCGCGTAACAACAACGCCCTATTTACAGACAAGACGTCTTATTGTGTCGATATTGAACGCCAGGCGGTCGTCCAGCGCCTGTGCTGTCATCAGGTCCTTCTCGAACACGATTGAACCGGTGAAGCGGTTGTTGAGATAATAGTAGCCGATCGCCGCGATGGTGATGTTGAGCTGGACCGGGTCGATGCCCGGCCGGAACACGCCCTCCCGCACCCCGCGTTCCAGCAATTGCTCGACCAGGGTCACCACCTTGCGGCTGACGACGTGGATCACCTGCGACTTCTTCAGGTGCTTGGCCTTGTGCAGGTTCTCGCTGTTGACCAGCGTCAGGAATTCCGGATTGGCGAGATAGTAGTTCCAGGTGAAGCGGACCAGCGTGTCGAGCGCCGTCCCGGCGTCGAGATGGTCGAGCTGCAGCTTCTGCTCGGCCATCCGGATGTCGGTATAGGCGTCCTCAAGCACGCGCTGGAACAGCGCTTCCTTGCTCTCGAAGTAGTGGTAGATCATCCGCTTGTTGGCTTTGGCCCGCTCGGCAATCAGGTCCACGCGTGCGCCCCCCAGACCGTTCTTGGCGAATTCCTTTTTTGCCGCTGCCAGGATTCGCTTCTGGGTCGCCTCAGCATCGCGGGCACGCGGTTTTTCAGTGGTGGACGTGACCATCGCTTTTTCGGTTTCCCCTTCTTCCGTTCATCACTCTTAGCGTTTTGCCGCCGAGCTGCAAAGCAACGACCGCCGCCCTGCCGATCGGCCCGCCATGGCGCATGGCCGCTGCGCCGGAACGCTCCCGGATCCGTTGTCAGGCGTGCTCCAGGCCGTCGCTCTCTAGCATGCCGTCCGATTAAGATGAACTAATGGGATATTTACAACGAGGCGATGGGACGAGCCTTCCTGCCCCATCGACGCGATTGACAGGGGGAATTCATCCCAGTAACTAGTTAGTGCAATAGGCCCCTCGTGACGGCGATGCGTGGGTGGGTCCGCGTCGACCGGGAGCCGGAGGGGCATCGTTCGTTTCGGGATGGTTTTCACAGGGAGGAACCAATGTCGTTCATCAAGGATTTCATCGAGAAAGAAACACTGAGCCGGCGTAATTTCATGCTGGCCTCGGCTTTCGGCCTGACTGGCGCCGCCGCTGCGTCGATCATCGGGGCGGGCCGGGCGCAGGCCGCCGGCGCGATCGAGGACCCGACGATCGCCTGGTCCTATCGTGACCGCACCAACCCGTACTGGAATTCGATCGTCTCGGGCGGCGAGTCCTTCGTCGAGAGCCTCGGCAAGCCGAAGAGCGCGCTGGTGCACCTGATCAACGAGGGCAGCAGCGAGAAGTCACTCGCCGACGTCAAGGCGCTGCTCGGCAAGACCGACGGCAAGCTGGCGCTCGCCATCGACACCAATGACTCGCCGAATGCGCGTCCCGTCGTCGAGGCCGTCGTTGCCAAGGGCGCCTATGTCTCGACGATCTGGAACAAGACCGACGATCTGCATCCGTGGGATTTCGGCGACAATTACGTTTCGCATATGAGCTGGTCGGATGTCGGTCCGGCCGAGCAGACCGCGACGATCCTGTTCAAGGCAATGAACGGAAAGGGCAGCATCGTCGGGCTGGGCGGCATCGCCTCCAACAATCCGGCGATCGAGCGTCGCAAGGGCCTCGACAACGCACTGAAGAATTTCCCCGACATCAAGCTGCTCGACTACCAGGCCGCCGACTGGGACACCCAGAAGGCGAACAGCATCATGTCGAGCTACCTGACCCGCTTCGGCGACGAGATCACCGGCGTGTTCTGCGCCAATGACACGATGGCCTATGGCGTGCTCGAGGCGCTGCGTGCCGAGGGCCTGGCCGGCCAGATCCCTGTCGTCGCCTATGACGGCAATGCCCAGGCGGTCGATCTCGTGATTGCCGGCGAATTGCTCGCCACCGTCTACACCAACCCGCATTGGGGTGGCGGCATCACCGCCGCGCTGGCCTATTACGCGGCGACTGGCGCCTTCAAGCCGTCGGAAGAGCCGCATGAGCATCGCGAGTTCAACGGCCCGACCATCCTGATCTCCAAGGCCGACGCCGAAGACTTCAAGAAGAAGTACATCGACGCGACCCCGACCTATGACTGGAAGGACTTCTGGGGTCCCTCCAACGGTCCGATCACCTACTGAGCCCGTCGTTACCGCGCGACCCCGCAGGGGAGGCGCCCGGTCGCGGGCGTCTCCCTTCGCCTGCCGCTGTCATGGCGGCAAGCCGGGCGGCGCATAGGCGAGGCTGAGCGACATCCAGGCCGCGCGTCCTCCAGGAGCCAAACATGCCGAACCTGTCCTTCCGTGGTGGGGATCTCCAGCGCTGGGCGCCGCTCTTGGTGCTCGTGGCGCTGGTTGTCTTCTTCTCCATGGTCAATCCGAACTTCTTTTCCCTGAAGAACTTCGCCCGTATCGGCATCTCCGCGACGCCGCCGCTGATGATCGCCGTCGGGGCCACCTTCATCATCATCATGGGGTCGATCGACCTGTCGATGGAGGGGGCGGTTGCCGTCTGCGCCGTCGTCTTCGCCAGCATCTTCATGGCGTTGGGCGGAACGCTTGGCGGCTGGGGTTGGCTGGCGCTTCCGGCCTGCCTGCTGGTCGGCGCTGTCTGCGGTCTCGTCACCGGCGCCGTGCATGTCGGGCTGCGAATTCCCTCCTTTATGGCCAGCCTCAGCATGGGCTTCGTCGGCATCGGCCTGTCGCTGATGATGACCGGCGGCGACCGCATCCGCGTCGAGGACCCGCTGTTCCGCTCGCTGCTGACTCAGCGCTTCCTCGGCTTTCCGCTGATGGTGCATGTCGCCTTCGTCGTGCTGCTGTTCGCCTGGTTCATCCAGAGCAAGACCACGCTCGGTCGCAATTTCTACGCCGTCGGCGGCGGCGAGGACCTGGCGCACGCCTCCGGCCTCAATGTCCGCCGCGTCCGTATCGCCGGCTTCGCGCTGGCAGGCGTGTTCTATGCCTTCGGCGCGCTGTTCGCCGTGGCGCAGCTCGGCATCGCCGAGACGGCGACCGGCTACAATTTCATGTTCGTCTCGATCACCTCGATCGTCGTCGGCGGCACCGCGCTCTGGGGCGGCAGCGGCGGCGTCTGGAACACGCTGGTCGGCGTGCTGATCGTCAACGTCATCAATAACGGCATGATCGTCATGGGCCTTCCTCGATACGTGCAGGACGGCGTCCTCGGTCTCTTGGTCATCATTGCCGTCGTGCTGTCGACCGACCGCAAATCCCTCGCTTTCGTGAAGTGACCGCCAATGTTCGAGCTTAGGAAAGTCGAGAAGCGCTTCCCGAATGTGCGGGCGCTGAAGGCGATCGATTTCGAGATCCGCCAGGGCGAGATCGTTGGCCTGGTCGGTGAGAACGGCGCCGGCAAGTCGACACTGATGAAGGTGATCTACGGCGCCTACCAGCATGATGGCGGCGAGGTGCTGAAGGATGGCATCCCCGTCCGCTTCGAGAACCCGCGCCAGGCGATGCAGAAGGGCATCGGCATGGTGTTCCAGGAGCAGTCGCTGATCCCCAATCTCAGCGTCATGGAAAACATCTTCCTCGGCTTCGAGCAGCAGTTCGTGAAGCTCGGCGTCGTCAACTGGAAGAAGATGGCGGCCGCCGCCCGCTTCCAGCTGGCCAAGGTCAAGCTCGATATCGATCCCCGGATCATCACCGCGAAGCTTTCCTTCGCGCAGCGCCAGCTGGTCGAGCTCGCCAAGGTGCTGACGCTGGAGGAGCGCGTCGATGGCGATCTGGTGATCCTCCTCGACGAGCCGACCTCGGTGCTGGCCAAGGAAGAAGTCGAGTTGCTTTTCAAGCTGGTGCGCGAACTGCGCTCGCGCGCCGCCTTCATCTTCGTCTCTCACCGGCTCGACGAAGTGCTGGAGCTGACCGACCGCGTCTATGTGATGAAGGATGGCGAGGTCGTCGACCATGTCGTCTCGGCCGAGGCGAGCGCGGAGAGCATCCAGCGCAAGATGGTCGGCCGCGACATCAACAAGGAATACTACCGCGAAGAGAAGCAGCTTCCCTATGACGCCAGTCGCGTGCTGGTCGAATTGCGCAACGCCACGGTTCCGGGCCAATACAGCAATGTCTCGTTCCAGCTTCACGCCGGCGAGGTGCTGACGCTGGTCGGCACGGAGGGTTCGGGCCGCGAGGCGATCCTGCGCACCATCTTCGGGCTGCAGAAGCTGGTGCTGGGCGACCTCGCCATCAAGGGACGCAAGGTCGAGAGCTTTTCCGCCGAAGCGAGCGTTGCCAGCGGCGTCGGCTACATCCCGCGCGAGCGCAAGGTCGAGGGCATCGTCGCGGGCATGAACGTCTACGAGAACATCACGCTCTCGCAGATGGGCAATTACAGCCGCTTCGGCTTCCTGCGGATCGGCGACGAGAAGGCGACCGCTAAGGACTGGATCGCCAAGCTGTCGATCAAGGCGTCATCGGAGATGGCCGATTGCGGCAATCTCTCCGGCGGCAACCAGCAGAAGGTCGTTCTCGCCAAATGGCGCAGCGGCGGCTCCGACATCATTCTGCTCGACCATCCGACCCGCGGCCTCGACATCGGCGCCAAGGAGGACGTCTACGAAATGGTACGGGCGATGAACGCGGACGGTGCGGGAATCGTCCTGATCGCCGACACGCTGGAAGAGGCGATCGGGCTCTCGCACACCATCCTCGTCGTCAAGGACGGCGCCATCCAGAAGCGGTTCGATTGCAGCGCCGGGACCAAGCCGTCGCTGTTCGATCTCGTTCATTTCATGATCTAGGGGCGCGGACGGATGAACCTTCATAATCTCAAGAAGCACTTCCCTTGGATGACGCTGGTCCTGCTGGCGCTATTCGTCGGCATCCTCGATCCCAACTTCCTGCGGCTGGAGAACCTGATCGATCTGGCCGGCGATATCTCGACGCTGTTCATCATGGCGCTTGGCATCACCTTCGTCATCTATATCGGCAGCATCGATCTGTCGGCGCAGTCGGTCGCCAACATGATCACCGTGCTGGCGACGCTGCTGCTCGTGCACATTGGCGCCTTCGCGGCGCCGGTCTGCATCGCCATCGGCGCGCTGTTCGGTTTTGTCTCCGGCCTGGTCTCGACGCGGTTCAAGGTGCCGTCCTTCATCGCGACCCTCGCCGTCGGCGGCATCGCGCTCTCGGTCGGCCAGTACGCCTCGGGACAGAAAGCGCTCTACATGGACGCCACCCTGCGCGAGCAGGCATTCGGCTGGATGATCGGCACCACGGCCGGACTGCCGCGCGAGATGATCATCGCGCTGGTGCTGCTGGTGGTCGCGCTGGTGATCGAGCGGCGCACCGTGCTCGGCCGCGCCCTGAAGGCGATCGGCGCGGGCGAGCCGGCAGCGGTTGCCTCGGGCCTGCAGGTCAACCGCTACAAGATGATTGCCTTCGCGATCTCCGGTGCCTTCGCCGCCATGGCGGGACTGTTGTTCGCGGTCAAGCTTTCCGGCGGTTCCCCGGTGATGGCGAACGGCTTCCTGCTGCCGGCGATCGTGGCCGTGCTGGTAGGAGGCACGCCACTGACGGGCGGCGTCGGCGGCGTGCTCAACACCTTCATCGGCGCGCTGATCGTCGCCGTGATCCGCACCAGCATGCTCTATCTGAACGTGCCAGCCACAGCACAGCAGATCTTTTTCGGCCTCGTGCTCGTCGGTGCCATCGCCATCACCATCGATCGCACGAAGGTGAGGACGGTGAAGTGAGCGCGGTTCCCTCAATGATGCGCGCGGCGGTATTGGTCGCGCCCGGCCGGTTCGAGATCCGCGAGGTTCCGGTGCCTGCGGTCGGCCGCGACGATGTGCTGATCCGGGTCGAGCGCTGCGGCATTTGCGGCACCGACATGCACATGTTCAATGGCCACTACGCGGCCGAGAGCCTGCCGATCATTCCGGGTCATGAATTCGCCGGTACGGTCGCGGCCATCGGCGCGGATGTTCGCGGCTTTGACGAAGGCGACCGGGTCGTCGCCGACATCAATATCGGCTGCGGCCATTGCTTCTACTGCCGCCGCAACGAAGTGCTGAACTGCGCCGAAGTCCGGCAGGTCGGCATCTCGCGGGACGGTGCCTTCGCCGACTATGTCGTGATGCCGTCGCGGCTGGTGATGGCCGCGCCTGCCGACGCGCCCTTCGATCTCCTGGCGCTGGTCGAGCCGATCGCCTGTGTCGTCAGGGCGGCGCGCAAGGCCAATGTCCGCTTCGGACAGTCGGTGCTGATCCTTGGCGCCGGGCCGATCGGCAATCTGCATATCCAGATGATGCGCCTCGTCGGCGCCGCGCCGATCCTGGTCGCCGAACCCTCGGCAGTGCGTGGCGCCATGGCGCTGGAAGCGGGCGCCGATGTCGTCATCTCCGATCCGGCGACGCTGCGCGAAACCGTGCTGAAGCATACCGGCGGCCGGGGCGCCGATATCGTCATCGAGAGCGTCGGCCTGCCGGCGCTTTATGCCAAGGCGTTCGAGCTGATCCGGCCAGGCGGTCATATCGCTGCCTTTGGCATTGCCGGTCCGGCCGACACCGTGCCGCTGCCGCTGCTCGCCACCGTGCTGCGCGAAAATTCGATCAAGGGCTCGGTCGCCGGCATGGGCGAGGACATGCATGACGCGCTGACACTGCTGGCGCATGGCCGTTTCCGCACGGAGGCGTTCCGCGCTCGCAGCTTGCCGCTGGCCGAAATCCAGCAGGCCTTCGAGACGCTGCCACGCCATCCAGAAGCGCTGAAGGTTCAGATCGTCGTGGCCTGACGCCGGGTCTTGTTGTAACGGAATGGTTACTGGGTAACGTTGGTTTGTGATGTGCGGTCGCCAAGGCGTGTCGGGCGTGGGTAGGAGAATGATGATGGACGTGAACTCTGCAGTCTGGACGGTGCCGGCGCGAGCCCGCGAATTCGGCTTCTTCGTCGATGGGCAATGGGCGGAGGCGGGGGATCGTCCCATGTCCGAGCGCAAGAGCCCCGCGCATGGCGTTGCCGTCACGCGCACCGTCCGTTGCACCAAGGCGGATATCGACCATGCCGTCCGCGTGGCTCGCACGGCGTTCGAGGATCGCCGTTGGTCGGGCCTGCCGGGCGGCGAGCGGGCGAGCGTGCTGCTCAAGGCCGCTGCCGGCATCCGCGCCCGCGTCGAGGAACTCGCATTGCTGGAGTCGCTCGAAAGCGGCAAGCCGATCGGCCAGGCGATTGGGGAGATCGAGGGCGGCGCGAACATTTTCGAATATGCCGCCGGCGCGGCGCGGGCGCTGCATGGCGACGCCTTCAACAATCTCGGCGACAACATGCTTGGCCTGGTGACGCGTGAGCCGATCGGTGTCGTCGGCCTGATCACGCCGTGGAATTTCCCGTTCTTCATCCTGTCCGAGCGGGTGCCGTTCATCCTCGCCGCCGGCTGTACGATCGTGTCGAAGCCAAGCGAAGTGACGTCGGCGACAACGCTGCTGCTGGCCGAGATCCTCTCCGACGCCGGCCTGCCGGCTGGCGTGTTCAACGTCGTGACCGGCAGCGGCAGCGAAATCGGCCAGGCGCTGGCCGAGCATGCTGACGTCGACATGATCTCGTTCACCGGCTCGACCGCGGTCGGCCGCAGCGTGCTGCTCGCCTCGGCCGGCAATTTCAAGAAGGTCGGCCTGGAACTCGGCGGCAAGAACCCGCAGGTGGTGTTCGCCGATGCCAATCTGGACGAGGCCGCTGACGGCGTTGTCTTCGGTATCTGCTTCAATGCCGGCCAGTGCTGCGTCGGCGGGAGTCGTCTCGTCGTCGAGAAGTCGATCGCGGCCGAGTTCGAGGCGCTGGTCGCCGCCAAGATGGCGCGGGTTCGGATCGGTGATCCGCTCGACCCGAACACCCAGATGGGCGCCATCGTCACGGCGGCGCAGAACGCGACCATTCTCGACTATATCGAGGCCGGCAAGCGGGAGGGCGCTCGGCTGGTCTGCGGCGGTGAAGCCTATCCGAGCGATGCAGGCCAGTTCGTCCGGCCCACCGTCTTCGCGGATGTAACGCGCGAGATGAGCATCGCGTCGGAGGAGATCTTCGGTCCGGTGCTCACCATCTCGACCTTCGAGACGTTCGACGAGGCGATGGCGATCGCGAACGACACCATCTATGGCCTGGCGGCCAGCATCTGGACGAGCAATCTCGACAAGGCGACCGATGCGTTCCGCCGCATCCGCGCGGGCCGCGTCTGGGTCAACACGACGATCAACAACGGGCCGGAACTGCCACTCGGCGGTTTCAAGCAGTCCGGCACGGGCCGCGAAGCCGGCATCTATGGTGTCGAGGAGTACACCGAGGTCAAGGCGACGCATATCGCGCTCGGCCGTCGCGAGCCCTGGGTGTCGTGATGGCGGCGAAGGGCTACGATTACGTCATCGTCGGCGGCGGTTCGGCCGGCTGCGTCATGGCCAGCCGGCTGAGCGAGAATCCGGACGTTCGCGTCCTGCTGCTCGAGGCGGGCGGCCGCGACACCAACCCCTACATCCACATGCCGGTCGGCTTCGCCAAGATGACGACGGGGCCGTTGACCTGGGGGCTCGTCACCGCACCGCAGAAGCACGCGGGGAATCGCGAGATCCCCTATGCTCAGGCGCGCGTGCTCGGCGGCGGCAGCTCCATCAATGCCGAGATTTTTACCCGCGGCGTGCCGGATGACTATGATCGCTGGGCCCATGACGAAGGTTGCGACGGCTGGTCGTTCCAGGACGTGCAGCCCTATTTCCTTCGTTCGGAAGGCAATGAGATCCTTGCTTCCGGCTATCACGGCACGGAGGGGCCGCTCGGCGTCTCCAACATCCGCGATCCGCAGCCGGTAACTCGTGCCTTCGTCCAGGCCTGCCAGCAATATGGCATGCCCTACAATCCGGACTTCAATGGCCCGGTGCAGGAGGGGGCGGGCGTCTATCAGACGACGATCCGCAATGCCAGGCGCTGCTCGGTCGCCGTCGGCTATCTGCGCCCGGTCATGGGGCGGCCGAACCTGACCGTCGAGACGGGCTGTCTGACGACGAAGATCCTGTTCTCCGGCAATCGCGCCATCGGCGTCGAATACCGGCAGGACGGCGCGCTGAAGAGCGTACGCGCCGATCTGGAGGTCGTGGTCACGGCCGGGGCCATCGGCTCGCCGAAGATCATGCTGCTTTCCGGCGTCGGTCCGGCCGATCATCTCGGTGCGCTCGGCATCGATGTGGTGCAGGATCTCCCCGGCGTCGGCGAGAATTTGAGCGATCATTTTGGCATCGACATCGTCTACGAGCTGAAGACCGCCGACAGCCTCGACAAATACAACAAGCTGCACTGGATGCTCTGGGCTGGCCTGCAATACACGCTGTTCAAGTCCGGGCCGGTGACGTCCAATGTTGTCGAGGGCGGTGCGTTCTGGCGACAGGATCGCTTGCTGGCCAACCCGGATCTGCAGTTTCATTTCCTCGCCGGCGCGGGCATGGAGGCCGGCGTGCCGGCGATCCAGTCCGGTTCCGGCTGCACGCTCAACTCCTACACGCTGCGGCCGAAGAGCCGCGGCACGGTCAAGCTGCGCAGCAGTCGGCCGGAGGACAAGCCGATCGTTGATCCGAACTTCATCGCCGAGCCGGACGACCTCCGCGTTTCGGCCGAGGGCGTGAAGATCAGCCGCGAGATCATGAACCAGCCGGCTTTCGCCAAATATGTCCGGCAGGAGCATTTCCCGGGCAAGAACGTGCGAACCCAGGCGGATTTCGAGAACTATGCGCGCCAGTACGGCCGCACCTCGTATCACCCGACCGGCACCTGCAAGATGGGCGTCGACGAGATGGCGGTGGTCGATCCGCAACTGCGCGTGCGCGGGCTGGAGGGCATCCGCATCTGCGATTCCTCGATCATGCCGAGCCTGATCGGCTCGAACACCAATGCCCCGACCATCATGATCGCCGAAAAGGGTTCCGACTTGATCCGGGGAAATCGCTGAGCAGGCGTTCAGCCTCCTTCTCCTCTCCCCACTGCGGCGCTCCTTGGAGCGCCGCTTTTCTTTGCGAGGAGGTCAGTCCCATTCGGGCGCGGTCGGCACTTTCGCCTTGTCTACACAGCGATAGCCGGTCGCGCGCATGGCATCGATACGGTCCATGTCGATGCTGGAGAGCGTGAAATCCATCACGTCGAAATTGGCGCGGATGTTGTCTGGCTTGGTCGACATCGTGTTGATCGGCACGCCCTTCTGCAGGATCCAGCGCAATACGACCTGCGCCGCCGACTTGCCGTAGCTCGCGCCGATCTCCGCGAAGAGCGGATATTTGAACACTTCGCCGCGCGCCACCGAGCAATAGGAGGCCAGCGGAATGCCGGTCTCCGTCGCGGCCTTCAGCAGGATCGACTGGTCAAGCAACGGGTGGAACTCGACTTGATTGGTGATGATCGGTTCATCGAGCAGGCTGGCCGCTTCGCGCATCATCGTCGAGGTGTAGTTGGAGATGCCGATATGATCGGCGAGGCCCTGGCGCTTCGCCTTTTGCAGCAGGCGGAGCGAGACGGTATTGTCGCCGTCATAGGCAGGCCAGTGCAGCAGCAGAGCATCGACGCGGTCGAGGCCCAGCTTCTTCAGGCTCCCTTCCACCGAGGCCAGGAAGAGCGCATCGGTGAAATTGTCGGGATGGACCTTGGTCGTGATGCAGATCTCGTCGCGTGGCAGGCCGAGGGCGGCGATTGCAGCGCCGACTTCCGTCTCGTTGTTGTACATTTGCGCGGTGTCGAACGCGCGATAGCCGACCTTGGCAGCCTCGGCAACGGCGCTGGCAAGCGTGTCGCCCGTCAGCGGAAACGTGCCGAACGAGCGCTGATAGGTCTGTTGGAAATACAGGTTCATAAGCTACCTCCCTCATTATGTAACTAATCAGTTATTTACAGCAGTCTGAGCGGAATTGCATTCAGGGATTGTCGCGAAACAGCGATTTCCTCGCCTCGCGGCCATGCAGGATCCGACGCAACCGGCTCCGACAAAGCGGGCCAAGGGCATTTTGCCCCTTGCGAGGGGCGCAGGGATTTTTTAGGGTAATAACCAACTGGTTACTTAAATAGCGCGTCCGGAGGAATGATGTCCAAGTTGCGAGCCGCATCGGAAGTGGCGGCCCTGATCAGGGATGGGGCGATCGTCGCTGTGAATTCGTCGAGCGGCCTCGCATGCCCTGACGCGGTGCTGGCCGCGCTTGGCGAACGCTACCGCAGCGAAGGCGCGCCGCGCGGCCTGACCACGATCCACCCGATCGCGGCCGGCGACATGTTCGGCACCAAGGGCGTCGATCATCTTGCCCAGCCGGGCATGATCTCGACGATCATCGGCGGCTCCTATCCCTCGGGTCCGTCCTCGGCCGAGCCGCCACTGATCTGGCAGATGCTTGGCCGCAACGAAATCGCCGCCTACAACATCCCGAGCGGTGTGCTGTTCGATATCCTGCGCGAGGGGGCCTCGAAGCGCCCGGGCGTCCTGACCAAGGTCGGACTGGAGACCTTCGTCGATCCTGACAACCAGGGCTGCGCGATGAACGAGCGCGCCCGCGCCAAGCCCGTGGTGAGCAAGGTTCAGTTCGCCGGCGAGGAGTGGCTTTATTTCCCGTCGATCCAGCCGGATGTGGCGATCATCCGCGCCAGCACCGCGGATGAACGCGGCAATCTCACCTTCGAGCATGAAGGCGCCTATCTCGGTGCGATGGAGCTGGCGCTGGCCGGCCACAATAGCGGCGGCATTGTCATCGCGCAGGTGAAGCGGGTCGCGCAGGCCGGCACGCTTCGCCCGCATGATGTCCGCGTGCCGGGCATCCTCGTCGACTATATCGTCGAGGTCCCGGACCAGTTGCAGACGACGGCAACCGAATATGACCCGGCCATTTCAGGCGAGCTGTTCCGGCCGCTCGATACCTTCAGCCTGCCGCCCTTCGACGTCGCCAAGGTGATCGCCCGTCGAGTCGCGCAGGAATTGCAGCCCGGCTGGGCCGTCAATATCGGCTTCGGCATTTCGGCCAATGTGCCGCGCATCTTCCTGGAGGAGGGGCGGCATGGCGACATCACCTGGGTGATCGAGCAGGGCGCGGTCGGCGGCATTCCGCTGCTCGATTTCAAGTTCGGTTGCTCGTCCAACGCCGAGGCCTTCGTCGCCTCGCCGCACCAGTTCGCCTATTTCCAGGGTGGCGGCTTCGACGCGTCGCTCTTGTCCTTCCTGCAGATCGACCGGCACGGCTCGGTCAATGTCTCGCAACTCTCGGCTCGGCCGCATGTGACGGCAGGCGCCGGCGGTTTCGTCGACATCACGTCGCGCGCCCGCAAAATTGTCTTCTCCGGCTATTTCAACGCCGGCGCCAAGTTCTCTATCCATGATGGCAAGCTGTCGATCGACAAGGAGGGCAAGGTGGCGAAGATAGTCGACGCGGTCGAGCACATCTCCTTCTCCGGCCAGCGCGCGATCGCACAGGGCCAGGACGTTACCTATGTGACAGAGCGCTGCGTGCTGAAGCTGAAGCCGGAAGGCTTGATGGTGACCGAAATCGCCCCCGGCATCGACCTGCGCAAGGACGTGCTGGAACGTGCGGAGACGCCGTTGCATGTGGCGCCGCACCTGAAGCAGATGGACGCGTCGCTTTTTCATCCGGAGAAGGTCGGGCTGCATCCGGTCCGGGATGCGGCATGAGCGACGCGTCCGAACCTCCGGTGCGGTTTGAGCAGGACGGCGCCATTGCCATCCTGACGCTGGCGCGGCCCGACAAGCTCAACGCGCTTGACGAAGCGGCAGTCGAAGCGCTCGGCTCGCTCTGCCGCCGCATCGAGCGCGACGAGACCATTCGGGCCGTGATCCTGACGGGGGAGGGCGGCAAGGCCTTCTCCGCCGGCGGCGATATCGGCGGCTGGAGCGGCAAGACGCCGCTCGAGTTCGGCCGCTTCTGGCTGCGCGAGGGCCATGCGGTGTTCGACGCGCTGGCGCGGCTGCGCCAACCGGTGATCGCCGTCCTGAACGGTCATGCGCTCGGCGGCGGCCTGGAACTGGCGGCGGTGGCGGATCTGCGCATCGCCGAGAGCCATGTGAAGCTCGGTCTGCCCGAGGCCGGGCTGGGCATCATTCCCGGCTGGTCGGGTACGCAGCGCGCCGTGCGCCGCTTCGGCGCCTTGGCCATTCGTCGGATGGCCTTGTTCGGCGAGGTCTTCGAGGCGCAGGCGGCGTTGGAGCTTGGCCTCGTCGATGTCGTGGTGGCGACCGGTGAGGGGATGGCCGAAGCGAAGCGGTTGGCGGCGAAAGTCTGCGAACGCGCGCCGGTCGCGACGGAACTGACCAAGATGCTGATCAATGCCGCCGAGGGCGAGGAGCGCGAACGCGTGCTGGAGACGATGGCCGGCATGTTCGCCGCCTCGACGGAAGATCTGGCCGAGGGCGTCGCCGCCTTCCGCGACAAGCGCAGACCCGGCTTCACAGGCCGCTGAAGCCGCCATCGAAGTCTGCCACAGAAGCCCGCTTGGACGAACCGTCAGATCATGTTCGAATCCCGTGCCTTTTTGACATCGCTGTTTCAGGCGGCGGTCTCCGCTGCCGACCCGGACATGGCGATCCGACGGTTTCTTCCCGAGCGTCCCAAGGGACGCACGATCGTCGTGGGCGCCGGCAAGGGTGCGGCGCAGCTTGCCCGCGCATTGGAGCGGAACTGGGATGCGCCGCTCGAAGGCGTCGTCGTCACGCGATACGGTTTCGGTGTCGCCTGCGAGCGAATCCAGGTGATCGAGGCAGCGCATCCCGTTCCCGACGAAGCAGGGCTGGCTGCATCGGCTCGATTGTTCGAGGCCGTTCGGAACCTGACCACCGATGATCTGGTGATCGCGCTCATTTGCGGCGGCGGTTCCGCGTTGCTGCCGGCTCCGCCGGCCGGACTGGGTCTCGCCGACGAGATTTCCCTCAATCGAGCGCTGCTGGCATCGGGGGCGCCGATCTCGTCCATGAATGTCATTCGCAAGCATGTCTCGTCGATCAAGGGCGGGCGCCTGGCGCTGGCCGCGGCGCCGGCTCGAGTCGTGAGCCTCGTTGTTTCCGACATTCCCGGCGATAATCCGGCCTATGTCGCGTCCGGTCCGACGATCGCCGACGCAGCGGGGCGGGCCGAGGCTCTGGCGGCGGTTCGTCGCCATGCGCTGGTGCTTCCGGCGAATATCCTTAGCCATCTCGAAGGCGAGGCGGCCGATGCGCCCATGCCCGATAATCCAGGCTTTGCGCGGAACAGCGTCCATGTCATCGCCTCGGCCGCTGTCTCGCTCGAGGCGGCGGCGCGCGTCGCCGCCGTGGCAGGGATCGAGCCCGTCATTCTTTCCGATGCGATCGAGGGCGAGGCGCGCGAGGCGGCGCGGGTTCATGCCGCCATCGCTCGGGAGGTGGCCCATCGCGACCGACCTTTCCGCAAGCCTGCCGTCCTCCTTTCCGGTGGCGAGACGACGGTGACAGTGGTCGGGGCGGGAAAAGGGGGGCGCAACACGGAGTTCCTCCTGTCGCTCGCGCTCGACCTAGACGGCGTCGAGGCGATTTCTGCGTTGGCTGCGGATACGGATGGGATCGATGGCAGCGAAGACAATGCCGGCGCCTTCGCCGATGGCGGCACGATCGGCCGCTTGCGCGATGCCAGCCTCGATCCGGCGGCTCTGCTCCGCGACAACGACGCCTGGACGGCATTCGCGGCGCTCGGTGATCTGTTTGTCCCCGGTCCCACGGGCACCAACGTCAATGATTTCCGAGCCATCCTGATTCGTTGAGGTGGAGGGACGGCTCGCTTGAGTGGGCGGCCTCGCGCCATGCGCCGATGTTCGGCCGGTGGCGCAGCCCGCCCAGTCCTGGGCGGGCTGCGTTGATGGTCAGGCGGGGGTGGGTGCGTCCTCGCGCAGCAGTCCCTGCTTCTTCAATTCGACCCAGAAATCGCCCGGGATTTCGTGGCTGAACCAGCCGAGATTCTTCTGCAATTGCTCGACGGTTCGGGTGCCGGCGATGAAGGACGGAATCGCCGGATGAGCCGTGGCGAACTGCATCGCCGCGGCCGGCAGCGGCACGTCGTAGTCGCGGCAGACCTGCTCGATCTTGCGAACGCGGTCGAGGATTTCGGCCGGGGCGGGCGCGTAGTTGTAGCGGGCGCCCTCGATTGCGCCGGTCGCCAGGATGCCGGAATTGAAACCGCCGCCGATCACGACCGCCGCGTTTCGCTCGACGCAGAGCGGCAGAAACTTGTCGAGCGATTCCTGCTCCAGCAGCGTGTAGCGGCCGGCGAGCAGGAAACAGTCGAAATCGCGCTGCTTCAATGCCTCGTAGCAGACCTCCCATTCGTTGACGCCGACGCCGATCGCCTTGACGAGGCCCTGGTCGCGCAACTCCGATAGCGCCTTCCAGGTACCGTCCATCGCCTGGCGAAACACCTCGGGCTGCTCAGCGCCGCGTGTAAACACGTCGATGTCGTGGATGAAGCAGATGTCGATGCGCTCCAGCGCCAGCCGCTGCAGCGAATCCTCGAATGAGCGCATCGTGCCGTCATAGGAATAGTCGAACACCATTTCATTGGCGGCGGCGTTGTTCCAGGGCGAGAAATCGATTTGGGAACGCTTCGCCGGCTTCAGCAGCCGGCCGACCTTCGTCGACAGCACGAAATCGTCGCGTTCCTTCCAGCGCAGCGAGTGGCCGCAGCGCAACTCCGACAGGCCGTGGCCGTACATCGGCGCGGTATCGTAGTAGCGGACGCCGGCATCCCAGGCCGCCTGGATCATTCCGTCGGATGTCGCCTCGTCGATGGGGCGCGCAAAGTTGCCGATCGGGGCCGTGCCAAAGGCAAACGGCGTCACCTCCAGATCGGTGCGTCCGAATTTCACTCGCTTGGATGGCTGCATGGACTTCCTCCCTTGAAAAGTAACTATTTAGTTATTTAATGCGACGGAGGATGGCAAGAGGGCGCGCGGCAACTCCGAGGATCTGCCAGCCATTTCGCGGCGGGGGCGACTCGAACATTGCAAATCGCGAGGCTCGCCCGCTTGACCGCATGCAGAGCCGATGATAGCCAGTAACTAGATAGTTACATAAGGGGTCATTTTGAGATGTTTGTGACGGAGACGCACGAGCAGGTTCGCGACATGGCACGCCAGTTCGCCGACGAGGTCATCCGGCCGGTCGCTGTCGACCTCGATCGCGACGAGCGCTTTCCCGGCGAGATCTTCGAACAGATGGGCGATCTCGGCCTGTTCGGCATTGGCGTTCCCGAGGCGCTCGGCGGCCCTGGCTTCGATACGCTGGCCTATGCGCTCGTCATGGAAGAACTGTCGCGCGGCTATGCCTCGGTCGCCGACCAGTGCGGCCTCGTCGAATTGATCTCGACGCTTCTGGTGCGCCACGGCACGCCGGAGCAGCAGGCGCAATGGCTGAAGCCGGTGATGTCGGCCCGCACCAAGGTTGCCTATTGCCTGACCGAGGCCGAGGCCGGCAGCGATCTCTCGGGCTTGCGCACCACGGCGGACCGCGACGGCGCCGGCTGGAAGCTGAATGGCGGCAAGATCTGGATCCACAACGCGCCAGTCGCCGATATCGGCTTCGTGCTCGCGCGCACCGACAGGAACGCCGGCCATCGCGGCATGAGCATCTTCATCGTCGATCTGAACGCCAAGGGCGTCGAGCGCGGTCCAAAGGAACACAAGATGGGCCAGCGAGCGAGCCAGGTCGGCGCGCTCAACTTTTCCGACGTGACGCTGCCTCCTGAGGCGCTGCTCGGCGAAGAGGGACGCGGCTTCCACATGATGATGAGCGCGCTCGACAAGGGCCGCGTCGGCATCGGATCGCTTGCCGTCGGCATCGGCCAGGCCGGCCTCGAGGCGGCGCTCGACTACGCCCAGCAGCGCAAGCAGTTCAACGCCAAGATCGCCGATTTCCAGGGCGTGCAATGGCTGCTCGCCGATATGGCGAAGGATATCGAGGCGGCGCGGCTGCTGGTCCAGAGCGCGGCGGTGAAGATCGATCGCGGCGAGAACGCCACCAAGGCCTGCTCGATGGCCAAATGCTTTGCCGGCGACATGGCCGTGGCGCGTACAGCAGATGCCGTACAGATCTTCGGCGGCAGCGGCTACATCCGCGGCTTCGAGGTCGAGCGTCTCTATCGCGACGCCAAGATCACGCAGATCTATGAAGGTACCAACCAGATCCAGCGCATGATCATCGCGCGCGAACTGGTGAAGCATGGTGCACGCGGATGACCGGAGCGCGACAGGCGGCGCTGGTTACCGGAGCGAGCCGGGGCATCGGCCTCGGCGTCGCGCTTGCACTCGGCGCGCGCGGCTTCGACGTCGCGCTGAACGGCTTCGTCGACGATGAGGAACTGGATCGCGCCGCCAGCGCGGTCATGGAAACTGGCGCGCGCGTCGTCAAGGTGCCGGGCGATGTCAGCCTGCTCGCCGGCCATGACGGGCTGCTGCAGCAGGCGGAAGCGGCGCTCGGTCCGCTCACCACGCTGGTCAACAATGCCGGGGTCGGCGTGATCTCGCGCGGCGACCTGCTGGATGTGACGGAAGAAAGCTATGACCGCTGCATGGCGATCAACGCCAAGGCGCATTTCTTCCTGACGCAGGCGTTTGCCCGCCGGCTGCTGTCGCGCAATCGCGCCGACGGCCGCTTCTACAGCATCGTCAACGTCACTTCTTCCAACGCAACCGCCGTCGCGGTCCAGCGCGGCGAGTATTGCGCCTCCAAGGCCGCCGCCGCGATGATCTCCAAGGTTTTCGCTGTGCGCCTCGGCGCCGAGAACATTGCCGTTTATGACGTTCAGCCCGGCCTGATCGAGACCGACATGACGCGCGCGGTGACCGAGACCTACCGGCGCCGCATCCGCGAGGAGGGGCTGACGCTGTTGCCGCGCATGGGCCAGCCGAAAGATCTCGGCCGGATCGTCGCAACGCTTGCCGAGGGCTCGCTGCCCTACACGACCGGCCAGGTTATCTCCGCCGATGCCGGCATGCTTGTTTCCCGCTTCTGAGGAGTTCCGATGGATATCCAGCTTCCTGATCCCAAGGGTCGCCTCACGGCCTACACGCTCGTTGGCAAGCCGATCGAGACCGCGTCCTTCTCGCGCGATTTCAACCGCACGGTATTTTCGGCTGCCCATGTCGTCGCCGATCCTTTTACCGCGCGCGATCCCTCCGGTCCCGCCTCGATCGACTGGGACGCGACGATGGCGTTTCGCCGTCATCTTGCCGATCTCGGGCTTGGCATCGCCGAGGCCATGGACACGGCGCAGCGCGGCATGGGGCTAGACTGGGGCGGCGCCCTCGAACTGATCCAGCGCACCAAGCGGGAAATCCCCGATGCGCTGGTGTTCAACGGCGCCGGCACCGATCATCTCGACCCGAAGGACGCGCGGACGCTGGACGATGTCCGCCGCGCCTATGCCGAGCAGATCGAGGCGATCCAGAAGGTCGATGGCCGCATTATCCTGATGGCGAGCCGCGCGCTTGCCCGCGTCGCAGCCAGCCCGCAGGACTATGTCGACGTTTATCGTGATGTGCTGGCGCTTTGCGACGAGCCGGTGATCCTGCACTGGCTCGGCGACATGTTCGATCCAGCGCTCGCGGGCTACTGGGGAACGGACTCGTTTGACGGGGCGATGGAAACGGCGCTCGCCGTGATCGCGGAAAGCCAGGCCAAGGTTGACGGCATCAAGATCTCGCTGCTCGACAAGCAGAAGGAGATTGATATGCGGCGTCGCCTGCCGGCCGGCGTCAAGATGTATACGGGCGATGATTTCAACTACCCGGAGTTGATCGAGGGTGACGCGCAAGGTTTTTCGCACGCGCTGCTCGGGATCTTCGATCCGCTCGGTCCGGCGGCGGCTTTCGCAATGTCGCAGTTGAGCGCAGGCGATACGGCCGGATTTCGCGAGGTCCTTGATCCGACTGTGCCGCTGGCGCGACTGATTTTTCGCGCGCCGACGCAATACTACAAGACCGGCGTCGTCTTCCTCGCCTGGCTGAACGGCTTCCAGAAGCATTTCATCATGCTGAACGGTGCCCAGGCCATGCGTCCCTTGCCCTATTTCACCGAGATCTTCCGCCTCGCCGATCAATGCGGTCTGCTGCGTGACCCGAATCTGGCCGTGGCGCGGATGCGATCGCTGCTTACTGTCTACGGCGTCTGAGGGCAATCGGGTGCGTGATTTCTCGCAGGATCATTCAGCCCTGGCGCTGAACACCGCGACCCTTGGCCACAATGTCGAGGGTCATGGCGCTGGCTGGTCGCCGGAGCGGGTAATCGACGCCTGCGCCGAGCGCGGCTATGGCGGCATCGTGTTCTGGCGGCGCGAGATCGGTTCGCGCGCCGTCGAGATCGGCGAGCGGGCGCGGGCGGCAGGCCTCGCCATTCCAGGGCTTTGCCGGACGCCCTTCCTCGTCGGCCCCCTGGCGCCCAAGCCGGATGCGGCGATGTTCGACGATCTGCATGCATCGATCGACATGGCCGCCGATCTCGGGGCGGCCTCGCTGACGATCTGCGTCGGCGGCGTGATCGAGGGGTCGCATTCGATCGGCGACAGCCTGAAGCGGGTTACGGAGATCGTCGCCGAGGCCGCCCCGCGCGCTGGCGCAGCCAATGTCCGGCTGGCGCTGGAGCCCCTCAATCCGGTCTATGGCGGCAATCGGTCTTGTCTGGTGACGGTGCGCGATGCCGTCGACATGGTGGAAGCGATCGACCATCCGGCGATCGCGGTGGCCATCGACGTCTATCACGTCTGGTGGGACCTCTCCCTTGCAGCCGAATTGCAGCGTCTCGGCAGCGAGCGTATCGCCGGCTTCCACCTTTGTGACTGGCTCGCCGATACCCGCGATGTGCTGCTCGATCGCGGCATGATGGGCGATGGCGTTGCCGACCTGAAGGGGCTGCGCCGCGCCGTCGAGGACGCCGGCTATGTCGGGCTCTGCGAAGTGGAGGTGTTCTCCGCCGACAATTGGTGGAAACGCGGCCCCGCCGAGGTGCTGGATATCTGTGTGGAACGGTTCCGGACGCTCTGCTGAGCGGACTGTGGCGGGCCCGTGAGCCCGGATTGCGAGAAGCGGACGGCCCTGGCGGCTCCCGTTGAAGGAAAGGTATTCCCGATGAAGATCCTGGTGCCCGTCAAGCGGGTCGTCGATTTCAACGTCAAGATCCGCGTCAAGCCGGACGGCTCCGGCGTCGACCTTCAGAATGTGAAGATGTCGATGAACCCGTTCGACGAGATCGCCGTTGAGGAAGCCTTGCGGCTGAAGGAGGCCGGCAAGGAGGAGGTCGTGGTCGTCTCCATAGGCCCGGCAAAGGCCGAAGAGACGCTTCGAACCGCGCTCGCCATGGGCGCGGATCGCGCCATTCTCGTCGAGACGGATGACGCGGTTGAGCCGCTCGCCGTGGCCAAGATTCTCAAGGGGGTCGTGGAGACCGAGCAGCCGGGTCTGATTCTCCTGGGCAAGCAGGCGATCGACGATGATTGCAACCAGACCGGCCAGATGCTGG
Source organism: Kaistia defluvii (assembly GCF_040548815.1). Lineage (NCBI taxonomy): Bacteria > Pseudomonadati > Pseudomonadota > Alphaproteobacteria > Hyphomicrobiales > Kaistiaceae > Kaistia > Kaistia defluvii. The sequence continues at coordinate 2,496,250 of NZ_JBEPSM010000001.1, read as the reverse complement.
CCGCGTTGCTTGGCTGGGGGCAGGGCACCTTCGCTTCCAAGGTCGAACTGTCCAGCGATGCTGTCTCGGTGACGCGCGAGGTCGATGGCGGATTGCAGACGGTTTCGCTGCGGCTGCCGGCGGTCGTTACGACGGATCTGCGCCTGAACGAGCCGCGCTATGCCTCGCTGCCCAACATCATGAAAGCCAAGAAGAAGCCGCTCGACCGCAAGACGCCTGCTGACTTCGGCGTCGCCACGGCCGCGCGGCTACGGATCCTCAGGACCGAGGAACCGGCCCGCCGCGTTGCCGGCGTCAAAGTCGGGTCCGTTGCCGAACTGGTCGACAAGCTCAGGACCGAGGCCGGCGTTCTCTAGGGATCGGCCCATCTCGTTTTCTTCACGCGAACCGCTGAGCGCTTCGCTCGGAACCGCTTCAGGTCCGAAAGGGTAACATCATGGCCATTCTTCTTCTCGCAGATCACGACCTTGCCGGGCTTGCCGGCCAGACCGCACGAGCTCTGACGGCGGCGCTGCAGATCGGCGGCGACGTGCATATTCTGGTGGCGGGCGTGAATGCGCGTCCCGCTGCCGAGGCGGCGTCGCGGCTCGCCGGCGTTGCAAGAGTGCTGCTGGCGGAAAGCGCAGCTTTCGAGCACGCGCTGGCCGAGCCATTGGCGGACCTGATCGTCTCGCTGGCGCCTGGCTATGACACGATCCTCGGGGCAGCCACCTCGACCGGCAAGAACGTGCTCCCCCGCGTCGCAGCGCTTCTCGACGTGGCGCAGGTCTCCGATATCGTCGAGGTCGGGTCGGCCGACACGTTCAAGCGGCCGATCTATGCCGGCAACGCGATCCAGACCGTGCAGGCGACCGACGCCACCCGGGTGATCACCGTGCGCACGGCCAGCTTCGCTGCAACGGGCGAAGGCGGCAATGCGCCGATCGAGCCGGTTGAAGCTGTGGCCGAGTGCGCGCTTTCACGTTTCGTCGGAGAGACGACCGCCATCTCCGACCGGCCGGAACTGGCCTCGGCCCGTGTGATCCTCTCCGGCGGCCGCGCGCTCGGCTCGCTCGAGAAATTCAATGAGCTGATCCTTCCCGTCGCCGATAAGCTCGGCGCGGCCGTCGGCGCGTCGCGCGCCGCCGTGGATGCCGGCTACGCACCGAATGACTGGCAGGTCGGCCAAACCGGCAAGATCGTCGCGCCGCAGCTCTATATCGCGGTCGGAATCTCCGGCGCGATCCAGCACCTTGCCGGCATGAAGGATTCGAAGGTCATAGTCGCCATCAATAAGGACGTGGACGCTCCGATCTTCCAGATTGCCGACTATGGCCTCGTCGCCGACCTGTTCGTCGCGCTGCCGGAATTGGAAAAGGCGCTCTGAGCCCCTCTTCCATCCAGGGTACCTTTCGCTCGGTGGATCTGTTGACAGGGGGAACGACACTGAAGTGCCCCTGCAATGGTCGACTTTCCGGAACCAGAGCGGTTGACGATTCTGAGGGGCTCGCCCGCCGCCATCAGAAATAGGCTTTCTGCCGGTAGAGGCGACGTCCGATAGAAGACAATCGAAGGGTTTTCGGCTCGGAGCCTGAGTCAGATACTCGCCTATGCAGTCTCTGAAGCTATGCATTTGGGCGGATTGAAGTTTTGATGTCGAACGGATTCTTGGAGCTAACTTGTGGCAAAAGTGGTGAACTGCCATGAGCCGGTTCGGGCGATGTGACGCCACACGGAGGGTCCGGATTGGGGCGCGAAGGCGGCGGCACGGGGCCCCGTAATAGCTGAGAAGCGGGAGCTGGCCATTTCCCGAGAGCCGCTTGTTGGCCCATTTTAGCTGCGACTGCAAATCCCTAAAGCGAGGGTATCGTCCACTTTAGCAAAGCGACATGCGTTTTCCGGCAGGCCGCCCGGGCAAAGTCCCATCGCTATTGGCGCGTACCGCATGGCGATAGTCGAACGCGAAATCGTTCAGGTCTCAGCGCTAACCGGATGGCCAAGATACTGGGGCGCGGCATCGCAGATGGCAGCCCATGCCGGCTTCTCAGCGACGAACTCATTGAACTGCACCCGAACCTGTGGGTCATCATCAAGGCAGTTCGCGTTGATGGGAAAACTGTTGCCCGCGCCTGGTTCACCCAGCGCCGTGCCACAGCAGGAGCAAAAGCAGCGATCGTATTTATAGGGTGGGACGGCCGGGTAGCGTTGGACCATCTCCTCGCCATCGATCCAACGGAAGGTATCGCTACGCACAAAGACGATCGTGCTGGCGCCCACCTTGCGGCAACGGCTGCAATGGCAACATCCCATCATCGCAGGCGGTTCTGACAGTTCGAAGGATATCGCTCCACAACAACAACTTCCCTTAATCATAGCTACGCCTCGAAGCCTTTCGTCATTGCCAACAGCAGCCCTTGCGGCGAGAGATATCAGGGCCATGCTGACAGCGTTATGTCAGCATCATGCAGGAGATTGGTCATTCGCCGCGCCGACAGGCTTTTTGAAATCGTTCAGCGTCTCCGACGAGCCCGCAATCCTGTGTCGGCGGAGGCGATCGCCGAAGAGCTGCAGGTGTCGAAGCGCACCATCTACCGGGATATCGCTGTTCTTATCGGCCAGAGGGTACCCATCATCGGCGAACCGGGGATCGGCTATGTCTTGGAGCGTGGCTTCGATATGCCGCCGTTGATGCTGACGCCGGATGAACTGGATGCGGCAATGCTGGGGGCCAGTTGGGTTGCTAGCCGGGGCGAACCAGAGCTGGCGCGTGCTGCGCAAAACCTGATCGCCAAAATCGAAGCTGTCGTTCCGGCAGCGCTGCACAGCCATATACTGGAACCAGCCACCAGCATTGCCCCGGTGCCTGTACCGCCCGAGCGCATCCGAGCAGCTATGTTGCGCGAGGCGATCCGAACGGGACGGAAAATCACTCTCGAATATGAGGATAACAGGGGAGCCGTGACCCGCAGGATCGTGTGGCCGATCCTTCTCGGATATCGGGATTCTGGAAGGATCCTGGCTGCCTGGTGCGAAACCCGAAGTGCTTTTCGATATTTTCGCACGGACCGCATCCTCGCCGCAGACATCCTCGCTGCGCGGATACCCGAACGTCGCGCAACTCTGCGAGCCCGTTGGCAAATCGCTATGGATGATGAACGGGAGCGATATCTCGCCGCTGGTAAGTGATCCCCGCACGCGACGCCGCTTCGAGGGATAGTCAGGTATTTCCCGTCAAGGGTTGAGATCCGATGCTTGCATGGCACCCTCCGACGGCACCTTTTTCGTCAGGCGGTCTTGGGATGTGGCGCCTGGCCACAATCGGCCCGCCGGGACCGCCCGGCGGGCTCTTCCTGGAGGAGGGAGGGGCGCTAGCGCCGGACCGCTCGTCCGATGGCGATCAGGATGCAGGCGCCGACCAGGCCCGCGATGAGGTAGCCGAGCCAGCCCGAGAAGCCGACGCCAATCAGCCCGAAGAGGAAGCTGGCGACGATGGCACCCACGATGCCGAGAATGATGTTCAGCAAGAGCCCGGTGTCGCTCTTCATGATCATAGAGGCGATCCAGCCGGCCAAACCGCCGATGATGATCGCAGCAATCCACCCAATGCTTCTGTCGTCCATGCTTGGCCTCCTAGTCGACAATCGACTCGATCATTGAGGCATGACGCTCGACACTCGGCAAGTTACTGCACCGGCTTAGGGTGAATGTCCGATTGCTTGGGAGTCGCCCTGTGTCTTCACGGTATCACTTGCGCCACTATTCCTTCGTGCCGGACGGCGCCGGCTTTCACGACGAGTTCTCTGGGACGGTCGCCAGCGCGGCTCGATCCGCCGGAGCGGGTGCGCGGGCGCGTTGAGAGGCGGGTCCGCCACAATCCGTCGGCGTTTTGATGCAGCCCGGGCCTTTTCGCTATGCCTTCGGCAGCCTCGCCCCTATAGCGGTTGCGCTAGCGTTTCAGAGGGCGATCCAGCGTTGCTGTGGCGCGCGGAAGTGACGGGGGTCAAATCCAGATGGACGGAACGGTTATCCGCATCACACTTTCGCTGATCGTTCCGAGCCTGATCCTGGTCTTCGCCATTGCGTTTGTCTGCACATGGCTCGTCGAGCGGAAGCGACCCTATCTGTTGCTCCTGGCGGCCGGGTGCGGATTGTTCGCGCTGGGCAGCACGTCGCAGATTCTGTATTGGCCTCCCGATACCGGCATCAATGCTCTGGTCTCAGGCACGATCTACACCTGTGCCGTCATCGCCGTCTCGGAAGGCGTGCTTTCGAGATCTGGCAGACGCTCGAAGATGCTGGTCAATCTGGCGCTGGTCCTGACCATTTCGGCGCTCCTGTGGTACTTCTTCTATGTCGACCGGAACCTGATCGCGCGCGTCTACATCCAGAACTTTGGATACGGGCTCATCTTGCTTGGCGCGGCCATCCGGCTTGCCGACCTGAGGAAGGGGCGGGTTGCCGATCGGATCCTGTTCTGGACCCTGTTGCTGTTTGCCGTTCACTTCTTCCCTCGCACGCTGCTCACTATCGGCTTCTCGGCGCCCGCCGGAGCCAAGGCTTTTGGCAATTCCGTGTTCTGGCAGGCGCTGCAACTGTCCATGGCGGTGCTGGGGTCCAGTCTCGCCTTCGCGATTATCGGAGCGGCCATTTCGGACCTGATCGACGATCTCCGCCGGGAGCGGGACAGCGACCACCTGACCCGGGTCCTCAACCGCCGCGGCTTCGAAGCGGCCGTGGAAGCCCGCCGCATGCGCCACGGCTCGCGCGCGTCCCTGGTCGTTTGCGATGTCGACCAGTTCAAGGCCATCAACGACGCGCATGGTCACGCGGTGGGAGATCCCGTCCTGGAACGGGTCGCGACCATCTTGCGAACGTCTTCGGAGGCAGACGACCCGGTCGGTCGTCTGGGTGGCGAAGAGTTCGCGATCTATCTCGTGGGGGCGAGCGGCGCGGAAGCCTATGGCTGCGCCGAGCGTCTTCGGGAGGCGATCGCCCGGACGGATTTTTCCGATCTCGGCCTCTCTCGCCCCGTCACCGTCAGCTTCGGTATCGCCACCACCGCAGACGGGCCGTGGGGCGACCTCTACAAGGAAGCCGATGGCTGGCTCTACCAGGCCAAGAACGCGGGGCGGAACCGAACCTTCCCGGAACCGGTTCAGAGCTTGACGGACGATTCCCTGCCTCTCCCGGCCTAGCGGGCGGCGGAGCCTCTTCGGAAACCTGAAGCGATCTCAGCCCTTCACTTCTTGGGGAAGAGGAACTGCAACTGCGCCCGGACTTGCCACTGTGGTCCGATATCGTCGGGAGCGATCACATTATAGTAGGCGCCGATCTGCGCATTGACCGGCTGTTTGCCGATCCGGAAGACCCGGCCAAACGCGCCGCCGACCGGCAGCGTCCAGCGATCGTCGTTGTCGGCGTTCCAGTCCGCCGTGACCAGCGGTGACGATGAAAGATACCAGCCGTCCTTGAAATTGTAGTTCACGAAAGGCTGCAGCGTCATCTGGTTGACGTCCTTCCGGCCGGGATCGCCGGCAAACGACCAGATATTGTTGATCAGCGCGCCGTAGACCCACGGTCCGTCCATGATGAGGCCGACGGCGGTCGGTCCAGCGCCCCATTTGCCGGTGCCCAGATCTTGGTCCGTGGCGGTTGGCAGCAGAAAGGCCGGCCCGACGCCCCAGATAAACTTGCCCGAGTGCGCCGGGGAGAGAAAAGCGCTGGCCGTCGTGTCGCCAAGGCCGAAGGTTCGCTCGCCGTCCGGGGTGAGTTGCGGCTGCGAAATGACCGGCACGATCGTCCTGGTTATCAGGTTCCAGTCCGGCGAGAGGTTTATCGGGATGACCGGCTGTATATTGATGACTTCCTGGGTCTTGTCGTAGGCCCCGTAGCCGAAGTTGGTGTTGAACTGGAACGGGACGCTGATCATGTCCGCGACGGGATTCTGCGCTGCCTTGGCAAGGGCCTCGGTGCTGGCGGGCCGGTCTTCGGCAAGGGCGCTTCCGGACCCGAAAAGGACTGTGATCAGCGCTACCTTGAGCCAGGAACGCGCGTGTCCCGGGCCGTTGCCTCCGGTACATGGAGCCGTGTCCCTTCTCTCCATGGGGCGATATGGGCAATCAACTGGCGCGTCTATGGCTGTTGAAGTCATATCGGTAGCCCTTTTGAGGGTTCAGCTATCCGGCTGGCGCTCCGGCCAGCTTGGAGAGTAGCATGCCGTAGCGGAATCGTCACGAAACACTTGGTCTTACGCTTGCCAAAACTATCGTCTCCAGAATAGGCTTCCGATATAGCCGCCGCTCCACTGCGCCTGTCATGAAGACAGTGTGCGAGCGAATTCGCGGCAACCCTCCCACGTCCTCGAAGCCTCGGCGTCGCACGCGCTCCCGGAGCCATGCGGAACGCGACGTGCCCTTCCGGCGCCCGGCCGTTGACATTTACATGATCTCCATCATATTTGCCGACAATGATGACGACCATAATTTAATCAGCAGAGAGATCCCTTATGACCAAGCTGCCTTCCGTGCTCATCACCGGCGCCTCGTCGGGCATTGGCGCGACCTATGCCGATCGTTTCGCCCGGCGGGGGCACGATCTGGTTCTGGTTGCCCGCGACGGCGCACGCATGGAGGCGCTCGCCGCCCGGCTGCGCCAGGATACCGGCGTCGCCATCGACATTCTGCCGGCCGACCTCACCCAGCGGGAGGATCTGGCCAGGGTCGAAGCGCGGCTGCGCGAGGACGAGACGATCGGCATCCTGATCAACAATGCCGGCGCGGCTCTTTCCGGGGCGTTTGACGAGCAATCGCTCGACGATATCGAACGGCTGGTTGCGCTCAACACGACGGCGGTTGTCCGGCTCGCCAACGTCGCCGCCAGCCGGTTTGCCAAGGCCGGCTCCGGCGCGATCATCAACATCGCCTCGGTCGTCGGCCTCGTTCCCGAATTTGGCCAGACGGTCTATGGCGCCACCAAGGCCTTCGTCACCTTCCTCTCGCAGGGCATGACCCACGAGCTGGCGCCCAAGGGCGTCTATGTGCAGGCCGTGCTGCCCGCGGCCACCGCGACTGAAATCTGGCAGCGCGCAGGCGCCGACACGAGCACGTTGCACACGATGATGCGCGTGGACGAGCTGGTGGATGCGGCCCTAGTGGGCTTCGACCGCCGCGAGACGATCACCATTCCCCCGCTTCCCGATGCCGCGCAGTGGGACAACTATCAGGCCGCCCGCCAGGCGATGCTGCCCGGCTTCGGCAATGCGCGCGCCGCCGAGCGTTATCGCGCCGCCAGCTGACGGCTGTCGGCCCAGCGGCTTGACCTCGCCGCATCTGCCGCCCGAACCTATGGGGCCGCTGCCGTCGCGCTCAAGCCTACCAGGCTGAGCATGGTCGAAGCGGTATCCATCCCGCGGGTGGCCAAAGGCTTGGCATGCGCTCGTCGAACAGGTGGACCTCCCCGAGGGCGCAAAGGTGCTGAACCAAGCTGGCTTGGGCGGCGTCGGCACGTTCGCCATGCATGAAGGGCATGCATGGCCCCCAGCCGCGGCTGGGGGGCGTAGCGCGTGCACAGGGCAGGCAGCGTGTTGCCGTCATGGTGCGGGGCGCGGGCGGGAAAGCTCCGTTTCACGCCACTTCCGCCATTGCTGTCTCAGCTTGGCTCGGGAAAGGCCGATGGGCTCTTCCAGAACTTCGAGATCGAGGATGCGTTCGGTGCGAAAGTGGCGGAAAGCCTGCTTGGCTTCGCACCACGCGATCAGGAGGCAATGCGCGTCTGCATAGCCCAGAAGCACGGGCCAGACGATGCGGCGGGTTACCTCGCCATTCGCCGCGCGATAGTCGAGCCGCGTCTTTCGCCCCTCCCGGATCGCCCGCCGGAGGGGACGGGAATCGAACCTTGAGCCGTCCTCCACCTCGCTGGGTTTCAGGCTGACGGCGGGTTCGACCATGAAGGGAAGAAGGTCGCTCGGGATTGTGGACGCAATCTTTGCGAGGACATCTCGGGCGGCATTTGTGATCGCGGCATCACCCAGCTTTGCCACCATCTGGGCGCCGAGGACAACGGCCTCGATTTCCTCGGGTGTCAGCATCAGCGGCGGCATGTCGTATCGCGGATCCAGGACGTAGCCGAACCCGGCTTCGCCGGCGATGGGAACGCGCTGGCCGATCAGGTGTGCGATGTCGCGGTAGATGGTGCGTCGCGCGACCTCGAGTTCATCCGCGAGCTGCGCCGAGGTGACGGGGCAGCTCGACCTTCGAAGGATCTGGATGATCTGAAAGAGCCGTTCCGCTTTTCGCATGGATGCTGACTACTGCTGCCACAACGCTGTCAGCACGACTGTGTCACAAAATCGGGGAAACAGATCGCTCCGACCGAAAGACACAATCATGAAACTGGCATCCATCCGTCTCGTCGCCTCGGATATCCGAGGGATGGTGGCCTTCTACGAGCTAGTAACTAGCTACCGCGCGGACTGGCTTGCTCCCGTCTTCGCCGAGATCGTGACGCCGGGTGCGGCCTTGGCAATCGGCAGCGTGGAGACGGTGGCCCTGTTCAAGGCGGGCAGTGCAGAGCCTCGCGCGAACAAGACCGCCATTCTTGAGTTCATGGTAGCCGACGTCGATGCGGAATTCGCACGGCTGAAGGACCAGGTCGAGGTGGTGCATGAGCCCAAGGATCTGCCCTGGGGCAATCGCACGGTCCAGTTCGCCGACCCCGAAGGCACCCGGGTCGCCCTGTATACGCCGATTACCGAGGCAGCGAGACGACGTTTCAGCGGTCGTTGATCGCCTGACGCCGTCTCCGTAGGTCCTTTCTCGATGGGCGCAGCTCCAGGACGTGCAGCACCCGCGGCATGGCGACAGGGCCATTGCGCCTTGCAGCCGATGCCACCCTCACGGAATTGCTCTGCCGCCCGCGAACCGGTCCGTTGCAGCGCATCACATTTCCTCGACGGGGATTGCCGATCGCGGCGATATCTTCCAGATTACCCGAGGGCGCAACCCCGGCTTGTGCTGGCAAAAAACAACCACTGCTTTCGCAGGCTTCGTTCAGGCAATTATTCCAGTCTCTGTAGTGCGTTCGGAGTAGATGTATTTCACCTCTGAGCACCCATCGCTGATCTCGTGAAGAGGAAGCGTTCGGGATGACAGATCGGGAGAGGTACCTCTCCGTCTTGTTCAGGCCGTTTCGAGGGGGCATGTCCGCGAGGCCATGACAATTCCAGTATGAGCCATGCCAAACGCAACTGGCTGATCGTGGGTCTGCTGGTGGTGCTCGCCGGAATCGCGTTTTATGCTTGGCAACGATCTCACAACGGTGCCTTGCCCGCAGGCATAGCGAGCGCGAATGGCCGCATCGAAGCGGTTGAAATCGACATTTCGGCGAAGTCGCCCGGCCGCATCAAGGAGATCCTGGCGGAGGAGGGCGACTTCGTGAAGGCCGGCGACGTGCTGGCGCGCATGGACACGGCCCAGCTGCAGGCCAAGCGTCGCGAAGCCGAGGCCCAGCTGCAGCGCTCCCGGATCGCCGTGGATACCGCCAATCTGCTGGTCACCCAGCGGCAGGCCGAGAAGAAGACCGCTGAAGCCGTCCTCAGCCAGAGGCAGGCCGAGCGCGATGCGGCGGAGCAGCGGTTCAAGCGTTCGGAGAAGCTCGCCGCCAGCAACACGATCTCGCAGCAGACCCTGGACGATGACAGGGCGGCCGAACGCGGCGCCGCCGCGGCGGTGGCCGCCGCCGAAGCGCAGCTGGTAGCCAGCGACGCGGCGATCAATACCGCGAGGGCGCTGGTCGTCGACGCGCAGGCGGCGCGGGAAGCGGCCAGCGCCGCCACCGAGGCGATCGACACGGAAATCGACGATGCGATCCTCCGCTCGCCGCGCGACGGGCGGGTTCAATATCGCGTGGCCGAACCCGGCGAGGTGCTGGGCAGCGGGGGCAGGGTGATCAACCTCGTCGATCTCGAAGACGTTTATATGACCTTCTTCCTGCCCACCGCGGAGGCGGGGCGCGTGGCGATCGGCAGCGAGGTCCGGCTGATCATGGATGCCGCGCCGCAATACGTCATACCGGCCAAGGCCACCTATGTTGCCGACGTGGCGCAGTTCACGCCCAAGACGGTCGAGACGGAGGAGGAGCGGCAGAAGCTGATGTTCCGCGTCAAGGCCAGGATCGAGCCGGAGCTGCTGCGCAAATATATCCAGCATGTGAAGACCGGCCTTCCCGGCACGGCCTATGTCAAGCTGGATCCAAAGGCCGAGTGGCCTGCCGCGCTACAGGGAAACCTGCTCCAATGAAGCCTGGAGCGCCGCCCGAGCCGGTCGTCCGGCTGCAGGGCGTCGGCCAGACCTATCGGGCGGTCGCGGCGCTGCAGGAAATCACGCTGGATATTCCGTCCGGCTGCGTGGTCGGCCTGATCGGACCCGACGGCGTCGGAAAATCGAGCCTCCTGTCCCTGGTGGCTGGCTCGCGCGTGATCCAGCGCGGCAGCATCACCGTGCTCGGCGGCGACATGGCGGATGCGGCCCACCGCCGGCGCACCTGTCCCCGCATCGCCTACATGCCGCAGGGACTGGGCAAGAACCTCTATCCGTCGCTCTCCGTCTTCGCCAATGTCGACTTTTTCGGACGCCTCTTCGGCCTCGGCCGACAGGAGCGGGAACGGCGCATCGGCGCGCTGCTGGAGAGCACCGGGCTGGCGCCTTTCGCCGACCGGAGGGCTGCCAATCTTTCCGGCGGGATGAAGCAGAAGCTCGGGCTCTGCTGCGCGCTGATCCATGATCCGGACCTCCTCATTCTCGACGAGCCGACGACCGGCATCGATCCTCTGTCCCGCAAGCAGTTCTGGGAGCTGATCGAACGCATCCGCACCAACCGCGACGGCATGAGCGTGATCGTGGCCACCGCCTATATGGAGGAAGCCGCGCGCTTCGACTGGCTGGTGGCGCTGGACGCCGGGCGCGTGCTCGCGACCGGCACGCCCGGCGAACTGCTGGCCCGGACCGGCGCCGCGGACCTCGATGCCGCCTTCATCGCGCTGTTGCCCGCCGAGGCGTCAAAAGGCCACGAGGCGGTGGTCCGGCCCGCCCGCCTGCCGGTCGCCGACGGCGAACCGGCGATCGAGGCAGAGCATCTGACGAAGCGCTTCGGTGATTTCACGGCCGTGGACGATGTCAGCTTCCGCATCGCACGGGGCGAGATCTTCGGCTTCCTCGGCTCGAACGGCTGCGGCAAGACCACGACCATGAAGATGCTGACCGGCCTGCTCGCCGCGAGCGCCGGGCGGGTCCGGCTGTTCGGGCGGGAGGTTGATCCGCGCGACATCCAGATCCGCCGCCGCGTCGGCTACATGTCGCAGGCCTTCTCGCTCTATTCCGAGCTCACGGTCCGCCAGAATCTGGAACTGCATGCCCGGCTGTTCGCCCTGCCGGAGGCCGGCATCCCGGCGCGGATCACGGAAGTGGCGCGGCAATTCGGCCTGATCGAGCAGATGGACGCGTTGCCGGACGAGCTGCCGCTCGGTATCCGACAGCGATTGTCGCTGGCGGTCGCGATGATCCATTCGCCGGATATCCTGATCCTCGACGAGCCGACATCAGGCGTCGACCCGGTGGCGCGGGACAATTTCTGGCGCATCCTCATCGAGCTTTCCCGCCGCGACGGGGTGACCATTTTCGTGTCCACCCATTTCATGAACGAGGCCGAGCGCTGCGATCGCATCTCCCTGATGCATGCGGGCAAGGTCCTGGTGAGCGACACGCCCGAGGCGATCGTGGCCAGCCGCTCGGCGCCGACCCTGGAAGCTGCCTTCATCCGCTATCTGGAGGACGCGGCCGGCGATACGGCCCGCAACGCCACGCCCGCGCCGTTGCTCGTTGGCGATTCAAGGCAAGCCGAGGAGAGCGCCACCCGTCTCCTGTTCGATCCGCGCCGCATGCTGGCCTATACGAAGCGTGAGAGCGTGGAACTGCTGCGCGATCCCATCCGCGCGACCCTGGCGACGATCGGCAGCCTGCTGCTCATGTTCGTGATCGGCTACGGTATCAACATGGATGTCGAGAACCTGTCCTTCGCCGTTCTCGACCATGACGACACCGCCATCAGCCGGGACTATGCGCTCCAGCTTTCCGGTTCGCGCTACTTCACGGAGAAGCCGGCCCTGACCGGCTATGCCGACATGGACCGGCGGATGGAGCGCGGCGAGATCAGCCTGGCGCTCGAGATCCCGCCGGGCTTTGCGCGCAATCTCGCGCATGGCCGCGACGTCACCGTCGGCGCCTGGATCGATGGCGCCATGCCGACGCGGGCGGAGACGATCCGCGGCTATGTCGAGGGAATGCATTCGACCTGGCTCGCCCAGAAGGCGCGCGAGGCCTATGGCAAGGCGGCCGACCAGCGCGACTTCCAGCTGGAGGTCCGCTACCGCTACAACCCGGATGTTCGCAGCCTCGACGCCATGGCGCCGGCCATCATTCCCATGCTGCTCCTGATGATCCCGGCCATGCTGGCGGTCCTGAGCGTCGTACGCGAGAAAGAGCTTGGGTCGATCACGAATTTCTACGTCACGCCGGTGACGCGGATGGAATTCCTGATCGGCAAGCAGCTTCCCTATGTCGCGCTGGGGATGCTCAACTTCCTGCTGCTGACGGCGTTTGCGGTCTACGGCTTCCAGGTGCCCTTCACCGGCAGTTTCGCGACCTATGCTGCCGCCGCCTTCCTCTATGTCGTCATTGCGACATCGATGGGCTTCTTCCTGTCGACCTTCATGCGCAGCCAGATCGCCGCGATCTTCGCCACCGTGCTGCTCACGATGATCCCGGCGTCGCAATATTCGGGAATGATCGATCCCGTCTCGTCGCTGCAGGGCGCGGGCGCGTTCATCGGGCAGATCTACCCGGCCACCTATTTCATGACGATCTCGCGCGGGGTGTTTTCGAAAGCGCTTGGTTTCCATGATCTGTGGGGCGCGTTTGTCCCGCTGCTGATCACGGTTCCCGTCGTCATCGGCCTCAGCGTCGCCTTCCTCCGAAAGCAGGCCCGCTGATGCGACTGGCCAACATCTTCCAGCTGGGCGTCAAGGAACTGCGGGTCCTGCTGCGGAACGTCACGCTGCTGCTGCTGATCGCCTATTCCTTCTCGCTGCAGGTCTACACCGCCTCGCGCGCCCTGCCCGAGACGCTCAACCGCGCGCCCATCGCCATCGTCGACGAGGACAGGTCGGCCATTTCCGATCGCATCGCGAGCGCCTTCTACCTGCCCTATTTCGTCGAGCCGAAGCTGATCTCGCAGTCCGAGATGGACAGCCGGATGGATGAAGGCCTGGATACGTTCGCGCTCGACATTCCCCCCAACTTCCAGCGCGACCTTCTCGCCGGCCGGTCGCCGACCATCCAGCTCAACATTGATGCGACGCGCATGACCCAGGCCTTCACCGGGGGAGGCTATGTGCAGTCGATCGTTTCCGGCCAGGTGAGCGAGTTCCTGGCGCGCCACAGGGAGGAGACGCAGCTTCCCGTCGGGCTCGACCTGCGCGCGCGCTTCAATCCGGAGCTGAACAAAAGGTGGTTCGGCGCGATCAACGAACTGATCGAGGCGATCACGATGCTGTCCGTGATCCTCACGGGCGCCGCGCTCATCCGCGAACGCGAGCACGGGACGATCGAGCACCTGCTGGTGATGCCGGTGACCGCCTTCGAGATCATGGTCGGCAAGCTGTGGTCGATGGGACTGGTCGTGCTGGTGGCCGCTACCTTCTGCCTGCTCGTCATCGTGCAGGGCCTGCTGGCGGTGCCGATCCACGGGTCGCTGCTGCTGTTCCTCACGGCCGCCGCTCTGGATATCTTCGCCATGACCTGCCTCGGCATGTTCCTGGCCACCGTTGCCGGCTCGATGCCGCAATTCGCCCTGCTCGTGATGATGGTGCTGATTCCGCTGCAGCTTCTGTCGGGCGGTGTCACGCCGCGGGAGAGCATGCCCGAGATCATCCGGATCATCATGTTCGCGGCGCCCACCACCCATTTCGTGATGCTCTCGCAGGCCGTCCTCTTCCGCGGCGCCGGCATAAGCGTCGTCTGGCCGCAACTCGTGGCCTTGCTGGCGATCGGCGTCGCGCTCTTCACCTTCTCGCTGAACCGGTTTCGCCAGTTTCTGGGCTGAGCCGCGCGCGGGCCGCCGCCCTGGCGCGATCCGCTACGGATGCTTGTGGATCGGGTCGACCCAGTAGACTTCCTCCGGCTTCTCGACGGGATCGACGGTGTCGATATTGACGACGACCGCCTCGTTGTCGGAACGGACCAGCACGCATTCCAGCGTCTGGGTCGGATCGGCGTTGATTTCCTGGTGCGGCACGAAGGGCGGCACGAAGATGAAGTCGCCGGCTTCGGCCTCGGCGACGAACTCCAGCCGATCGCCCCAGCGCAGCCGGGCGCGGCCCTTGACCACGAAGATCACGCTTTCCAGTTCGCCGTGATGATGCACGCCGGTCTTGGCGTTGGGCGCGATCTGCACCGTGCCGGCCCAGATCTTCTGCGCGCCGACGCGGGCATGGTTGATCGCCGCCTGCCGGTACATGCCCGGCGTCTGGGCCGTGTTGTCGTCGAGCTGGTTGCCTTTGATGACGCGCACGCCATCATGTTTCCAGCGCGGCGCGGCCGCGTGATCGTGCCCGTGGTCGTGATCCCGAGCGGGATTGTCGGAAGGGTCGTTCTGGCTCATCGGATCTGCCTTGTTCTCGTCGGCGGCGCCCGGCTCCGGCCGCCGGCGCTCTCCGTCCATGATAGCGCCCCCACGAGACGGAAGAACGGCCAAATCAACCGATGAAGAGGGGTATGGGGCCTCCAGCTAGCGTCGGCGGGCGGGATGGTAGCCGACGCCCTGCCAGAACCGCCGATCGATCCGCTCGCCATTCCTGGAAAACACGGGCCAGAGCCAGGCCATGAGCCAGAGCAGGAGCATCCAGGCCATCACGACGTCCGAGAGGAAATGAGCGCCGAAGGCGATCCGGTTGATGGAGAAGGCGAGCACGACGGGTATGAGCGCGACGATTGCCGTCTTCTGCCAGCGGCTCGGCAGAAGCAGGGCGAGGGCCAGGAGGGCGACGGCGGAGGATGCCTCTCCGGACGCGAAGGAGCAATTGCGCGCGCAGGCGGAGGATACCTGCCAGGCGGGCGTGAAGGGCAGGCTGCCCCCGAATTCCAGGATCTCATGCGGCCGCGCCCGGCCGACAAGGCCTTTCAGAGACTGGATCAGCACGCCTGGCCCCAGCGCGTAGAACGCCAGGAAGAAGATCGCCTTGTGCGGCCGAAGCAACCAGCGCTGCGGAGCGATCGCCTGGACGAGAAGGAGCGCCATGACTGCCGGCAGAATCAGGAAGGGCAGGGCGCGGTTCCAATCGCGCAGCGCGATCAGCAGCGGTTCTCGGGACAGCGGAAAGCCCCCGCTCCCCGTCGCAAAGCCGTGCGACACGGCGAGATCCAGGCCCGGAAAGGCCATGAAGAGGCCGGCCGCCAGCAGCGTCAGGACGCCCGCGACCTTCGCCGGCTTCGCCTCGAAGCGGGAGCGAACGCTGCGCAGGGCGGCGCGCCATGCACGGAAGTCGACCTCGGAGGCCGGCAGGGGATTGATGTGGGTCATGTCGTCCGTGGCTCGAAACCGGGGGGCGGGGCGAGCGGGACGATCGTGGCGTTCTGTCAAGAAATGGCGGAGATACGGAGCGCAATCGCCCGACATGGGCCCCATCGGCCGGTTTGTCCGGTCCTGTTAATTGCCACCCGGACCTCGCCGCCTCATAAGGCGCTTCGGAAGATGCGCGTTGCGAGGGGTTGGGCATGGTCGATAAGGGTCTCATTCTTCTGGTCGAGGACGAGCCGGAAATTGCCCAGATTCTCGACGCCTATCTGGTGCGGGACGGGTTTCGCACCGTGCGCGCGGCCGATGGAGAGATCGCTCTCACGCACCACGCCGTGTTGTCGCCCGATCTGATCCTGCTCGACATTCGCCTGCCGAAACTCGACGGCTTCGAAGTGCTGGCGCGGATCCGGCGCGAGAGCCAGACGCCGACGATCCTGGTCACGGCGATGGCGGAGGATCTCGACCGGCTGGCCGGACTGCGGCTCGGCGCGGACGATTATGTCGTCAAGCCCTTCAATCCCCAGGAGGTGGTGGCCCGCGTGAACGCCGTCTTGCGGCGGACCCGCCATGGCGGAGGCACGACGGTGCTTCGCTGCGAGGGGGTCGAGGTCGATCTCGATGCCCATGCGGCGTTTGTGGTGACAGCGGGCGATCGGCAGTCCCTGCCGCTGACGTTGAGCGAATTCCGCATCCTGGCCTACATGATCCGCCGCCCCATGCACGCTTTCGACCGGGCCGATCTCCTGGATGCCTGCCTGCCGGATAGCGGCGCAATGGCGCGTACCGTCGATACCCACATCGCCAATCTGCGCCGCAAGCTGGAGGACCTCGGCGCGCCGGGCTTCTTCGCCGCGGTCCGGGGCGTCGGCTACCGGTTCATGGATCCGCGATGAAACTCGCTCTTCAACGCGTACCCCTGGGCGTGCTGACCGCCCTGACTATGGCGGTGCTGCTGGTCGTCAGCGTCATCTTGGTATTTCTCGGCGTGGTCGCGCTGGAGTCGACGCTGGAGCGCCGAACGCTCGATCGCCTGCCCAGCGAGGCGTCGGCGGCTTATCTCGACTTCAATGCCGGCCGCATGCCGACGCAGGACGGCGTGCGCGCCCTGCTGAACAGCTTGCCCGCGGTCGAAAGACAATCCGAAACCGAGGGACAGCTGACGATCCTGGCGCTCGCCATGATCGTGGCTCTCGTCGGCAGCCTGTTTGGCTATTGGCTGGCGCGCAAGATCAGCCGACCGCTCGAGGTGCTGGCGGCGGCGACCGAAAACCTTCGCGCCGGCGACTTCAGCGTCCGCGTGGGGCCGGTCGGCAATGCCGCCAAGGAGGTGGCGCTTCTGGTCCGCAGGTTCGACGCGCTCGCCAGCGAGCTTGAAAGCATGGAAAGCCGGCTTCGCTTCAACACGATGGCCGTCGCGCATGAACTGCGGACGCCCTTGACGGTTCTTCGCGGCAACCTGCAGGGCATGGCCGACGGCGTCTTCCCCATCGATCGGACCCGGATCGTCCAGCTGCTGCTACAAGTCGAAGGGCTCTCGGCGCTGGTCGAGGATCTGCGCACGCTGTCGCTTGCAGCCGGCCAGAAGCTGGTGACGCAACGCCTGCCGCTCGACCTTTCGGTCGAGGTGGGCCAGGTGCTGGAGGCGTCGGGCCATCTTCTCGAGAAGGCCGGCATGACCGTCGAAACCGCACTTCAACCCGTCCGGATCGTCGGCGATGCGCCGCGGCTTCGGCAGGCCGTCCTCGCCCTGGTGGAAAATGCCACGCGCTACGCGGCAGCGGGGGGCGTGCTGCGCTGTGAAGTGGGCTTGCAGGGTGGCCAGGAAGCCTGCATCCGCCTGCTCGATCGCGGGCCGGGGCTGCCCGAAGACGTCTCGTCCGATTCCGTCGATCTGTTCTGGCGGGCCGACACGTCGCGCTCGCGGGCAACCGGCGGCAGCGGTCTCGGTCTTTCGGTCGTGAAGGCGATCGCCGCCGCGCATGACGGGCGCCTCGAATTCGCCAAACGCCCCGGCGGCGGCGCGATCGTCTCGATCATCCTCCCCGTCGAGGCGGGCCCCTGACGCGGCCGGTCGCTTTGGGATCCGCGATGGCGTTTCAAGAAATAGGGAGATAATCCCGCCAGTGGTCGGGCCATCCGGCGGGATCTGGGTCGCTTAGTCGAACTGGCCGCTCGTCGGCAGCGTCGCGGCGATGCGCTGCAGAATTGCCGACCTTTCGAGTGCCGGCTTCGCGTAGGTCTTCTTCATCTCAAGCCCCCTTAGGCATTGTTGACGCCGCGTCTTCTGCCATTCCCTGGCTCGACTGTCGATTGAGTCGCGACGCCGTCCCCACCTGAAATTGTCGGATTGACTGCCGGAGCTTCTCGCTCGCGGCCGATCCCAGCCGCGTCAGATGGCAATGCGGGCGTTGGTGCGGCCGTCGGCCGTGATCGAGGCCTGGATGTGGCGGACGATCTGATCGGCATGGGCGCTTGCCAGGGCATCGGCGCGATCGATGTCGCGCGCGACGATCGCCGCGATCATGTCCTCGTGTTCGTTGACATATTCGCGCGGTAGCACGTCGTGGAATGAAGAATAATAGAGCCGCAGGATGCGTCGGCCCTCGTCCAGGAGTTGGGTGAACAGGTCGGTGTAGTAGCGGTTGCGGCCGGCGCGCGCGATCTCGAGGTGGAAATCGCGGTTGGCGCCGATCATGGCCAGCGCGTCGCGCGCTTCAACCGCCTGGATGAAGTTCGCCTGCAAGGCGCTGATGCGCTGGATGTCCTCCTCGCGATGATGCGCGGCGGCGAGACGCGTCGTCACCCGGTACATCAGCGTCAGCGCATCGAAGAACTGCGGCAGGCCGAGAAAATCGATGTTGGCGACGATGGTGGCGCGGTTGGGCAGCGTTGTGATCAGCCCCTCGGCCGCGAGACGGACGAGCGCCTCGCGGATCGGCGTACGCGACAGCGAAAAGCGCTGCGCCAGCTGCACTTCATCGATCGGGCTGCCGGGCGGCAGCACCAGTTCGATGATGTCGTTGCGCAGCGCCTCATAGACGTGACCCACCCCGGAACCCCGGCGATGGCCGATAGCCGCTTCGACCGCCTGCTCGTCCTGCCGTATGGTC
Organism: Kaistia defluvii; assembly: GCF_040548815.1. Classification (NCBI taxonomy): domain Bacteria; kingdom Pseudomonadati; phylum Pseudomonadota; class Alphaproteobacteria; order Hyphomicrobiales; family Kaistiaceae; genus Kaistia; species Kaistia defluvii. The sequence goes on along the minus strand of NZ_JBEPSM010000001.1, from coordinate 2,477,534 downwards.
ATGGTGACACCTGCCCCTCGCGTTCCGCTGCCGCCTTCTTAGCCAACAACGCGGTTGCGTGAATAGTGTCGATCCCTTTCGTTGCGATTGTCGAGGAATGGGATGCAGGAAGTTTGCGGGCCATCGTGCCCGGCTCGCTTCGAGGTGGGCAAAGCCGAGGAAGCCCCCCATCGCAGGTAGAGTGTCGACAATTAAAATACAAATGATAGAATGCGTCAGGATCGATGCCGTTTCGGGCCTGCGCGCCGCGAAGCCGAAGACCAGGCTCTGAAGGAGAACCCCATGACATCCGCCATTTTTTCCGGCTGCATTCCGGCGCTGATGACGCCGTGCCAGGCTGACCGCACGCCCGACTTCGACGCGCTGGTGCGCAAGGGCAAGGAACTGATCGCCCATGGCATGTCGGCCGTCGTTTACTGCGGCTCGATGGGCGACTGGCCGCTGCTGACCGATGCGCAGCGCATGGAAGGCGTCGAGCGCCTGGTCGCGGCCGGCGTTCCGCTGGTCGTCGGCACCGGCGCGATCAATACCGCGAGCGCGGTCTCGATCGCGGCGCATGCGCAAAAGGTCGGCGCCCAGGGCTTGATGGTCATTCCGCGCGTCCTGTCGCGCGGATCCTCGCCGGCGGCGCAGCGCAACCATTTCAAGGCCATTCTCGCCGCCGCGCCCGACCTGCCGGCCGTGATCTACAACAGCCCGCATTATGGCTTCGCGACGCGCGCCGACCTGTTCTTCGCGCTGCGCGCCGAGCATCCGAACCTGATCGGCTTCAAGGAATTCGGCGGCCCTGCCGACATGTGCTACGCGGCCGAGAACATCACCAGCCGGGACGACACCGTGACGCTGATGGTCGGCGTCGACACGGCCGTGTTCCACGGCTTCGTCAATTGCGGCGCGACCGGCGCGATCACCGGCGTCGGCAATGCGCTGCCGAAGGAAGTGCTGCATCTCTTCGCGCTCTGCAAGGCAGCCGCCAAGGGCGACGTGACAGCGCGTGCGCGGGCGCAGGAACTGGAGAGCGCCCTCAAGGTGCTGTCGTCCTTCGACGAGGGCGTCGATCTGGTGCTCTACTACAAGCATCTGATGGTGCTGAAGGGCGACGCCGAATACACGCTGCACTTCAACGAGAGCGACGTGCTGAGCGACAGCCAGCTCAACTATGCGACCGCGCAGTTGGCGCTGTTCGAAACCTGGTACGCCGAGTGGAACCAGCAGTTCGCCGGCGCACAGAAGCACGCCGCCTAACAACGTGCATCAGAAGGCCGCCGTG